>NZ_JBEXNM010000150.1:0-1054 GCF_040611095.1 Streptomyces sp. NPDC003077 | reverse complement strand
CCCGGAGAGCCGGGGCCCGCTCCATCGCGTTCTGACGCGTCCGTGTCCGGGCGCGACGCGAAGGCCGGTACGGCCGATCAGCGCCGGGCGGACCGGGAACGCCGGTAGAGCACCGCGCCGCCGAGCAGCAGCGCGGCTCCTGCGGGCGCCGCGAAACCGATCGGTCCGGCACCCGTCTGCGCGAGTTCCCCGTCGGCCGCTCCCTGCACCCCGGGCGGGGTGCCGATCTGCGCGTGCCCGCCGTGGGGCTGCGCCATGGGGGTCCGCGGTCCCTGGCCCGGGTAACCGGCCGCGGGCTGCCCGGAGCGCGGGTCCCCCGGGACATGGGCGGCCGGGCCGTGCGCAGTCGAGCCGTGGGCGGCCGGGCCATGGGCGACCGATCCGTGGGTGGAGGAGTCGCGGGGCTTGGCCGGCGCGGGAGCCGTCGGGTCCTCGGACGGCTGCCGCGGGTGGTCCGTGCCGGCCGACGGGGGCACCGTCGAGTCCTCGGTGCAGGTGTTGCCCATCGCCGGGTTCGCGAGGCCGACGACCGAGACGCTGTTCCCGCAGATGTTGACCGGCACGTCGACGGGCATCTGCACGGCGTTGCCCGCGGCGACACCGGGCGACCCGGCCGCCGCCCCCTGGGTCTGGGCGGAGCCGTGCTGCCCTCCGCCCTGGTGATGGCCGTGCGCACCGCCGGCTCCCGTGACGCACCTGTTGCCCGCCGCCGGATTGAGCAACCCGACGACATTCACGGTGTTCCCACAGGCCTGCACCGGGACGTCCATCGGAAGCTGGACCGTGTTGCCGGCCAGGACACCCGGCGAATTGGCCGCGTGTCCTTGGGCTCCGGAATCGGCGTACGCGTGGCCGCCCGCGGCGGCGAACATTCCGCCCGCCGCCGCAATCGTGAGCAGGCCCTTCTTCGCGACCTGTCGCATAGGTTCGTTCCCCTGCCTTTTACCTTGAGGAATGCGCGCGGGAACTCTTCCCCCCGCTCGCCGAAAATGCCCGGCGGCGGCGGGCTGGGTGGCGCCGCCACCCGGGGCCGCCCGACGACACAAAAACGGCC
>NZ_JBEXNM010000149.1:0-1071 GCF_040611095.1 Streptomyces sp. NPDC003077 | reverse complement strand
TAGGGTACGGGCCGCCATGAAACTCGCTAGAGGCTTTTCTCGACAGCATAGGATCATCCACTTCACCACAATCGGCTCGGCATCAGGTCTCACCCTGCATGTTGTGCGGATTTGCCTACACAACGGGCTACACCCTTACCCCGGGACAACCACCGCCCGGGCTGGACTACCTTCCTGCGTCACCCCATCACTCACCTACTACAAGTCTGGGTCACCGGCTCCACCACTCCCCCTCACCCAAAGGGATCAGGGGCGGCTTCACGGGCTTCGCATCGCCTGATTCGATGTTTGGCGCTTCAAAGCGGGTACCGGAATATCAACCGGTTGTCCATCGACTACGCCTGTCGGCCTCGCCTTAGGTCCCGACTTACCCTGGGCAGATCAGCTTGACCCAGGAACCCTTAGTCAATCGGCGCAAGAGTTTCCCACTCTTGTATCGCTACTCATGCCTGCATTCTCACTCGTGAACCGTCCACAACTCGCTTCCGCGGCTGCTTCACCCGGCACACGACGCTCCCCTACCCATCACAGCCCCCGTTAGAGGTATGTGCTGCAATGACACGACTTCGGCGGTGTGCTTGAGCCCCGCTACATTGTCGGCGCGGAATCACTTGACCAGTGAGCTATTACGCACTCTTTCAAGGGTGGCTGCTTCTAAGCCAACCTCCTGGTTGTCTCTGCGACTCCACATCCTTTCCCACTTAGCACACGCTTAGGGGCCTTAGTCGATGCTCTGGGCTGTTTCCCTCTCGACCATGGAGCTTATCCCCCACAGTCTCACTGCCGCGCTCTCACTTACCGGCATTCGGAGTTTGGCTAAGGTCAGTAACCCGGTAGGGCCCATCGCCTATCCAGTGCTCTACCTCCGGCAAGAAACACACGACGCTGCACCTAAATGCATTTCGGGGAGAACCAGCTATCACGGAGTTTGATTGGCCTTTCACCCCTAACCACAGGTCATCCCCCAGGTTTTCAACCCTGGTGGGTTCGGTCCTCCACGACCTCTTACAGCCGCTTCAACCTGCCCATGGCTAGATCACTCCGCTTCGGGTCTTGGGCACGCTACTCAAA
>NZ_JBEXNM010000148.1:0-1210 GCF_040611095.1 Streptomyces sp. NPDC003077 | reverse complement strand
GTGGCCGCAGAGACCAGCGAGAAGCGACTGTTTACTAAAAACACAGGTCCGTGCGAAGCCGTAAGGCGATGTATACGGACTGACGCCTGCCCGGTGCTGGAACGTTAAGGGGACCGGTTAGCTCTGTTTCGACAGGGCGAAGCTGAGAACTTAAGCGCCAGTAAACGGCGGTGGTAACTATAACCATCCTAAGGTAGCGAAATTCCTTGTCGGGTAAGTTCCGACCTGCACGAATGGCGTAACGACTTCTCGGCTGTCTCAACCATAGGCCCGGTGAAATTGCACTACGAGTAAAGATGCTCGTTTCGCGCAGCAGGACGAAAAGACCCCGGGACCTTTACTATAGCTTGATATTGGTGTTCGGTTCGGCTTGTGTAGGATAGGTGGGAGACTGTGAACCTTGGACGCCAGTTCGAGGGGAGTCGTTGTTGAAATACCACTCTGGTCGTGCTGGATGTCTAACCTGGGTCCGTGATCCGGATCAGGGACAGTGTCTGGTGGGTAGTTTAACTGGGGCGGTTGCCTCCTAAAGGGTAACGGAGGCGCCCAAAGGTTCCCTCAGCCTGGTTGGCAATCAGGTGTTGAGTGTAAGTGCACAAGGGAGCTTGACTGTGAGACTGACGGGTCGAGCAGGTACGAAAGTAGGGACTAGTGATCCGGCGGTGGCTTGTGGAAGCGCCGTCGCTCAACGGATAAAAGGTACCCCGGGGATAACAGGCTGATCTTCCCCAAGAGTCCATATCGACGGGATGGTTTGGCACCTCGATGTCGGCTCGTCGCATCCTGGGGCTGGAGTCGGTCCCAAGGGTTGGGCTGTTCGCCCATTAAAGCGGTACGCGAGCTGGGTTTAGAACGTCGTGAGACAGTTCGGTCTCTATCCGCTGTGCGCGTAGGAGTCTTGAGAAGGGCTGTCCCTAGTACGAGAGGACCGGGACGGACGAACCTCTGGTGTGCCAGTTGTTCTGCCAAGGGCATGGCTGGTTGGCTACGTTCGGAAAGGATAACCGCTGAAAGCATCTAAGCGGGAAGCCTGCTTCGAGATGAGGGCTCCCTCCCACTTGATGGGGTAAGGCTCCCAGTAGACGACTGGGTTGATAGGCCAGATATGGAAGCCTGGTAACGGGTGGAGTTGACTGGTACTAATAGGCCGAGGGCTTGTCCTCAGTTGCTCGCGTTCACTGTGTTGGTTCTGAAGTTACGACCCGCTATT
>NZ_JBEXNM010000147.1:0-1331 GCF_040611095.1 Streptomyces sp. NPDC003077 | reverse complement strand
TTTTTGGACTTACAACTCTGCGTGCTCCGGGGTTGTGGGGGTGGCCCGCCCCCACGCGTGGGGGCGCGGACCGTCCCTGTCAATGTCACGTACGTCTCGTATTGGAGGTAGGGTCGGAGGCGGTCGGGGACATCCCAATACAGCTCGCCGGTATCTGCACAGACCGGCGTACCAACGAGGAGATCGGTTCGTGACGATCCGCGTAGGCATCAACGGATTCGGCCGCATTGGTCGTAACTACTTCCGCGCGCTCCTGGAGCAGGGCGCGGACATCGAGATCGTCGGTGTCAACGACCTGACCGACAACGCCACCCTGGTTCACCTGCTGAAGTACGACACCATCCTGGGTCGCCTGAAGCAGGATGTCAGCCACACCGACGACACCATCACGGTCGGCGACATGACGTTCAAGACGATGGCCGAGCGCGACCCGGCGAACCTGCCCTGGGGCGAGCTGGGTGCCGACATCGTCATCGAGTCCACCGGCATCTTCACCAAGAAGGCCGACGCCGAGAAGCACATCGCGGCCGGCGCCAAGAAGGTCCTGATCTCCGCGCCCGCCAAGGACGAGGACATCACGATCGTGATGGGCGTCAACCAGGACAAGTACGACGCGGCCAACCACCACGTCATCTCCAACGCCTCCTGCACCACCAACTGCGTGGCGCCGATGGCCAAGGTTCTGGACGAGCACTTCGGCATCGTCAAGGGCCTGATGACGACGGTCCACGCGTACACCAACGACCAGCGCATCCTGGACTTCCCGCACAAGGACCTGCGCCGCGCCCGCGCCGCCGCGGAGAACATCATCCCGACCACCACCGGTGCCGCCAAGGCCACCGCCCTGGTCCTCCCGCAGCTCAAGGGCAAGCTGGACGGCATCGCCATGCGCGTCCCGGTCCCCACCGGCTCCGTGACCGACCTGGTCGTCGAGCTGGACCGCGAGGTCACCAAGGAAGAGATCAACGAGGCCTTCCAGAAGGCGGCCGAGGGCCAGCTCAAGGGCATCCTGGAGTACACCGAGGACCCGATCGTCTCCTCGGACATCGTCAACTGGCCCGCCTCCTGCACCTTCGACTCCTCCCTGACCATGGCGCAGGGCAAGAGCGTTAAGGTCATCGGCTGGTACGACAACGAGTGGGGCTACTCCAACCGCCTGGTGGACCTGACCACCTTCGTCGGCGGCCAGCTCTGACCGTTGTCGCCTGACCCAAGGCACCGCGAGATGTGAGGGAAGGGGGTGGTAACGCGCCCCCGGGCCGCCGGACGGCCCCCACCCAAAAACCAACACGCAAAACGATTAACAACAATAATAAGATAGAAGACCATTA
>NZ_JBEXNM010000146.1:0-1549 GCF_040611095.1 Streptomyces sp. NPDC003077 | reverse complement strand
CCGGGGGCGGGCAGGGGCGCCGCCCCCGGTCAGGCGTCGGTGCCTTCGAGGGCGAGGCGGACGAGGTCTGCCGCGTCCAGTTCGTCGATCTCGTCGATGTCCGCGACGCGGGTCGGCTGTCCGGGGCCGTCCGCGTCGAGGGACCGTCCGACGGCGCCGGAAGCACGGAGCCCGTCCCCGTTCCGGCCCGGGCCTTCGTCGCCCCGGCCCAGGCCTCCGTCATCGGCACCGGCTTCGGCGAGCCGCAGGAGTACGTCCAGCACGCCCGCCTCACGCAACCGTTCCAGCGGCACGCTCGCCAGCGCCTGGCGGACGCGTGCCTCCTCCGGGCTCGCCGGAGCGGCCCCGGCGGGCGCCGCCGTCCGCACGTACTCCTCCCAGAGGCACACCGCCAGCGCGCCCGGAGAGGGGTGGTCGAAGACGATGGTGGTGGGCAGCCGGGTCCCGATCGCGGTGGACAGGCGGTTGCGCAGTTCCACGGCGGTCAGGGAGTCGAAACCCAGCTCCAGGAAGGTCCGGTCCTCGTCCACCTGGTCGGCGGAGGCGTGCCCGAGGACGGACGCCGCGTGGGTGCGGATCAACTCGCTCAGGACGCGCTGCCGCTCCCGTTCGGACAGGCCGGCCAGCCGTCCGTACAGCTCCACGCCGGTGGCGGCCTCGGGAGCCGCGTCCCGTGCCGGGTCCGGACCCGAGGCCCCGGCCAGCGCGGCGCGCGCCTCCGGGATGTCGTCCAGCAGCGGACTGGGACGGGAGACGGTGAACGCGGGCGCGAAGGTCTCCCAATCCACATCGGCCACGGCGACGAACGTCTCGTCGCGCTCCAACGCCTCCTGGAGCGCCGCGACCGCCAACCGCGGGTCCATGGGACGCAGCCCCCGCCGCCGCCAGTAACCGTCGTCGGCCGCCTTGCCCATGCCGTCCCCCGCCCACAGGCCCCAGGCCACCGAAGTGGCGGCCAGACCCCGGGCCCGGCGCCGCTCGGCGAGGGCGTCGAGGAAGGCGTTGGCCGCCGCGTAGGAGCCCTGGCCCGCGCTGCCCCAGACCCCGGCGTTGGACGAGAACAGGACGAACGCGTCCAACGGAGTGTCGTGCAGCAACTCGTCCAGCAGGACGGCACCCATGACCTTCGCCGCGATCGGCCTCACCAGCCCGTCGGCGTCCATCGTCTCCAACGGGTCGCCGCCCGGCGCTCCGGCTGTGTGGTAGATGGCGGTGAGGGGGTGTTCGGTGGGGATGGTGGTGAGGAGGTTTTTGAGTTGGTGGGGGTTGGTGGTGTCGCAGGTGGTGATGGTGGTGGTGGTTCCGAGTTGTTGGAGTTCTTTGACGAGGTGGTGGATGTCGGGGGTGTTGGGGCCTTGGCGGCTGGTGAGGTGGATGTGGGGGGTGCCGTGGTGGGCGAGCCAGCGGGCGATGTGGTGGGCGAGGGCTCCGGTGCCGGTGATGAGGGTGGTGCCGTGGGGGTGGGGTTTGAATGTGTTGGTTGTGGTTTTGCTGGGGGTGGGTGTGGGGGTGAGGCGTCGGGTGAGGGTGGTGGTGCGGATGGCGGTTT
>NZ_JBEXNM010000145.1:0-2367 GCF_040611095.1 Streptomyces sp. NPDC003077 | reverse complement strand
TGCGCCGGGGCTCCGGCGCACCACTTGGACGATCAAGGAAAGGTAAAGGTTGCACAAGTTATTGCTGTGTCTTGTCTCGCCATTTACCGTGGCCGCCTGCCCCTGATGTGCCGTTTGGGCCGTCTTTGATCTGCTAGTTGCCCCTTCCTTCTGCTCCTTCTGCTCCTTCTGCTTCTTCTGACGATGGCCCGGCCGCCGCCTCGTGCAGGATCGCCGCCAGTTCGCCGGGCTGGTCGAACATCGGCCAGTGCCAGCCGGGCAGTTCCCGGTACGTGCAGCCGTCGGCCACCATGTGCCGGAAGGCCGGGACGGTGGCGGCCATCGCCCGCATCTGTTCCACCGTGAAGCTGCACAGCACGTGCAGTCGCGGCAGCTTCTCCCAGGCTCCGGTCAGCCGGACCGGGGTGGTGGCGGTGGCCCACGGCTGCGGCGTCGAGAGCCGCGTCAGCCGCTCCAGCGTGCCGTCGGGCAAACCGTGCACCTCAGAGGCAAGTTGCTCCCACGGCGGAGGCGGCAGTTGCCGGCCATGCCCCGCCGTGCGGACCAGTTCGGCGTCGCGGGCCTGCTCCTCCGGCGAGCCGAACTGCGCCTGGGACATGCCGTCCGGCAGCGGTCCGCTGTCGACGAAGACGAGTTGCCTGACGCGTTCCGGCATCCGGTCCGCGACGCTCGGGATCACCACCGCACCGGCGTAGCTGTGACCGACCAGCACCACGTCGTGCAGGTCCTCGTACCGGATGAGGTTGAGCACGTCGGTGATGTGCGTCTCCAGGTCGGTGTCGGGCCGGGCCAGGTGCGCCCGCTCACCCATGCCCGTCAGGCTCAGCGGATGGACATCGTGCCCGTGGCCGCGCAGTTCGGCCGTCACGGAACGCCAGGCCCAGGAACCGAGCCAGAAACCGGGGAGAAGTACGTAGTTCGCCATGGCCAGAACGCTAAAGGCAATACCGGGCAGTATCCGCCCGGTATTCGGAGATCGTTCGGAGATACTTCCGCCATGACCCGACCGACCGCCCGCGTGCTCGCCCTGCTCGAAATCCTCCAGGCCGGCGGCACCCGCACCGTCGCCGACCTCGCCGACCGGCTCGACGTGGACGAGCGCACCGTCCGGCGCTACGTCAGCCACCTGACCGACCTGGACATCCCGGTCCGGTCGGTGCGCGGCCGGTACGGGGGCTACCGGCTCGCCCCCGGCTACCGGATGCCCCCGCTGATGCTCACCGACGACGAAGCGCTGGCCGTCCTGCTCGGCCTGGTCGCGGGGCGGCGGGCCGGGCTGACGACCACGTCCGGGACGGCCTTGGAGAGCGCCGCCGCCAAGGTGCGCCGGGTGCTCCCCGAGACGCTCGGCCGACGCCTGGACGCGCTGCTGGCCACCGTCGACTTCACCGCCCCCGACCGCCCGGCGGCCACCCAGGAGACGGACGTCCTGCTGCTGCTCGCGGAGGCGGCGCGGCAGCGCCGACCGGTCGCCGTCCGCTACACCTCCTGGGACGGCCGGCACAGCGAACGCACCGTGCACCCGTACGGGATCGTCGTCCACTCCGGACGCTGGTACGTCACCGGGGCGGACTCGGCCAGCGACGAGATCCGCACGTTCCGGCTGGACCGCATCGCGAACGCAAGGATGCTGCCGGGGTCGTTCGAGGTGCCGGAGGGGTTCGATCCGGCGGCGCGGGTGCTGTCGGGGCTGGCCGAAGTGCCCTATCGGCATGAGGTGTCGCTGCGGGTTCGGGGCGGGGTGGAGGAGGTGCGGGGCTTGTTTCCGGCGGGGATGGTCACCGTTGAGGAGCTGCCTGGTGGGGTGGCGGGGGCGGCTGGTGGAGGGTCGGGGCGTGATCGGGCGGCGGCTTCTGGGGCCTCCGCGGGGGGTGGGGGTTCCGGGGTGGCGGAGTCTTCCGGGACGTCCGAGGTGGTGGAGTCTTCCGATGTGTCTGAGGTGGTGGAGGCGTCGGAAGCCCTGGAGGGCTCGGAGGCCTCGGAAGGCTCGGAATCAACCGAGTCGTCCGGCTCCCGGGTCGTCTCCGAGGCCGTCTCCGGGGCCGGGGAGGACGACGGGTGGGTGCGGGTCCGGCTGCGGGCCGAGCGGCTGGAGCGGGTCCCTTCCGTTCTGGCCTGGCTCGATCGGCCGTTCGTCATCGAGTACCCGGACGCGCTGCGCGAGCACGTCCGCTCCCTGGCCCGTCGGCTCGCCGCCTGTGCTGATGACGAGGTGGGGGCCGATGCGGGGCCGGTGAAGGCTGTCCCGTCCCCGTCCCCGTCCCAGCGTTGAACGGGCCCGAAGCTGCGCGCCCCCATCGAGCCGGTGATCGCGGAGGCGCGGCCGGTGGGCGGGGGGCGCGCCCCCCCCCCCCCCCCCCCACCCCC
>NZ_JBEXNM010000144.1:0-2540 GCF_040611095.1 Streptomyces sp. NPDC003077 | reverse complement strand
GGCGCCCACGTCGATCGACGCGGGCGCCGGGGTGGCGTCGTATCCGCACCGGAACCGAACCGATCGATCAGTCTCGCGCCGGAACCGGACCGGTCACTGCGCCAACGCCATACCGGAACCGAACCGATCGATCAGTCTCGCGCCGGAACCGGACCGGTCACTGCGCCAACGCCATACCGGAACCGATCCGCTCACCGTGCCACCGCCGCACCACCCGCTCACACGCAGTAACACCGCGGCCGACGCCATCGTTTACGCCCATCACGCACCGTAACGAACAACCAGTCCCCACCCACCCCTCCCACCCCATCCCCACCACCCCCCTCCCGCCTCCCGGCCCGCAGGGGCGCCCGGATACCGCGCCCGCCTAGCACCCGCGCACACCCCCCGTCAAGAGTCATAACGGGCCGTCAGGCGTACAGAAGCCCCGCATACCGGACGTAGATCACCATCAATAGGTCGGCTAGTCCCATTCGTGACCCTCTGGATGGATTGTTTTGTCCGGATTCCGAACCCATCGCGACCGGATGTGATCAAAACGAGACCCCTTACGCGTGGTTTATGGGGCCTAAGTGCCTAACACTGGTGGGAATTGAGCTCGGGTCAATGGGTCACGCGCTGTGGGGAGCGCCGACTCACGAGCATCGGGGGCTGGTGACCGGCTGTCAGGGGTGTCAGCGGGGATCGGCTCCTTTCCATGCAGTAAATGGACTCATGAGGAGGCATCCCAATGCGCGGTGCGAGAAGTGCGATATGGGTCGCGGGCGCGATCGCCGTTGCTCTGACGGCCACGGCCTGCGGTGGCGGCGGCAAGAGCTCGGGCGCCGAGGCCGGTTTCGTCCGGGCGAACTGGGGCGACCCGCAGAACCCGCTGGAGCCCGCGAACACCAATGAGGTGCTCGGCGGCAAGGTGCTCGACCAGATCTTCATGAATCTGAAGGAGTACGACCCCAAGACGGGTGAGGCGAAGGACGCCGCGGCGGAGTCCATCGAGTCCAAGGACGCCCAGAACTTCACCATCAAGATCAAGCCGGGGCAGAAGTTCTCCAACGGCGAGCCGATCACCGCGAAGTCGTTCGTGGACGCCTGGAACTACGCCGCGCTTGCCACCAACAAGCAGAAGAACGCGTACTTCTTCTCCGACATCGAGGGCTACGACAAGACCTCCCCCGAGGACGGCAAGCCCACCGCGCAGACGCTGTCGGGCCTGAAGGTCGTCAACGACACCACCTTCACGGTCAAGCTCAACAAGAAGTTCTCGACCTGGCCGGTCCGCCTGGGCTACAAGGCGTTCGCGCCGCTGCCCAAGCTGTTCTTCGACAAGCACGAGGAATACCTGAAGAAGCCGGTCGGCAACGGCCCGTACGCCGTGGAGTCGTACGAGCGGGGCAAGCTGATGAAGCTCGTCCCGAACAAGTACTACACCGGCCTGCACAAGCCGAAGAACAAGGGCGTCCTGCTCCAGGTCTTCACCGACTCCAGCGCCGCGTACGCCGCCCTCCAGGCCGGCAACCTCGATGTCGACGACGACATCCCGGCGGAGCAGATCAAGAACGCCAAGACCGACCTCAAGGGCAACTACCTCACCCAGCCCTCGGGTATCTACCAGGCCGTGACCTTCCCGTTCTACAAGCCCGAGTGGAACAAGCCCGGCATGGAGAAGGTCCGCCGCGGCATCTCCATGGCGATCGACCGCAAGAGCATCACGGAGAAGATCTACAACAACACCCGTACGCCGATGGTCGACCTCACCTCCCCGGTGCTCGGCGAGGCCAACGGCTACGACAAGAACATCTGCGGCGACGTCTGCTCGTACAACCCGACCGAGGCCAAGAAGCTCATCGAAGAGGGCGGCGGCATCCCGGGCGGCAAGCTGACCATCAACTACAACGCCGACAAGGACTCCCACAAGCAGTGGGCGGACGCGGCCTGCAACAGCATCAACAAGGCCCTCGGCGACGACAAGGCGTGCGTGGGCAACCCGATCGGTACCTTCGGTGACTTCCGCAACCAGATCACCAAGGGCGAGATGAACGGTCCGTTCCGCGCCGGCTGGCAGATGGACTACCCGCACATCGAGAACTTCCTGACCCCGCTGTACAAGACCGGGGCCAGCTCCAACGACGGCAAGTGGAGCAACAAGGAGTTCGACGAGCTGATGGAGAAGGCAGCCGCCGAGCCGGACATCAAGAAGGCGACCGACCTCTACAAGCAGGCCGAGAAGGTCGTCATCAAGGACGCGGTGAACATCCCGCTCTTCTACCAGAACGGCACCGTCGGCTGGTCGGAGAACGTCTCCAACGTCGCGCTCAACCCCTTCAGCGTCCCGGTCTTCAGCGACATCCAGGTCAAGGGCTGATCCGACGCAGCCGCCCCTGAGCGGGGCGCACGTACAACTCGACCGCTCACGGCTGCAGGGGACGGCCGGCACCCGCCGACGCGGGGCCGGCCGCCCCCCCCTGCGGGCGCTTCTTGTCGTCCACCGGGGGGCGCACTGAAAACACGACCACGCCCAAATGGTGCCGAGATGATAGGGGCGC
>NZ_JBEXNM010000143.1:0-2596 GCF_040611095.1 Streptomyces sp. NPDC003077 | reverse complement strand
GCCGCCTTTCTCGCGGTTTCCACTTTACCAGATCCGTTTCGCGTTTCCGCTTTCCGTTTCCGGCCCCGATGGGCGGGTTTTTCGCGCCTTCCGGCATGTTCACTACTTTAGCGGATTTCCTGTCCGGCGCCTAATCGGCCCGGTGGAAAGAATTTCGGCATGCCGAAATTCGTCCCGTTCAGGAGTCGTGCGGTAGTGGGTGCCGCCGGTGCGGCGAGAAGTGTGCCGCAGAACCGTTCCGTCCCGTGGCAACCCGGAGAACACTACGGATGCCCGAAGATCGTGTCAACCTCGGCGGGGACTGATTCGGCCAGCGTTCCGGAGGCCGTCGGTCGAGAGTCTGCGGAGAAGAGCGAGCCAGGGGCGGAACACGAGGCGGTGCCCGCCACGCCTCATTACGCCCGTTGGCTCATCCGAGGTCGTTGAGCCGGCCTTCGGCATCCGGCTGGGCGTCTTCGACGCGGCGCAGGAGACGCGTCAGCAGCTCTCCGAGGACGCCGCGCTCGTCACTCGTCAGGTCCTGGAGCAGGTCTTCCTCGAAGACGGAGGCCATGCGCATCGCCTCCAGCCACTTCTCCCGGCCGTCGTGGGTGAGCTCCACGATGACGCGCACCCGGTTGGCCTCATCCCGTTCCCGGGTCACCAGTCCCTCGTTCGCCATGCGGTCGATGCGGTGGGTCATGGCGGCCGGCGTGAGACCGAGGCGCTTGGCCAGCTCTCCGGGGCCGAGGCGGTAGGGCGCCCCCGAGACGACCAGGGCCTTGAGCACCTCCCACTCGGCGTTGCTCATGCCGAGGGTGGCGGTCTGCCGCCCGTAGGCGACGTTCATCCGGCGGTTGAGGCGCTGGAGGGCGGAGACGACCTGCTCCACCTGGGGGTCGAGGTCCTGGAACTCGCGCTGGTAGGCCGCGATCTGTACTTCGAGGCTCGGCTCGGCCGGATTGCGGGCCGGTTCTGCGGTCTCGGGCATGCCGGGCAGTATGACACGGCTCTCATTGTCATCGAAGTCCTTCGCTGTGTAATCTTTAGCTTCGAACTTTAGTGTTGAAGTCTTCAGGTTGAGACAGTCCGGTCTGCCACCACCCGTGGGCCCAGGCCGCCTACCGACCCGGTCAGGGCCCCGCGCCTCGGCCGGGTTCCGTCCGCCTGGGGCTTCTCCGTCCGACGTCTTCCGACATGAGCAAGGCAGGTGAGTGTGACCACCGCGATGGGCGCCGCGCTGCGGCGGATCCAGCTGGGCAACGCGCTGAGCGCGTTCGGCAATGGCTTCACGGTTCCGTATCTGTACGTCTATGTGGCGAAGGTGCGCGACCTTGGCGCGAGTACGGCCGGTTTCGTCGTCATGATGCTGGCCGTCGCGGCACTGGCCGTGCTGCCCTTCACCGGTCGGGCCATCGACCGGCGGGGTCCGCTGCCCGTCGCCCTGGTGGGTTCGGTGCTCGCCGCCGCCGGTTCGCTGGGGCTCGGGCTCTCCGGCAGCGAGCCGCTGGTCATCGCCGCCGCACTGGCGCTCGGCGCGGGGATCGCGGTGATCCAGCCGGCGCTCGCGACGATGATCGTGTGGTGCTCCACCCCGGTGACCCGTTCGCGCGCCTTCGCCACCCAGTTCTTCCTGAACAACCTGGGGCTGGGCATCGGTGGGCTGATCGGCGGTCTGCTCGTCGACGAGCACGCCGCCTCCAGCTTCGTCCGGCTGTTCTCCATCGAAGCGACGATGTTCCTCGTCCTGGGCGCGACGCTGGCCACCGTCCGGCTGCCCCGGTCCCCGAAGGTGGCGGACGCGGTGCCGAGCGCGGCGCGTCCCGAGGGGGCGTGGCGGGCGCTGCTCACCGATCGCCGGATGATGTGGCTGTGCGGGCTGGGCTTCGTGCTGTTCTTCGCCTGCTACGGACAGTTCGAGTCGGGGCTCGCGGCGTACGCGACCGAGGTCACCCGGATCTCGCCGGCGACGCTGGGCGTGGCGCTGGCGGCCAACACCGCGGCGATCGTGGCGGCGCAGTTCGTGGTGCTCAAGGTGGTGGAGCGGCGGCGGCGCAGCCGTGTCATGGCGATGGTCGGCGTGATCTGGACCGTGGCGTGGCTCGCGGCCGGGGCGTCCGGCCTGATCCACGGCGCCCATGCCGTGGCGACGGTGCTCCTGATCTCCACGTACGCCCTCTTCGGCTTCGGCGAGTCGCTGCTGTCGCCGACGGCGGCGCCGCTGGTCGCCGACCTGGCGCCGTCCTCCCTGATCGGGCAGTACAACTCGGCGTTCGCCCTGGTCAAGCAGCTCGCGCTGGCCGTGGGCCCGGCGGTGGGCACGCTGATGGTGGGCCACGGCCTGTACGCGGCGTACATCGCGATGCTGGTGCTGTGCGCGCTGGGCATCACGGTGCTGGCGTTGCGGCTGGGACGGATGCTGACGCCCGTCCAGGACAACCCGCACGCGGTGATCGCCGACACGCGCGGCGCCGAGTGCCCGCCGACGGCCCGGGAGGCCGTGGCCGCGGTGGCGTGAGCCGTCCCGCGCAAGCCGTCCCGCGCGAGAGGAAGGCGGTGGGGGGGGGGGGTGGGTGGGGGGCCCCCCCCCCCCCAAAGGGAGAACGAACCGAAAAAA
>NZ_JBEXNM010000142.1:0-3191 GCF_040611095.1 Streptomyces sp. NPDC003077 | reverse complement strand
CCGGCCAGCGCCTCGGGGGCCGGGCCGACCGCCGAAGCGCTCGGCGAGCGCGCGGCGGAGACGCTGCGCGAAGATCCCTGGCAGCTGCTCACGGTGCCCGGCGTGCGCCCGGAACAGGCCGACGGGTTCGCCCGCGCGCTGCTCGGCCCGGCCTGCGCGCCCGGGGACGAGCGCCGGGCCCAAGCCCTGGTCGTCTGGTTGCTGGAGCAGGCCGCGGTGGCCGGGCACTCGGCGCTGGAGGCCCCGGCGCTGCGGGCGGCGCTCGCCCAGCGCGCCGTCCCGGATCCGGACGAGGCCCTGCAGCAGGCGATCGCCGAGGGCGCCGTCCTGGTCTTCCAGGACGCCATGGAGACCCCTGGGGCCCGCCCGTCGGCGCCCGGCGAGGAGGACGAGCAGCCGGTACGGGTCCTGCTCGGCCTGGACCGGTTCGCCATGGCCGAGGAGAGCGTGGCCGACGGCCTCGCCCGGCTGCTCACCACGTTCGCGGCGGAGGCCGGGACGCGGGAGCTGCCCGACGCCGGAACGGAGGCCGCCGAAGCAACGGTCCCGGACGAGACCGACCGCAGGCCCCCCGCCGCCCCGGAAGTCACCCCGGAAGCCGCCCCCGCGGCGCAGCCCCGCCCCTCCGAGCCCTCCCCCGCCGACTGGGAGGCCGCCGCCTCTGCGGCCCCGTCCCCGTCCGCGGCCGAGCTGATCCGCGCCGCCGCCCGCGACGGACTGGTGGCGCACACCGGTGCCGAGGCGGCGCGCGCCGAGCCCGCCGCGCTGATCGCCGCGGCCCGCGCCCTGGGCCTGCGAGCCTTCGGCGCCACCCACACCGAAGACGGCCGCCACCGGCTGGCCCGTCTCGTCGCCGCAGCGGGCGAGGCCGCGCAGGGCCAGAATCCCGGCGCGGACGCCGCCGAGGCGGCCGTCACGGTCTCGGGGCTGCTGACCGGCCGTCAGGGACCGGGGCGGGGCGCGGACGGCACCCTCGCGCTGGACCTGCTCATCGTCCTGGACGCCCCGCAGCTCGACCTGGAGACCGCGGCGGTGCTGGTGGAATCGCTGGCCGACGGGACGCGGCTGGTCCTCAGCGGCGACCCGGGCATCCTGGGGTCCGCCGGCCCCGGCCGCCTCTTCGGCGACCTGCTCGCCGCCCGCTTCTGCCCCCAGGTCGCCTCCCGCACCCCGGACCCGGGCCCGATCGGCGAACTGGTCTCGGGCATCGGCGTCGGCGAACTGATCCCGGTCGAGGCGCCCGGCAAGGAAGTCGTGATCGTCCCGGCACGCGACGCCGGCGAGGCGGTGCACCGGGCCGTCCAGTTGGTGGCCGACTCCGTGCCGCGCGCGCTCGGGGTGCCTCCCGAGCAGACCCAGGTCATCACGGTCGGGCACGGTGGTTCGGCGGGCACCCGCGCGCTGAACGCGGCTCTCAAGCAGCGGTTGAACCCGGGCCCCGGCCGGTTCGGCGGGTTCGACCCGGGCGACCGCGTGACGTACTCCCCGGCGCCCGGCCGCTCCGTCCCGGGCACGGTCACCGGCGCCGACGCCGCGGGCCTGCACCTGGACTGCGGCGGGTCCGCCGTCGTCGTACCGCGCGAGCGGGTCGGTGGCGGCGCCGTACGGCACGGCTGGGCCATCACCGCCCACCAGGCGGCCGGCACCCGCTGGCCCGCCGCCGTGGTGGTCCTGCCCGGGGACGCCGCCAAGGGCCTGAACCGCGCCTGGGTCTACACGGCCTTCAGCCGCGGCGAACGCCACCTGTCCGTCGTCCAGGGCGTCGACCAGGCGCTTGCCCGCTCGGTGGCCGAGGTCCCGGCCAAGGAACGCACCACCCGGCTGCGCACCCTGTTGCGCACGCAGCACGACCAGAGCGCCCTGGAGCAGGCCGGCTGACCCCGGTCTCGCTCGCGCACCGCCCGTACGCGCCCGGTGCACGGGCCCAACAGGACGGGGGCGCCGCGCCATCAGGCGCGACGCCCCCACAGGGCACGCGTCAGCGTGTCAGTCCCGCCGACAGGACGGCGGGGCCGCCGCACGGTCCGTGCGGCCCGGAGCCGCACGCAGCGTCAGGCGGCGGCCCCTCCCGCCTCCCGCACGCGCCGGACACCCGGAGCGAGCCCGCGGACGCGCACGGGGAGCCCGCCCTGACTCAGCGCTCCCGGTCCACCACTTCCAGCACGTCGTCGTCCTCGTCGTCCACCTCGTCCACGTCCACGTCATCGTCGTCGTCATCGGCGCTCAGGTCCTCGTCGAACACCGAGCTGACGTCGAAGCGGCACACGACGCGCTGCGGATCCGCCTGGTCGAAGGGCGCGGACAGCCACTCCCCCGGTTCGGCGGGTTCGTCGGCGGCCGTCACCCACAGCGTGGAGTCGCCCTCCTCCAACCCGAACTCCTTGTGCCGGGAGGCGATCTCGTCCGGCTCGAACTCCCCGAAGAGCACGCCCAGTGCCGCGTGCACACTGCCGCCGACACCCGGCGCGGCGTTCGCCGCCTCTTCGTCCGTACCGGTCTCGGCCTTCATGGTGGCTCCGATGGCCGAGTCGGGGTCGAGGTCCGCGATCCGCTGGGCCTGGGTGAGCAGGCGTTTCGGTTCGACCACGGCGTAGTCCCGCCGGATCAGCACGCTCAGCGCGCTCGGCTCCTCGGGCCCGGTGTAAGCGGGCAGCCCGTCGCTCCCGGGGATCTCGAACGGAGTGACCTCGTCGTAGGCGTCGTACAGCAGTTCGTCGTACGCCTCAGCCGCCGCGGCGAGTTCGTCGAACGCGGCATAGACGGCCGGATCGTCCTGCCCCGAGCGGCGTTCGACCGCGTCGAGGTGACGGTCCAGCGCGGCTTTGACCGCCTCTGCGGCGGCACGTACCTCGGCAGCGGAAGGCTGCGCAGCATCAGACATAGTGCAGACGCTATCCGTACAGGGGCCGGTCCCGCACAATAGATGCGATGCCGGAATACGAATTCTGCGATGTGTACGTGCCTCGGGGGGTCTCCCGCAAGGCCGCCACACGCCTGCTGACCGACCACGCCGAGTACGGACACTGGGAGTTGGACCGCCTGCGACTGAATCCCGACGGCAGCCGCAAGGTACGGCTGCGCCGCCGAATCATCCGACAGATACGCGCCACGTGGTGACGGCTTACCAGCCGCCGCCACCGTAGGACCGCCAGAAACGCGATGGAGCGGGCCCCGGAGAGCCGGGGCCCGCT
>NZ_JBEXNM010000141.1:0-3426 GCF_040611095.1 Streptomyces sp. NPDC003077 | reverse complement strand
TTGCCCTTGTAGAGATAGAGCTTCCCGGTCTCCCTCGGGTCGGAGGCGACCGCCGCCAGGTCACCGATCCCGTCACCGGTGAAGTCCGCACCGGCATAATCGGAAATACCGTTCCAGCCACCGGTACCGATCAGCACCCGGTCACCGAGAGCCGCCAGGCCACCCTTCTGCGTCCCCGGATACAGGAACAACTCACCCGTTTCGGTCTTGGCCGCGATCAGATCCGGCTTACCGTCCTTGTTGAAGTCACCGGGGGAAACGAGCTTGTTCATCCCGTTCCAGCCACCGGTACCGATCAGCACTCGATCGCCAAGGGCAGCCAGACCACCCTTCTGCGTCCCCGGGTACAGGAACAACTCACCGGTTTCCGTCTTGACGGCACCCAGATCGGTCTTACCGTCACCATCGAAATCACCGGCGAAAAGACCCTTCATGCCATTCCAACCACCGGACCCGATCTCCACACGGTCACCCAGAGCACCCAGCCCAGGCTTTTGAGTCCCGGGGTAAAGGTAAAGCTTGCCGTCCTCCTTCTTACTGGCAACGAGATCGTCCTTACCGTCACCGTTGAAGTCACCAACCGTGAGGTTCTTCATGCCGTTCCACCCACCGGAACCGATCTCGACACGATCGCCGAGCATGCTCAGGCCGGTCCTGCCGGTGTTCGGGTAAAGGAACAGCTTGCCGGTGGAAACCTGGACGGCGATCAGATCCTTCCGCCCGTCACCGTTGAAGTCACCCGCCGTCAACTCCGTCATCCCGGGATCGACGGGCTTGGGCGGGAACGGGTCGGCGTGGTCCCGGCCCAGGCCGGCCGCGGGGCCGCAGGTGGGCCAGGCACCTTCGCCCTGACGGGCCAGAACCTTTTCCGCCACGCGTATCTGCTCTTCCTTGGTGGCCAGGTCGGCGCGCGCCGCATAGGTCTGCCCACCGAACGCGACCCAGGTGCTCTGCGAGAACTGCAGGCCGCCGTAATAGGGCCCGCCCGTATTGAGATGCCAGTTGCCGCCGCTCTCACACTTGGCGACCTTGTCCCAGGTGGCCACCGAAGCGGCGGACGCCGTGGGGGCCGGCCCCCATACGGCCGTCGCGGCAAGGGGCACAGCGGCCATCACGGCCACGATTCTGCCGACGCGCGAGGAAGAAGACATAGGAAACCTACTCACTGAAAGGGGAGGAAGATCAGGGAAGACAGAATCGGGTGATGCGGTGTATGGGCCTTGTACCGACGGCTCACCAGCCGCCGGAGCCGATTTCCACGCGGCTCCCGAGACCCGTGCCATTGCCCTTGTAGAGGTAGAGCTTCCCGGTTTCGTACGGGTCGGAGGCGACGGCGGCGAGGTCGCCGATCCCGTCACCAGTGAAGTCCGCACCGGCGTAATCGGAAATACCGTTCCAACCGCCGGTACCGATCAGAACGCGGTCGCCGAGAGCCGCCAGGCCACCCTTCTGCGTCCCCGGGTAGAAGTACAGTTCACCGGTTTCGGTCTTGGCCGCGATCAGGTCCGGCTTACCGTCCCTGTTGAAGTCACCGGGAGAAACCAGCTTGTTCATCCCGTTCCAGCCACCGGTACCAATCAGCACCCGGTCACCGAGAGCACCCAGACCACTCTTCTGCGTCCCCGGATACAGGAACAACTCACCGGTTTCCGTCTTGACGGCACCCAGATCGGTCTTACCGTCACCATCGAAATCACCGGCGAAAAGACCCTTCATGCCATTCCAGCCACCGGACCCGATCTCCACACGATCGCCCAGAGCACCCAGACCGGGCTTCTGCGTCCCGGGGTAGAGATAAAGCTTCCCGTCTTCCTTCTTCGCGGCGACGAGATCGTCCTTGCCATCACCGGTAAAGTCACCAACGGTGAGATCCTTCATCCCGTTCCAGCCACCGGAGCCGATCTCGACACGATCGCCGAGCATGTCCAGACCGGTCCTGCCGGTGTTGGGGTAAAGGAACAGCTTGCCGGTGGAAACCTGGACGGCGACCAGGTCCTTCCGCCCGTCACCGTTGAAATCACCCGCCGCCAATTCCCTCATCCCCGGATCGGGCAGGCCCGGGTCCACGTCCATGTAGTTGCGGTCGATCTGAATCCGGGTGCCGCCGTACGTTTCCGTGACGTTGCCCGCGTACTGGTGGACCCGTGCGTTGGACCAGTAGCCGGCGGGGAGGTTCGGGTCGTTGACGTCCGCGCGGCCGTTCCAGAGCGCCGTCCACACCACGTCCGGACGGGCGTAGGTGGAGGAGTTGTAGACCGAGGCGAGGTCCTTGATGCCGCTGTCGGAGGAGCTGTATACGCCGGATCGGTAACCGAGTTGGCGTACCCGCTCCGTCCAGCCGGAGAGGTAGGTCAGGACGTTGGTGCGGTACGTCGGGGAGTACGCCTCCATGTCGTGGTACAGCACCGTGCCGGGCGCGAAGCCCAGGTCCCCGGCCAGTTCGACGGCCTTGTCCGCGGCGGCGCGGCCCTGCGCGGCGGTGTTGCTGTCGGGGATGTTCTTGGCCTGGGTGCCCGCGTAGATGGGCAGCAGGTGCCAGCCCGCCCGGGTCTGTGTCTGCACCCAGGAGGCGGTGAGGTTGGGCTGGGCGCACACCCGGGTCGGGCCGCCGATGTAGATGCCGACGCCGCCGTACGGCGAGTCGGCGCGCCAGTCGGCCATCGCGGCGTTGGACGGTGCGGTGCAGGCGTCGAACGCCCGGCCGGTGAAGCCGGTCGTCGGGGTCGCTGCCGCCGCGCGCGCCGAACGGGCCGGTGCCGAGGGGGCGGTGGCGGCCGGCCGGGCGGTCGGGTCGACCGTGACCTGGGACAGGATCTCGCGGACGGCCTCGGTCGAGCCGCTGTGTCCCGCCGTCACGTACAGGCCGGCCTTCTCGAACTCGACCCGTACCTCGTGCCCCTCGTCGTACGGAAGCGCGTCCGGCACCCGCTCCCCCGCGGGCACGCTCACCGTGGGGAGGTCGGTCCGCGGGGTGGCGCCCGCGACGGGTTCGATGACCAGGGATTCGGTCTTGTCCCTGACCAGGTGGGTGGGGCAGTTCTGGTTGGCTCCGGGGTGGCCCAGGTACACGGTGTTCCGGTCCAGGCGGACGCAGGTCTCCGGGTGCTCTTCCACGTTGACGACGTTCCAGCCGGAGGGAACGGTCAGTGACAGGCCGCGATAGGAAACGTCTATGCCGTCCGGGCCGGTGGGGGAGGCGGCGATGGCCTGCGTGGTCTGCAACGGGAGGACGAGGGCGGCGGTCGCGGCCACGAAGGCGGCGAGGCCGCGCGTCCGCTTCGGGACGTGCTTCGGTCTCATGTGGTCTCCGAGGAGGGGGCCGGTGGGCGGCGAGGGACGCGCCGCCCACCGGCTGAAGAGGGTGGGAAGCGGGGTGGGGGGGGCGGCGGGGGGGGGGCCCCCCCGCCGCCGCGCCCCCCCCGCGCC
>NZ_JBEXNM010000140.1:0-3952 GCF_040611095.1 Streptomyces sp. NPDC003077 | reverse complement strand
GCGACGGCGGCCGTGCGGGGGGCGGGGAGCTGAGGCAGCTCCCCGCCGGGCCTCGCCGACGCGCGACGGGCCCGCCGCTTCCGGCCCGTCCGGCCCAGGTGGTGGACGGCGCCCGGCACCTCCGAGCCCGTCCGGCCGGTGAGCGGCGCCCCACCATTTCCAGCCGTCCGGCCCGGCTGCCGGCGGCGGCCCGCCACATCAAGCCCCCTCCGGCTCCGCTGATGGGCGGCGGCCCGCCACATCAAGCCCGTCCGTCCGGACCGGCCGACAAGCGACGGCCGACGAAATCAAGCCCGTCCGGCGATTGAGGACAACGCCCCGGCGTTCACCGGGTCCCCAGATCAACCGCCACCCGCCCCATGAGCCCGCACGCGCGCTCGCCGGGGTCTCCTCAACCGCCGGACGGGGACGGGCTGGAGATGCGAGCCCCCACCAGGTCAAGGGCGGGCCCTGCCACCCGGCGCCGTCGGGCAGGTGCGACACGTCATCCGTTCCGTCACCGTGTCCTCAAACGCCGGACGGGCTGAAACTGCCAGCCTTGGCCGGAAAGGTGCGGGCGCACCCCAATACCGGGAGCGTGCGAGCCGCAACTCGCGACGGCTCCCGTCAAAGCGCCCTCAACCGCCGGACAGGCTGAAAGTGACGGCTTTGGCCAAAAACGTGCGGACGAACACGGAACCCGAGGGCACAGGCAGCCCGCAACCGAGGGGCGTAGGCAGCCGCAACGCGCGACGGCTCCCGTCAGAACGTCCTCAACCGCCGGACGGGCCGGAAGTGACAGCCTTCGGCCAGAAACGTGCGGGCGCACACCGACGCCGGGGCCGTAAAACACCGGACGGGCTGAAACTGCCGGCCTTGGCCGGAATGGTGCGCGCCCGCCCCAAAAGGCACGGGCACGCCCCGGAAACGTCAGCGCGCCGTCTGCTCGTGCACGTACGCGACCAGCCGGGTCAACGCGTCCGGATCGGTGTCCGGAAGCACCCCGTGGCCCAGGTTGAAGACGTGGCCCTCCAGACCGGACGCGGCGTCCAGGACCTCGCGGGCCTTGGCCTCCACCGCCTCGCGCGGCGCGAAGAGGACCGCGGGGTCCAGGTTCCCCTGGAGCGCCTTGCCGGGGCCGACCCGGCGCGCGGCCTCGTCCAGCGGGATGCGCCAGTCGACGCCGACGACGTCCGCGCCCGCCTCGCCGAGCAGCCCGAGCAGCTCGCCCGTGCCGACGCCGAAGTGGATACGCGGCACGCCGTACCCGGCGACCGCCGAGAAGACCTTGGCGGAGGCGGGCATCACGGACCGTCGGTAGTCGGCGGGGGCAAGCGCGCCGACCCAGGAGTCGAAGAGCTGCACGGCGCTCGCGCCGGCCTCGATCTGGACCTTCAGGAAGGCGGCGGTGATGTCCGCGAGGCGGTCCAGCAGGTCGGCCCACAGCTGCGGGTCGCCGTACATCATGGCCTTGGTGTGCTCGTGGTTGCGGGACGGGCCGCCCTCCACGAGGTAGCTGGCGAGCGTGAACGGCGCCCCGGCGAAGCCGATGAGCGGGGTGGCGCCCAGTTCCCCGGTGAGCATCCGCACGGCCTCGGTGACGTACGCGACGTCGCCGGGCTCCAGGTCCCGCAGCCGCTCCAGGTCGGCGCGGGTGCGGATGGGGCGCTCGACGACGGGCCCGACGCCCGGCTTGATGTCCAGGTCGACGCCGATGGCCTTCAGGGGCACGACGATGTCGCTGAAGTAGATCGCGGCGTCCACGTCGTGGCGGCGCACCGGCTGGAGCGTGATCTCCGTGACCAGCTCCGGCTTCATGCAGGACTCCAGCATGCCGATGCCGCGACGCACCTCGCAGTACTCGGGCAGCGAACGCCCGGCCTGCCGCATGAACCACACCGGCGTGTGCGGCACCGGCTCGCGCCGGCACGCCTTGAGGAAGGCCGAGTCATGCGTCGCGGTCTGCCGCCGGCCGGTGGCAGGGGTCTCCCCTGCGGATGCGGCGTCTGCGGTTCGGGGAAGGTCGTTGGCGCTCACGCACCAAATCTTCGCACGCCCGCGAGGGCGCCTCCGAATGGGCGACGCGCGCACCGGGTGTCCTCCCCGTATGCACGCCCGCTTCCGCCTAACCTTCCGGGCATGGCTGCGGCTCACGAACCCCTCGCGGACAGCGCGGACGACACCCCGATTCCCTTCCGACAGGCGATCGAGGCGCTGCGCGCGACGCGACCGCGGCCGGAGATCGAGATCGAGCCGACGCCCGCCCCCCGGCGCCTGGCCCCGTACGCGTACGCGCTGCAGGCCTCGGTGACGGAGCCGGGTGCCGACCCGGAGGACGAGGACGCCGAGCCGGCGGACGGGCGGCTGGTCCTGCTGCACGATCCGGCGGGGCAGGACGCCTGGCGGGGCACGTTCCGGGTGGTGACGCTGGTGCGGGCGGAGCTGGAGCCGGAGATGGGTTCGGACCCACTGCTGCCCGAGGTGTGCTGGTCGTGGCTGACGGGGGCGCTGGAGGCGCGCGGGGTGCCGTACGGGGAGCCGAGCGGCACGGTGACCCGGGCGGGCTCGTACTTCTTCGGCGGGCTGGGTGACCGGCAGCCCACCACGCAGATCGAGATCCGGGCGTCGTGGACGCCGCTGGAGGGGCCCGGCGGGGTGCCGGACGCCGCGGCGCACCTGGCGGCGTGGTGCGACCTGCTGGGCCAGGTCGCCGGGCTGCCGCCGGCGGCGGCGCCGGACGCGGCGGGCGGCGTGGTGCCGCTCCCCCAGCGGCGGGGCCCGCAGGCCCGCTGACGGGGACGCGAGCCGCCGGCGCGGGCGGGCCCGGAGCCGTACGCGCCCCGGGCCCGTACACGTCCGCGGCCCCGCGCACCCACCGCACACGCCGGGCGCTCGTCCGCGGCCTCCCGAGGCACACGCAGCCTCCGGAGCGGCACGTGGCCCCCAGCGGGCACCCGCGGCACGCTCGTCCCACACCCGCCACCACGCGCCACCCCCCAGCACCGCGCGGCCGTGGCGCCTCGATCGCGCCCCGCTCGTCGGCGCCGCGCAGGATGACACGGAGCGGGTCACACCCGACCAGGCGTCCGATTTGCCCGAATTGCCCACACTAAATCGTGATCAAACTCTAAAGCCGGGCCGGTTTGATGCCGAAGAGGTCAATGACCCTTCCAACACGGATCGCTTCGACTCGCCCCTGAAGTCGTCTTCCGTCCCGCCACTCCCCCAGGAGGCCCGGTGTCTGTTCTCCTCGAGCAACCTTCGAGCCTGGTCGCCTACCGCCCGAACAAGCCGACGGCCATGGTCGTCGTGGCCGACCCCCGTGTCCGCTCCACCGTCACCCGCCATCTGTGGGCGCTCGGGGTGCGGGACGTGATCGAGGCGTCGTCCATCGCGGAGGCCCGTCCCCGCGTCGGCAACCCACGCGACATCTGCGTGGCCGACGTCCACCTGCCCGACGGCTCCGGCCTGACCCTCCTGTCCGAGACCCGCGCCGCGGGGTGGCCCAACGGCCTCGCCCTCTCCGCCGCCGACGACATCGGAGCCGTACGCAACGCGCTGGCCGGCGGCGTCAAGGGCTACGTGGTGACCGGCACCCGCACCAACCTCGGCCTCCCCGGCCGTCCCGGCGCCGCCCCGATCGGCGCGGGCGCGGCCCGGATGCACCGCCGCCCCCCGGGAGCGCCGGGCCACCCCGGCGGCTACCGCGAACTGTCCGGACGCGAGGTCGAGGTGCTGCGGCTGGTGGCGGAGGGCCAGTCCAACAAGGCCATCGGCGTCTCGATGGGGCTGTCCGCCCTCACCGTCAAGAGCCACCTCGCCCGCATCGCCCGCAAACTCGGCACCGGCGACCGGGCCGGAATGGTGGCCGTGGCACTGCGCACCGGCATCATCCACTGAGCCACGCCGCCGCCCCGCGGCCCCGCCACCAGGCCCTCATCGCCCCCGCCGCGCCCGTCGAGGGAACGTTCCC
>NZ_JBEXNM010000139.1:0-4588 GCF_040611095.1 Streptomyces sp. NPDC003077 | reverse complement strand
CCCGCCCCCCCCCCCGGGCCCCCCCAAAAAAACACCACGAACCCGCAACCAACACCCCCACCCCCCACCACCCCCCCCCCGAGGCGCGCGCCCCCCCCCCGGGCGCCCCCCCCGCCCCCCGCGGGCCGGGTGATCAGTGGCGAAGGGGAGCGTTGGCGTGGAGAACCATGCGTACGAGACGCAGCACGAGGATTTCCGGAAGCTGTGCCGGGAGTTCCTGGCCCGCGAGGCCGTTCCGTACCACGATCAGTGGGAAAAGGACGGAATCGTCAGCCGCGAAGTCTGGCGCAAAGCAGGTGAGGCCGGGTTGCTGGGTATCGGTGTCCCGGAGGAATATGGCGGAGGTGGTGAACCGGACTTCCGGTTTCCCGCGGTGTTCTCGGAGGAACTCATCCGGGCGCGGGTCACCGCTCCGGGTTTCGTGGCGCACAACGACGTCATCGCGTCGTACCTGGCCACCCGCACCACGCCCGAGCAGCGCAAACGCTGGCTGCCAGGGCTGTGCTCCGGCGAACTGATCGCGGCCATCGCGATGAGCGAACCGGACGCGGGGTCCAACGTCGCGGACATCCGCACCACCGCCGTACGGGACGGGGACCACTACGTCCTGAACGGGCAGAAGACGTTCATCACCAACGGCGAGAACTCCGACGTCGTGGTGGTGGCGGCGAAAACCGAAAAGCCGCGCGGCGGCCAGGGAATCAGCCTGATCGTCGTCGAGCGGGGAACGCCCGGTTTCAGTCGCGGCAAGCGGCTGGAAAAACTGGGATGGCAGGCGAGCGACACCTGTGAGTTGTTCTTCGACGACTGCCGGGTGCCGGTGACCAACCTGATTGGAGTGGAGAACGCGGGGATGGCCTACCTGATGGCCGGCCTTCCCCGGGAACGACTCAGCATTGCCACGGTAGCGGTCGCGTCGGCCGAACGGATCCTGGCCGACGCCCTGGAATACGCGCGCACCCGGGAAGCCTTCGGCCAGCCCATCGGCAGTTTCCAGCACAACCGGTTCCTGCTGGCCACCATGGACACCGAAGTCACCATCGCGCGGGTGTTCCTCAACCATTGCATCGCCGAACTCAACGCCGGACGGCTCGCGGTGGCCGACGCCGCCAAGGCGAAATGGTGGACCACGGAACTTCAGGTCGAGGTCGCCAATCGCTGTCTGCAACTTTACGGGGGGTACGGGTATTTGAAGGAAAGTCCGATATCCAGGGAATGGGCCAACAGCCGGGTCCAGACCATCTACGGTGGCACCACCGAGATCATGAAGGAACTGATCGGCCGTTCCCTGGGCCTGTGAACCGGACGGACCGTCCCACCTGATCCGTGCGACTGCAAAGCAACCGCTGCGAAGCGGCTACCGCGAAGCAGCCACGGATCGGGTCCTGGGCGCTCCCCGGTAAGCGGGCAGTACCAGAAGGGACGCAACACATCCATGAAACCCCTCTGCGCATCCCAACAGTCACGCACCGAAAGCCGGAAGCCGGCATCGGACGCGGCGGCCGGATCAGGCGGATTCACCGTCGTCGCCGCCACGCTGGAGGAATGGACGCAGGTGGCGGAGTGGGCCAATGAGGAAGGGTGGAACGTCGGCGTCAACGACGTGCGATGTTTCCACCCGACCGACCCCGACGGCTTCTTCATCGGCCGCATCGGCTCCCGCCCGGTCTCGGCCCTCTCCGTCGTGAACTACTCCGACCGGTACGCCTTCGCCGGCCACTACCTGGTCCCCGAGGCCTACCGCGGGCTGGGGCTGGGCCTCGCCCTGTGGGAGGCGGCCCTCCCGCACGCCGGCACCCGCACCGTCGGCCTCGACGCCATGCCCGCCCAGCAGGCCAACTACGAGAAGTCCGGGTTCTTCCCGGTGTACGACACCTACCGCTACTCGGGCCGCTTCGAACGACCAGGCGCCGTCGCCCCCGGCACCGTCCGCGTGGGGCCGCGGGACCTGGACGCCGTCGCCGCCTACGACCGGACGTACTTCCCCGCCGACCGGCGCGCCTTCCTGAGCCGCTGGCTGGCGGCGCCCGGACACCGCGCGTACGCCCGGCTGACGGACGGCCGGATCACCGGCTACGGCGTGATCCGGCCCGCCCACCGGGGCCACCGCATCGGCCCCCTCTTCGCCGAGACGCCCCACGACACCGAAGCGCTCTTCGACAGCCTCACCGCCCACCTCGGGCCCGACGAGGAGGTCTCCCTCGACGTGCCCGAACCGCAGCGGGCGGCGGGAGCGCTGGTCAGGGAGCGCGGGCTGCGCCAGGAATTCCGCACCGTGCGCATGTACACCGGCCCGGTCCCCGGCAGCCGGGCCGAGTGCGCCGGCGCCATCACGTCCCTCGAACTCGGATAACGCGTCCGCCGTAAACGGATGAACGGGGGACGAACGCAGTGGGCCGCGCCGGACGCGCGCCCGCCGGCGGATTCCCCGGTGCCCGGGAGGCGCCCCCGCGCACCGGGGAATCCCCGGAACCGGATGACGCATTCCCCCCGGGGGCGGAGTACCGCGCGTTGTTCGGAACTACTCGCCAGGGAAAGAGACAGGGGCATTCCCCGCTCCTCTTCCTTGTATTTGCTGAAGCAACTCCCGGTTGATGTTTCGGGCGGTATGGCACCCCTCCCACGGGGCGGGAACGGCAGTGAATTTGGCTAGTGATAACTGCCCTGCTTTGAGCTAGAGTTGAAACCCACGCAACGGATGGGAAGGCAGAGGTGGCACGATGTCGGACTCGGCTCCAACCCTGTATGAGTGGGCCGGTGGCGCGGAAGCGTTAGAGCGGCTCTTCGAAGAATTCTACCGGCGGGTGCGCGAGGACGAGATGCTCGCCCCGCTTTTCCGGCGCATGTCGGACGACCACCCCAAGCACGTGGCCATGTGGCTCGGCGAGGTATTCGGCGGCCCCAAGGCCTACACGGAGCACCGCGGCGGATTCCCCGCGATGATCGCCCAGCACCGCGGCCGGAAGATCCGCCCCGAGCAGCGGCAGCGCTGGGTGCAGCTGATCCAGGAGGCCGCCGACGAGGTCAAGCTCCCCGACGACCCGGAGTTCCGCTCGGCGTTCATGGCGTACGTGGAGTGGGGCTCCCGGCGGGCCATGGCCAACTCCCAGCCGGACGCCAAGCCCTCCACGCGGGAGACGGTCCCGATCTGGAGCTGGGGCGCGGCCCCGCCCGGGACCGCGTAGTCCGGGCGGGCGGCGGGGGCGGGCCGTGGATCTCCGTGGCCTCTTTGTCCCCCGCGCGTCCCTGTGGCCCGGGGCCGCGACCGCCGCGGCGGTCGTCTCCCGTCAGGCGGGCGGCCCGGCAGGACTTCGTACAGGTCCCGGACGGCACCCGGCCCGGGCCGGCGGACGAGGCCGTTTCACCGCCGGGCGACCGGTGCCACCGCGAGCGGGTCTTCCGGTGGCACCGCGCGGCCCGCGCAAACGCGTGAGCCCGTCCACCCGGTGACGCGGAAGACCGCGTCCGGGGCGGACCGCCAAGGCCGTCGGCGGACGGCGGTCCGCCGGCCCCGGCCCGCCCAGCAGGCCCGTACGGCCCCGTACGCCCCGTGCGGAATCGCCATGTCGTGGAGGTACCCGTGTCGTTGCTCGCCATCAGCGATCTGCATGTCCGGTACGCGGAGAACCGCGAGATCGTCGAAGGGCTGCGGCCCATGTCGGACGACGACTGGCTGCTGATCGCCGGAGACGTCGGCGAACTCTCCTCCGACATCGCCTGGGCCCTGACCGTCCTGCGCGACCGCTTCCACACCGTCGTGTGGGCCCCCGGCAACCACGAGCTGTGGACACCCCCCGCCGACCCCGTCCAGGACCGCGGCGCGCTCCGGTACGCGTACCTGGTGGACCTGTGCCGCAGCCTCGGCGTGCACACGCCCGAGGACCCCTACCCCCTCTGGGACGGCCCGGACGGCCCGGTCGCCGTCGCCCCCCTCTTCGTGCTCTACGACTACACCTTCCGCCCCGAAGGGACCGGCAGTGAGGAAGCGGCGCTGGCCGCCGCCCGCCGGCAGGGCGTGGTGTGCACGGACGAGATCCTGCTGCACCCGGACCCCTACGCGAGCCGCGGCGACTGGTGCCGGGCCCGCTTGAAGATCACCGAGGAGCGGCTGGCGGCGTTGCCCGAGGACCTGCCGACGGTGCTCGTCAACCACTATCCGCTGGTGCGGGAGCCCACGCGGGTACTGCGGCACCCGGAGTTCGCCCTGTGGTGCGGCACCGAGGCCACCGCCGACTGGCACCGCCGCTTCCGGGCCCGCGCCGTGGTCTACGGGCACCTGCACATCCGCCGCTCCACCTGGCACGACGGGGTGCCGTTCCGGGAGGTGTCGCTGGGCTACCCGCGGGAGTGGCGGCAGCGCCCGGAGACGCCCGGCAGCCTGTCCGTCGTCCTGCCCGGGGCGGTGCCCGCGGGACGGCGGTGAGCGCCGGGGACCCGGCGTCGGGAGGCCCGAAGGGAAACGGGGGGCGGCCCGGCCGCCGTGCGGGCCGGACGGCGACGGGAGAAACCCGGCGTCCGGGCGTCACGAGGCGCCCGGACGGCACGCCGGAAAAGGGCTGCCGCGGCCCTGTTGCGGGGGAAGGGCCGC
>NZ_JBEXNM010000138.1:0-4789 GCF_040611095.1 Streptomyces sp. NPDC003077 | reverse complement strand
CCCTGGGGGGGCCCGGACACGAGGTCCGGGCACCCACTGCTGGGACAGGAGCCGAGCCGGTGGTCAGCGGCTGAGCGTGATCCCCGCGGCCGTCGCGTACACGGACAGCGCCAACCGGCCCACCGCTCCGTACGCGCCCAGCGGCTCGGCCGTCGCGCAGCCCGCCTCGCGGGCGGCGGCCTCCAGGGCGCCGTCGCCGATCTCCGGGCCGATCAGGTAAGGGGCCAGCGCCAGTTGCTGGGCGCCGGAGGAGCGGAGCTGCTCCGCCGTGCGGGCGATCGCGCCCTCCTCGTCCAGCGCCGCCGCCAGCACCGGCACCGCCAGCCGGGCGGAGAGCAGCATGCCGGTGATCCCGGCGGCCTGCGCGGCCTCCTCGCCGCCGACGGTGGCCAGCAGGATGCCGTCCGCGGCCGTTGCGACCGTGAACAGCCGGGCCCGGTCCGCGCGGGCCAGACCGGCCTCCGAGAGCCGCACGTGCAGCGCCTCGGCGAGCAGCGGGTGCGGGCCGAGGACCTCGGTCAGCTCGGCGCCGGAGCCGCTGGCCATGATCGCCTGACGTATCCGGCGGAGCAGCGCGCTGTCCGGCCCCGCCAGCAGCGGCACCACGACGGCGGCGGGACCCTGCGGCTCCTGGCCCCCGTCGCCGGCGAACGCCTTGTACTCGGCCGCGGCGCGTGCCAGCACGGATTCAAGTGCCGGGAACTCGGCGTCGTCGCCGCCGTCCACGTAGCCGATGAGGGCGTTCAGGCCGGGGAGTTCGGAGCGGGCGATGCTGGAGATCTCCTCCGCCAGCTCGCGGGACGCCGGGGCGGGGGTGCCGGGGACCGCCAGGACCAGGGCGGGCGCACCCTGGGGAGCGACCACGGGCTCCGGTCGGCGGTGGCGTCCCGGCTGCCGGGGACGCGGCATTCGTACGGGGAGGCCGGATACGGGCCCCGCGCTCGCAGGAGCAACTTCGTCAAAGCGGGGCGAGCCGGGTGCGGCCCCAGTGGGGGAACTCATGGCGTCGCATGCTAATGCCTGGACCGGCCCGGGTGCCGAGGGAGGGTTCGGTCGGGCGGTATCCGTCCCGTTTTATCCCGCGCGTCTTCGTCGACGATCCGACCGGACGGTCGTACAGGGCCGCTGATCTGCAACAACTGTTCGTCGGAGGGGAGGGCCAGGGAGCCGCCGGCCAGCGCCGCGGCGATGCGGAGCGCGCCGTTCAGCGGGTCGCCGGCGGCTTTCACGTGCCGGGCGTGCGGGAGCCGTTCGGCGAGCGCGGCGCGGAGGGGGGCCAGCAGCGGTTCGCCGACCCGCAGCAGACCGCCGGTGAGCGCGACGGCCGTCGGCCCTTCGGCGGGGCAGACGGCCGCGGCGGCGTCCGCGACGTGCCGCGCGGCCTCGCGCAGGATGGCCGCGGCCGGCGCGTCGTGCGCGGCGCAGCGGGCGACCTCCGGGGCGAAGGAGGCCAGGACGGCGGCCCGGTCCGCACGCGGGTACAGCTTGGCGGGCAACTGCGCCACCGGCCCGAACAGCGCCTCCGCGCGGGCCAGCAGCGCGGCGGAGCCGCCGGTGCGGCCGTCGTGGGCGCGCAGCGCGGCCTCCAGCCCGGCCCGACCGATCCAGGCGCCGCTGCCGCAGTCGCCCAGCAGGTGCCCCCACCCGTCGGCGCGCCGCCAGCCACCGGACGCGGTGAGGTCGGTGCCCAGGGCGACCATGCCCGTGCCCAGGGCGACGACGGCGCCGGGACGCTGCCCGAGCGCCCCGACGTACGCGGTCACCGCGTCCGCCGCGAGCGCGAGCCGCCGGGTGCCGAGGGTGTCCGCGACGGCGGCGGGCAGGTGCGCGCGCAGGTCGGCGCCGAGCGCGACCATGCCGGCGGCCCCCACACACACGGCCGCGTACCGCCGTCCGCCCACCTCGCACAGCAGCTTCTGCGCGACGGGCAGCACCCGGCGCAGCAGGTGACGGGCGTCGATGCCGTCCGGCCCGGTGCGGACGGGCTCGGAGAAGACGTACGAGGCGAGCGGGCGGACGGTGTCCGCGGGCGCGTCCGTGTTCTTCGCGGAGGGCCGGCCGACGCTGCTCGCTCCGTGCCTTGAGGCCGTCCCCGCGCCGGGGTGTCCCCTTCTTACGCCCTTTCTTATGCCCGTCGCGGCGTCCGTCCGCGGGACCTCTCCGGCGTCCGTCCCCACCCCGCCCGAGCCGTCCGTCCGTGCCACGGCGATCCGCAGCCCGGAGCCGCCCGAGTCGACGCCGAGCACGTAACCGGGCGGCGGGGCCATGGGGGAGCCCGAAGGGGCCGAGGGATCAGCCAAAGCCCCGCGCATCCTGCTTGAGGGCGGTGTCGACGGTCAGCGCCGTCGCGACGACGAGGCTGAGCAGCGGGTCGGGGAGCTGCTGGTGGATCTGCAGCACGTAGTTGTCCGCCGTGGTGAACATCGTCTTCGCCAGGCCCTCCCAGGTCTTGGTGATCCGGGCGATCTCGGTGTCCGCGTGGTCGACGATGGCGAAGTTCCAGGCGCGCCAGTTCTCGGCCTTGATCGCGCCGACCTGCTGACCATTGGCCATCATCGCGAAGTTGATCTTGCCGATGGCGTTCTGCTGCACGATCTCGCCGACCGGCTGCCCGTCCGGGCGTTCGACGATCACCTTCGACTTGATGAACTTCGCCGGCCGGGTCAGGACGAGCTGCGGCTGCCCGTACGCGTCCCGGATCTCCAGCCGGTGGGTCAGGTACTGGTCGATGCTGGAGACGAAGCGCAGCACCTTGCGGGCGGTGCTCTGACCGACCTGCACGACGGTGCCGAGGGTGTTGCCGTTCTGGTCGTAGACGCTGTACTCGTTCGTGACCTCGACCAGTTTGGCCTTCTGGTTCACCACCAGCACGGGCTCGGTGAACAGGGTGCCGCCACCGGGACCGGCCGGGGCCACCCCCGCCTGCTGCTGGACCTGCTTCTGCACCGCGGCGGCCTGGTGGGCGGCGTACGGCTGGGGCATCGGCTGCCCGGAAACCGGCTGCTGGGGCGGGTACCCGCCATAGCCCTGCGGGCCGGGGCCGGGCTGCCCGTACGGCTGCCCGCCCTGCTGGGGCATGGGCTGCTGCGCGGGGTGGTGCGGGACCGGCTGGGGCTGCGGTGCCTGCTGCTGCGCCGGGGCCCCGGGCTGGCGGCCCGGGTGCGTGTGCTCGGTCCATTGGGAGCCGTCCCACCAGCGGAGCTGGTCGGGCGTGCCCTGCGGGTCGGCGTACCAGCCCGCAGGGATGTTCGCATTGGTCATGCGGGAACACTATCTCCGCGCCAGGGGGGAGTCTCCAGCCCACGGCCCTCCGGGCACCGCGGCCCCGGCCAGGCCGGCCGCGCGCGGCGCCCGCGCTCTACGGCAGGCGCCAGTCCACCGGCTGCGCCCCGGCGCGCACCAGCAGGTCGTTGGCGCGGCTGAACGGGCGGGAGCCGAAGAAGCCCCGGTCCGCGGACATGGGGGAGGGGTGCGCGGACTCGATGGCCGGCAGGTCGCCGAGGAGCGGGCGCAGGTTGCGGGCGTCGCGGCCCCACAGGATGGACACCAGCGGCTTGCCCCGGGCGGCCAGCGCGCGGATGGCCTGTTCGGTGACCTCTTCCCAGCCCTTGCCCCGATGGGCGGCGGGGCGGCGGGGCGCGGTGGTCAGGGCCCTGTTCAGCAGCAGGACGCCCTGCTGGGTCCACGGGGTGAGGTCTCCGTTGGACGGGGGCGGGAGGCCCAGGTCGGAGCCCATCTCGCGGAATATGTTCACCAGGCTGCCGGGCAGCGGACGGACATCCGGGGCGACCGAGAAGCTCAGCCCCACCGCGTGCCCGGGGGTCGGGTAAGGGTCCTGCCCGACGATGAGGACGCGGACGTCGTCGAAGGGTTGCTGGAACGCGCGCAGGACGTTGGCGCTGGCCGGGAGGTAGGTACGCCCGGCGGCGATCTCGGCGCGCAGGAAGTCGCCCATCGCGGTGATCCGTCCGGCGACCGGTTCGAGGGCCTTCGCCCAGCCCGGTTCGACGATTTCGTGAAGAGGTCGTGCAGCCACGGGCGTCACCCTACTGGGCCAGGGCCAGGCGTTTTCGGGGGACCGGCGATTCCGGGGCGGCAGGGGGGCTGGGGCGCGCTCTGGGTCCCGGGGCGGGGGGTTCGGGGTTGTCCGGCCGGGGCGGGTGGGTTCGGGGGTGAGGACGGGCTGGGGGCGGGCTGGGGGCGCGTCGGCCCGCGTGGTCCGGGGCGGCTCTTTACGTCTCTTCAGGTCTTGGGGGGAGCCCGCCTCGCCCCTGGGCCGGATCCGCGCCGAACCCCGGCCGAACCCCGGGCCGGATCCGCGCCGAACCCCGGGCCGAATCCGTGCCCCTAATTCGCGCCGAACCAAGAACCCCCGCGCCACAAACCGGCACCGGAAAGGAAAGTGACCTGGGCCACTAAAAGGCCGAAAGGAAGCCGAAAGGGAAGCCGAAAGGGAAGCCGGAAGGAAAGTGGCGCGGGCCACTCCCTTCACCGCTGCGGGGTGTGGTCCAGGTCTCAGGAATGGTGGGTCGGGGCCTTTCCGGCGGGCCCGGATAAGGGCCGTGGGCGTGATGCCGGGCACAGGCCGGGGCAGGGCTACGGCCCGGGCTAGTAGCGGCCAGTCCGTGGGGCCCGGGGGCGAAACCCGTGCTGATCACCGTGCTGGTTGAAGTGTTTACGAAGGGGGATAGTTCCGGGTTCGGGAAAGACCCATTGCTTTCCATTTCGGGCATCTCGCATGATGGTGGAGCACCGGGAACGAGCGCCGCGTCTTTTGCCGCCCTTGCGG
>NZ_JBEXNM010000137.1:0-5182 GCF_040611095.1 Streptomyces sp. NPDC003077 | reverse complement strand
GGCCGTGGAGCACGGCCCGCCCCCGGGGTGGGGTGGGTCAGGAACCCGACGGCGGCCTGGTGTCGAACACCCGGCTCGTCGGCGTCGGCGAACCGGCGGCCGAGGGCCCGGCGGGAGACGGCGGCGCGGCCGAAGGCGCGGGGCCGACAGGCGGCAGGGAGATCATCTTGCCGCCCGGTGCCGATACGCCGGCCAGGTGATCAGGGCCGCCCATCACGCCGGGGACGCTCGCCGCGGACCCTTCCGGTGCGTCCCCGCCGGGACGCGTGATCAGCGGCGGAACCCCCGGGCGCTGGATCAGTGCCCGGCCCCTGTCGCCGGGGGCATCCGGGTCTTCGCCGTACGAGAAGCGGGTCGGCGGCTGGGGCGGACCGGCGTCGATGCCCTCCTTGCTGAGGGTGCCGCCGGAGGGGTTGATGCCGGAGGCGACGCCGTCGGCGCCCGCGCCGGGGACCTGGTGCGGGCCCTGGGGGGAGGGGGCGCCGGTGCCGGCCCGCATCGCCAGGGTGCCCGCGGTCTTTGCCGCCCCGGCGGCGACCGCCATGCCGGCGACGCCGGTGCGGTGCAGGTCGCCGTGGCCGCCGCCGTCGCTGGCCCAGTGGACGAACTTGTACGTCGCGTACGGGCAGAGCAGCACGAGGACCATGATGACGATGCCGGCCATCGCGTCGGACAGGGCTGCCATCCCATCGCTGGTGTCGGCCTTGCCCATGGCGGAGACGCCGATGAGGAAGACGACGGTCATCAGGAGCTTGGAGACGATCAGGGTGGCAGTGGCCTCGATCCAGCCGCGCCGCCAGCGTTTGGCGACCTCCCAGCCGCCGCCGGCTCCGGCGAACACCGCGAGGGCGACCATGATGAGTACGCCGACCTTGCGGGCGACCATGACACCCCAGTACAGGAAGGCGCCGATGGCACACCCCAAGGCGACCAGGGCGGGGACGGCCCAGCCCAGGCCGTACATGGCTCCCAGCTGGTCGATCTTGACCATGCGGCGGATCGCGTCGTCGACGGAGGCGTTGGCCGCGTGGAACAGCCCGTCGGACAGGGCGTCGACCACGGTGACGGCAACAGTGGTGAAGGCGATGGCGGAGAAACTGAACAGGACGCCGGTCATGGTCCCGAACGCCGCCTGGGCCAGCGCGCGTTCATCGCGGCGCCAGGCCGCGCACATGAGCTGGATGCAGAAGATGCCGACGGTCAGGGCGAGCCCGATGGGCAGCAGCAGCTCGTAGTTGTCCCGGAACCATCCGGCGTTGAGGTCGATGGCGGTCGTCTTGTTGACGGCCTTGGCGGCGAGGTCGGCCGCGCTGGCCGCCAGTTCGCCGGCCGACTTCGCTATCCACGCGCCGATGCCGTCGGTGACGGTGCCGGCGGGGTTGGTGACGAAGTCGACGGCGCCGCACACCTTGTCCATCAGCGGGAAGTCGCAGACTCCCATGGTCGTGCCTCCTTTCTCGGACGGTGGTCAGGGCGCGACGGACGGCATGACGCCGACCAGGGCGCAGGGATGGTGGGGCCGGCACTGGACCGCGAGGGTGGCCGACCGGCTCTCCGCGCCGCCGGCGGGCGAGCCCTTCCAGGCGATCGACTGCTTGCCGGAGACCGTGACCGCGTAGACGTACGCCTGGGTGATCGCTCCGGGGTCCTCCTGAAGGGCCCGGGTGAAGGCGTTCGGGAAATGCCCCTCATTGATCTCGGCGGTGGCGAACTGGCCGTTGTCGGCCATCTCCTTCCACAGCACGGGCGAGGGAACGACCTTCTCGACCGAGGCCGGGTCGGCGTACCTGGTCTCCGTGGTCAGCCACCCGCGCAGCGCCTCCCGCAGCTCGCTCTGCGCGTACGCGCGGGTGTCGTAGGACCACAGCGCCGCGGCGGCGGCCTTCCCGTACGCAACCGGGTCGCTGGTCTTCGGCGGGACCGGAAGACCGCGGTGCCGGATATCCGGTGTGGGGGGATCAGACGGCGTCGCGGGCGAGGAGGAAGCCGCGGGGGAACGTGGCGGTGGGGCGGGAGCCTCAGAGGCGCTCCTGCCGTCGCGGGTGAGGTACGCGACCAGGCCGGCGAGGGCGACGAGCACCACCAGGACGACGGTGCCGAGCAGCGCCCGGCGGCGCACGCGCGAGGCGCCGCCGGGGTGGGGGGAGTGCTGGTCCATCAGTGGACCTGCGTCCCCAGCGTGCTGAAGAAGGCCACCACGCCGTTGGCCGCACCGAGCAGAAGGGCCGCGCCGGCGCTCACCAGCACGCCCTTCTTCCCGTTCGCCTCGGCTTGGTGACCGCCGGAGTGGTGGCCCCAGGCCCACACGCCCGCGCTGACGGCGAGGGCGCCGACCACGGCGATGAGGCCGAAGAGATTGATCGAGCCCATCACCTGCTTGAGGACGGACAGGCCCGGCAGGCCGCCCTCGTTCGGCTTGATGCCGGGGTCGTAAGCGAGCTGTACGACCCGGTCGGCGAGAAACATAAGGAACTCCAGTTCGATTGAGCGCACGCCGAAGCCCACGGGGGCGGAGCAGCGGTGTGAGAAAAGGGGGAGGGAGAAGCGCCGGTCAGAGGACGCGGCGGGCCGCGAGAATCCGCGATTTCCAGGACGCGAGGGTCGTGATGCGGACCACGTCGCCGGTGTGCGGGGCGTGGACGATCAGGCCCTGCCCGATCGCCATCCCGACGTGCTCGGGCACGGCGGCCGTGCCCCCGGTGAACAGGAGATCACCCGGCCGAAGGGCGTCGACCGATACGGCCTTGCCCTCCTTGACCTGCGTGTACGTGGTCCGCGTCAGGGTGACCCCGGCGGCCTTGTACGCCTGCTGCATCAGGGAGGAGCAGTCGCACCGGCCCATCGCGTCCTTGCCGTGGGAGTTGGTGCAGCTCCCGCCCCACTGGTACGGCGTGCCGAGCTGCCCCAGCGCCCACCGGATCGCCGTCTGGACCTCTTGCGGAGCGTTCGCGGGGATCTTGTACTCGGCCGGCAGCGCGCCGGGCGGGATGGTGCCGAAGTCGGTCCCGTCCCCGTCCGCCGCACAGCCGCCCGCGGTACCGGGGGAAGGACTGCCGGCGTCGGCCGAGCCGGACGGCGAAGGACTGGGCGACGGGTGGCCGGCCTTGTGCAGCAGGGGCTCGATGGCCTTCTGCAGGGCGGTGGCCAGCGGCTCCCACTTGGCGTACGCCTCGGGGAAGCCCGACTTCTGCACCGCCTGGGCGGCCTGGGTGACGGACAGCGACTGCCAGCCGGAGACCTGCTTGAGCCCCTCGTAGAACTTGGTCGAGGCATGCACCGGGTCCAGGATCTCGCTCGCCGTGCCCCAGCCCATCGACGGCCGCTGCTGGAACAAACCCAGCGAATCCCGGTCGCCGTAGGTCAGGTTCCGCAGGCCGCTCTCCTGCAGCGCGGTCGCCAAGGCCACGACCTGCCCCCGAGCCGGGATGTGCATCGCGACGCCGGTGGCCTGGATCGTCTTGGCGTTGGGCACCTGCTCGGCCGGGGCATCGAGACCCGGCACGGAGACCGAGCCCTTGTGGCCGCCGTCCAGGATGGCCTTCACCTGCGTGGCCACCGCGGCGGTATCCACACTCTTCGCACCGGCGGCCGAGCAGGAGGCCGAGGCGCTCCCGGCGGCGAGGACGAGGACCGGAACGGCCAGCAACAGCGGGCCGGCCGCGCACAGACCAAGGACGGCTCCGGCGGCCTTCTTCATCGCCTCCGCCGTTCACCAAGGCGGTGCCGGCCGCATGACGGCGGAGGATCGGGGCGCGGGCGTATCAGGGCATGCTGCATCGCAGCGGCTCCTCGGTGTTCGTAGAAGACGCGGTGCCGACTTCTCGTGCAAAGCCGTCGGCACCGCGTCGATGTGCATCCGCCGCTCGGGCGGGCCCGGATCAAAGGAGTTGGTAGCTCCCGGACATCGGTTTCAGATCACACGCGGCAGCCAGCCGCGTTCGTAATCTCAGGCAGTACACGGGGCCTCCGAACGACATGGGCAAACGCGTGGGCAACGTGCCTCCCGTACCGCTCGACTGGACGACACAGCACGGAAAAGCACAGGTCAACGGGGGCGAAACGAGGCTCTGGCCCGGTGACACGGCGAGACAGTAGACCGGGATTCCGGCCGCACCAAACGACTCCCGCCCCCAGGTCCGCAGCAGGGGCAACCTCGTTAGGCGCGGCCGGAGATCGCCGTTAACCTCCGGTGCAACCTCGTCCGGGACGAACGCCGTTGAGCGCTGTCCGGAGTAGGCCCAGATCCGCCGTGCCCCAAGAGAGGCCCTTCCCATGAGCTACACGCTGCACCGCGGCGACGCCCTGACCGTGCTGAAGTCCCTTCCGGACGAGAGCGTCAACGCGGTGATCACCGACCCCCCGTACAACTCCGGCGGACGCACCAGCTCGGACCGCACCGGCCGCACCGCGCGAGCCAAGTACGTCACCAGCAACAACGCCCACGACCTCGCCAACTTCCCCGGCGAGAACCGCGACCAGCGCTCCTACCGCTCCTGGCTCACCGAACTGCTCACCGAGTCCTACCGGGCGTCCACCGAGCATGCGGTCGCCATGGTCTTCACCGACTGGCGCCAGGAGCCGACCACCACGGACGCCCTGCAGATGGCGGGCTGGACGTGGTCAGGAACGATCCCCTGGATCAAGCCGGCGAGCCGCCCTCGGAAGGGCGGGCCGAAGCAGGATTCCGAGTTCATCGTCTGGGGCGTCAAGGGCTCCCTCGACAACACCCGGGACCTGTACCTGCCCGGCCACTACATCGCCTCCCAGCCCCGCAAGGACCGGGTCCACATCACCCAGAAGCCCGTCGAGGTCATGCGGCAGCTCGTACAGATCTGCCCCGAAGGCGGTGTCGTGCTCGACCCGTTCACCGGCAGCGGCTCCACGGGCGTCGCGGCCCTTCGCGAGGGGCGTCGCTTCGTGGGCGTCGAGCTGTCCTCGCACTACGCCGACGTCGCCGAGCAGCGGCTCCGCGCCGAGCTGACGAAGGACGACTTCGACTTGGCCGGACCGGAGGCATGATCACGAAAGCGGCGAACGCGGGGCCGGCGGGCCGCAGACGCCGAAGGGCGGCTGGTGCATCGGTGGAAGCCTATAACAGCCGCCCCACGGGATGGGTCTGGGGGGCCCGCCAGGCGCCGCCGGATAACGGGGCCCCCAAGCCGCGTGGGCCGCAGGAAAGAGA
>NZ_JBEXNM010000136.1:0-5407 GCF_040611095.1 Streptomyces sp. NPDC003077 | reverse complement strand
TACCCGGTTTATTGGTCCGTCGGGGCCAACATCGTTAACCACTTCTAAATACCCCTCTAGTTGGGGCGGGCCGGGCTCGCCGCCCCCGGGCCCCGGCCCCTTTCCCTTCGGTGGACGCGCGGCACCGGGCCGCGCGGTCACCTCACTTCTTGTCGATCACCTTCAGCGAGAGCTGGCCCGCGCTGGAGTAGTACGGGCGCAGTTCGTTCTGGATGACGGCCGCCGTGGCGGGCTTCTTCCCGAACAGCCCGCCCTTCGTCTCGGGCCGGGCCACCCGCGTCCGGAGCACCGGCCGCGGGAAGGTGAAGACGTTCATCGGCTGGAGCACGTCCGTCGCCAGCTTGCACATCCGCACCGGCTCGGCGTCCTTCCCGGGCACCAGCCACAGGTCCCAGATGTCCTCGCCGCCCCGCGCGTGCGCGCCCGACAGTCGCTCGCACGGCAGCTCGGAGCGCAGCCGGTCGCCCTCGCCCGGGGTGACCGGGAACTCCAGGTTGCGGTTCTTGTCCGAACGGTGCACGGCGCGCACCTGGGCACCCTCGCCCAGCTCCGCACCCCACAGACGCGCGTCGATCGTGATCCGCTCGTCCGACACGACCAGGGTGTCCAGCTCGCAGTGGCGCGGACGCACCAGGCTGCGCAGCGACAGCCGGCCGTTCTCGCCGACGTAGGGCAGCAGCAGGGAGAAGGCCGGTCCCTCCTCGCGCGGCAGCGGGAGGGAGAGGATCTCCAGGACGTCACAACCGTCCGTGTGCAGCGCGGCCTCGTGGCCCTGGGCCGTGCGCAGCGACAGCTCCCACTCGCCTTCGGCCGGCCCGTCCCGCCAGGGGATGACAGCCTCCTGGCCCACGAAGGGAAAGGTCACCGGCTCCTTGCGGCGCTGCGGATCGCGGCACACCAGCTCGGCGCCGTCCCCGTCACCCAGGTCCGCGACCTTGACGTGCACGTCGCCGCCCTCCGCCACCCGGCAGGCGGCGGTGCTCGGCAGCGCCTTGCGGGTGAGGGCGTCCCGCAGGATCGCCTCGAACCGCGCCGCGCTCGCCTCGGGCTGGAAGCGCTCGGCGTTGCGCTCGGCGGTCAGGCCCATCCGCTGCCGGCGCTCGTCGTCCTCGATGAGCTCCATGATGGCGGCGGCCATGGCCTGGGCGTCACCGACGGGGACGAGGAGACCGTCCTCGCCCGGGGCGATGATGTTCCGCGGTCCGTGGTCGCAGTCCGTGCTGACCACCGGCAGCCGGCTGGCCATGGCCTCGACCACCACGACACCGAACGGCTCGCGCTTCGACGGCAGAACGAAGATCGAGCCCTTGACGAATTCCGGGGCGACCGGGGCCGCCGGACCCATCAGCAGCGCACTGCTGTACAGGTGCAATTCCTCGATCTTGCGGCGCAGCTTTCCCTTCTCGGGGCCATCGCCGTAAATGCGCAGCTGCCAGTCCGGATACTTCGGGGCCACGATCGCGAAGGCGTCGATCAGGTCGTCGAAACCCTTGTGGGCCTTCAGCACGCCGGCGGTGACGATGATTTTGTTCCGGCCGCTCGCCCGCTTCTCGCCCACCGGGGGGATGCAGTTGGGCATGATCGCGATCCGGTCGCGATAAGGAGCGATCTCGCCGCCGAGGGTCCGCTCCTCCTCGGGCGTCAGGACGGTGATCGCGTCGATCCCCGGGTACGCCTCGTACAGCGGCTTCTTGATGTGCGCGCCGAACTTCGTCGGCATGGAGTGCTCCTGAGCGACCTTCAGGAATGACCCGGGGGTCTGCGCGAGGATAATCGTGATCTTCGGGTTCGAGCTGATGACGACATCGGCGTCGGTGGTCGCCAAGTATTCGCGCAGCCGGATTTCGGCGAGCCGACTGACCCAGGGCTTCACATCACTGGGCTCATTCGGGTAGACGAGCGGGAACTTCTCGATGAGTTCGTTCTCCCCGTCGTACCGCGGCGAGTGCTTGCGCAGGTCCGTAAGGTCGACGGTGGAGACCCGGGGGTCGAGCGGGAAGTATGCCTGGTCCCGCGACTTCCGCAGGCAGACGATTTCCACCTCGTGCTTTTCCACGAGCGCGTTCGCCAGGTTCTGCGTCGCGCTCACCACACCGCCGATATGACAGCGGTCGACCATCAAGAACGATATCTTCACGCGCTTCACTTTCATTTTTCGCGGCGAGGGGAGCACAAGTCCGATAAATCACGCGACTCCCGCTCAACCGTGGAAGCCACCTTGCAAGCCTCCAAGAATCGTACAGGTGAGCCATAGCCCGCACCGCAGACGTATTCCTGGGTAACAACCGAAACATAGCCATATGCCTGCTTTGCTGGGGCCAGTCGGCCGCCGTTCCTGCTGCGCGGGCGAGGCAGGGGGGGCGGGGCGGCAGGGGCCGGGAGCGGCGTGGGGTCGGGAGCGGCGTGAGGCCGGGAGCGGCAGGGGCCGAGGGCGGCAGGAGCACTCCGCGGGGAGGGGAACGGGCGCCCCGGGCAGGTGGGGGCGGGCGCTGCGCGGGGCAGGCGGGGGAGGGCGCCGCGCAGGGGAGGCAGCCGCCGCAGGCGGGCGGCGGCGGTACGGGGCGGGGGCCGCAGGTGGGCGGGTGCACGGGCAAGCGGGGGCGCGCGCCGCGGCCGGACGGTTCCCGAACGGCCCCGGGCACGCCCCCGTCCGCCGCCCTCTAGGGAACGGGGATGCCGGACGACCCCGGACACGCCCCCGTCCACCGTCCTCTAGGGAACGGGGACGGCCCCCTCATCCAGTAGCCCCCAGCGCCCTCACCACCGCCCCCGCCAGCTCGTCCAAATACCCCGCCGGCAGCTCGTCCCGCACCACCAGCAGCCGCCAGTACAGCGGGCCGGTCAGCAGGTCCAGGGCCAGGCGGGTGTCGGTGCCGGGGGGCACCTCGCCGCGGGCCACCGCGCGGGAGAGCACGGCCGCGGCCACGCTCTCCTGGCTGTCGTGCAGCGCCGTCTTCAGCGCGTCGGAGAGCTCCGGGGTGCGGGCGGCCTCGGCCAGCAGGTCGGGGACGATCTGAGCGGCCATCGGGTGCCGCAGGGCACCGGCCGCGACCTCCAGCACCATGCGGACGTCGCCCCGCAGGCTGCCGGTGTCCGGCGACGGGAGCCCCGACGAGGCGAGCGCGGCGACCACGTCGAGCACCAGGTGCAACTTGGAACGCCACCTGCGGTACACGGCGGTCTTGCCGACGCCCGCGCGGCGCGCGATGCCCTCGACCGACATCCGGGCGAACCCCACGGCGGCCAGTTCCTCGAAGACCGCCGCGCGGATCGCCTCGGTCTTCTCCTCGCGCAGCACGGCGGCGCCCGCGGGGGCGCGGCGCGCCCGTTCCGGGGCCGGGCCGCCGCCGGTCGCCGCGTTGCCCGTGTCCGCCGTTTCGTCCTTCGCCATGCCGCGATCCTATCGGCGGTGCGTCGATACGGTTGCGTTCCGACGTCACGAGGCCGTACCTTCTGCGTTGCGACGATACGGATCCGTTCCGACGTAACGCACGCGAAGCCCTGTGCACGGCCCACCCGCACGCGTACGGATCCGTCCTCCCCCACCCGCGACACACCGGCCGCCTCAGGGCGACCGGCCCCGGAAGGCGGCTGACAGCGGTATGCCCCAGACCCTCGCTCCCCCTTCGAACCCCCGAGGCGACACCGGCGGCTCCCCGGCCCCGGCCGTACCGAAGAACCGGCCACCGGACCCCGAGCTGCGGGCGCTGGCCGAGCGGTACGGCCTGTCGGTGAGCGGGGCGCGGCCCTCGCTGCCGGAGTACACACGGCGGCTGTGGGCGCGCCGGCACTTCGTCACGGCGTTCGCCACCGCGCGGCTCACCGCGACCTACACCACGGCCCGGCTCGGCCAGGCGTGGCAGGTGGTCACCCCGCTCCTCAACGCGGGCGTCTACTACCTGATCTTCGGGGTGCTGCTGCGCACCAGCCACGGCGTCCCCGACTTCATCCCGTTCCTGTGCGCCGGGATCTTCTTCTTCACCTTCACCCAGTCGGCCGTGCTGGCGGGGACCCGCGCCATCTCCGGCAACCTGGGGCTGGTCCGCGCGCTGCACTTCCCCCGGGCCGCGCTGCCGCTGGCGGCCACGCTGATGCAGCTCCAGCAGCTCGTCTTCTCCATGGGCGCGCTGACGGTGATCGTGCTGGTCTGCGGCGTGCCCATCACCTGGCACTGGCTGCTGCTGATCCCCACGCTGCTGCTCCAGACCGTCTTCAACGCGGGCCTGGCGCTGATCATGGCGCGGATCGGGGCACGCAGCACCGACATCAGCCAGTTGATGCCGTTCGTCCTGCGGACCTGGATGTACTGCTCGGGGGTCTTCTACGACCTGGCGGCGTTCACGAAGAACGCGCCGCACGCGATCGCGGTGCTCCTCGACTGCAACCCGGCGCTGGTCTACATCGACCTGGCCCGGTACGCCCTGCTCGACTCCCAGCGCGCCCACGCGCTGCCGCCGTACGTCTGGCCGCTGGCCCTGGGCTGGGCGCTGGTGATCGGCGTCGGCGGTTACGTCTTCTTCTGGAAGGCGGAAGAGAGGTACGGACGTGGCTGACCCCACCGTTTCCCACACCCCCGCCCCGGCCTCCGACGCGCGCCCCACCGTCGTCGTCGACGACCTGCACGTCGTCTACACGGTGCACGGCACCACCGGCGGCCGGGGCGGCGCCGCATCCGCCCTGCACCGGCTGATCCGGCGCCCGGCCGCCGCCGGTACCCGCGAGGTGCACGCCGTGCGGGGCGTCGGCTTCGTCGCGCGCCGGGGCGAGGCCATCGGGCTCATCGGCTCCAACGGCTCGGGGAAGTCCACGCTGCTGCGCGCGGTCGCGGGCCTGCTGCCGCCCGCCGCCGGACGCGTCTACACCGAGGGGCAGCCCTCACTCCTCGGGGTGAACGCGGCCCTGATGAACGACCTGACGGGCGCCAGGAACGTGCTGCTCGGCGGCCTGGCCATGGGCATGTCCCGGGAGGAGGTGCGGGGCCGCTTCCAGGACATCGTCGACTTCTCCGGCATCGACGAGAAGGGCGACTTCATCTCCCTGCCGATGCGCACGTACTCCTCCGGCATGGCGGCCCGGCTGCGGTTCTCCATCGCCGCGGCCCGCGGCCACGAGGTCCTGCTGATCGACGAGGCGCTGGCCACCGGCGACCGCGGCTTCCAGAAGCGCTCCGAGGCCCGCATCCGCGAACTGCGCGAGGAGGCGGGCACCGTCTTCCTCGTCAGCCACAACAACACGACGATCCGGGACACCTGCGACCGCGCCCTGTGGCTGGAGCGCGGCGAACTCCTCATGGACGGCCCGGCGGACGAGGTCGTGGCCGCCTACGAGGAATCCACCCGGGGCTGAGCGGCACCCACGCGGGGCCCTCGTCCCACGCCCGCGCGTGAAAACGGGGCGCCCCCGGCCC
>NZ_JBEXNM010000135.1:0-6561 GCF_040611095.1 Streptomyces sp. NPDC003077 | reverse complement strand
CCAGCGTTCACGCTGGGACCAAGGGTCCTTTTTGTTTTGTCGAAGCGCGCCGGAGTTGTGGGTGCGCGAGAATGTTTGCAGTACCGAAGACAGGAGTCACGCCGATGTCCACCAACTCTTCCGACGATCGTTGGGAGCGCCGGCCGCAGCGGCGCGACGACGGTGACCGCGGAGGCTTCCGGCGGGACGACCGTGGGCCGCGTCGGGATTCCGACCGTGGCGGTCGACCCGCTGCCAGCGGTTTCCGTCGCGATGACCGGGGCGGTTTCCGGCGTGATGAGCGACGGGACGGTGACCGGGGCGGGTTCCGCCGCGATGACCGTGGGCCGCGGCGCGACGACGAGCGCGGTGGCTTCCGTCGCGATGACCGACGGGATGGCGACCGAGGAGGGTTCCGCCGGGACGAGCGCCGCGATGGCGATCGGGGCGGGTTCCGGCGGGATGACCGTGGGCCGCGTCGGGATGACGACCGTGGGGGCTTCCGACGCGACGACCGGCGGGACGACCGTCCGCGTGGGCCGCGTCGGGATGACGAGCGGGGCGGTTTCCGGCGGGACGACCGGGGTGGCCGGCCTGTTGGTGGCGGCTTCGGACGGCGTGACGACCGTGCTGGTTCCGGGCGTGGCGGCTTCGGCCGGGACGAGCGGCGTGATGAGCGTCGGGACGGTGACCGGGGCGGTTTCCGTCGCGATGACCGTGGGCCGCGGCGCGACGATGAGCGCGGTGGCTTCCAGCGGGATGAGCGGGCTGCCACGCGGCGGGACAACGACCGTGGGGGCCGCCCGGCCGGCGGCGGGTACGCGGGGCGTGATGACCGGGGCGGTTTCCGTCGGGATGATCGGCGGGACGGTGACCGGGGTGGGTTCCGTCGGGACGAGCGCCGGGATGGCGATCGGGGCGGGTTCCGGCGGGATGACCGTGGGCCGCGTCGGGATGACGAGCGCGGTGGCTTCCGTCGCGATGACCGGCGGGATGAGCGTCGGGATTCCGACCGGGGTGGGTTCCGGCGGGATGACCGTGGGCCGCGTCGGGACGATGAGCGCGGTGGGTTCCGTCGCGATGACCGGCGGGACGAGCGCGGTGGCTTCCGTCGCGACGAGCGCCGTGACGACCGGCGGGATGGTGACCGGGGCGGTTTCCGGCGGGACGACCGTGGGCCGCGTCGGGATGACGAGCGTGGTGCGCGTCGGCCGTATGGGCGGGGGCGTGAGGACCGCGGTGAGTTCCGGCGGGACGACCGGGGGCGGGACCGTGAGCGGGAGCCGATCAAGCGGCTGCCGATTCCGGAGGACGTCACCGGGAACGAGATCGACAAGGACGTGCGGCAGGACCTGATGAGCCTGCCCAAGACGCTCGCCGAGGATGTCGCCCGGAACCTGGTGATGGTGGCGAAGCTGCTGGACGAGGACCCGGAGCAGGCGTACGGGTACTCGCGGGTCGCGCTGCGGCTGGCGTCGCGGGTCGCTTCGGTGCGCGAGGCGGCGGGCTTCGCCTCGTACGCCGTGGGCAAGTACGGCGAGGCGCTGGCGGAGTTCCGGGCGGCGCGGCGGATGACGGGCAGCGCGGAGCTGTGGCCGGTCATGGCCGACTGCGAGCGCGGGATGGGCCGGCCGGAGAAGGCGCTGGCGATGGCCGGCGAGCCCGAGGTGCAGCGGCTGGACCGGGCCGGGCAGGTCGAGATGCGGCTGGTCGCGGCGGGTGCCCGTCGGGACATGGGCCAGGCCGACGCGGCGGTTGTCACGCTGCAGAGCCCCGAACTGGCGTCGAACGCCACGCACCCGTGGACGGCCCGGCTGCGTTACGCGTACGCGGACGCGCTGCTGGAGGTCGGGCGCGAGGACGAGGCGCGAGAGTGGTTCGCCAAGGCGCTGGAGGCGGACCAGGGCGGCACGACGGACGCGTCCGACCGGCTGGCCGAGCTGGACGGTGTGGAGTTCACCGACGTGCTGGAGGACAGCGGGTTCGACGAGTTCGAGGACGCGGATGAGGCCGAGGTCGAGGACGTGGATGTGACGGAGCCGGGTGGCGCGAAGGGGGCCGGGGCTCAGGGTGACGCCGAGCGTGCCGAGGCCTCCGAGGGTGACTCGTCCGCCGTGGTGGCGGAAGCCGTGGAGGGCGCTGACCAGCAGCCGGAGCGGGCTGAGGAGCGCGCGGACGAGGCTGCCGGGGGCAAGGGCTCCCAGGAGGGCTGAGGCCGGTCGGGGGAGTCACTTCCCTGAGCGTATGGGGAGTCACTCCCCTGAGTGTGTGACGTCGCAGGACGTATGAGGGCGGGACCCGGGAAGGGTCCCGCCCTTTTGCGTGGGTGGTGGGGGCTGGGTCCGGCCGGGGCTCCGAGCGGGACGGGCTCGGCGGGACGCCTCGTCGGGTTCCGATCGGGCCGTGAGCGTCCGGGCTCAGAGGCCGTCCACTTCGTGGGGTTCGGTGGATGCGGGGCGGGTGGGGTGGGGGTGGCCGTTGGAGGAGTGGTGACGGGTGGTGGGGGTGGGGGAGTCGCCGGCATCGTCGTCGAGGGTGCGCAGGACGAGGCCGGTGGCCGGTTTGGGGCCGAAGGAGGTGGACTTGCGGGGCATCGTGACGCCGTTCAGGGCCAGCTGACGGACCGTTTCCTCGGAGGTCGGGCGCATCAGGACGGCGGTGCCGTCGTGGCGGGCCGCCTGTTCGACGGCGTCCTCGGTGTTGTGCAGGTAGCCGATCTGCGAGGGGTGGTCGGGGATGCGCCAGACCTCGTCCAGGAGGACGGAGTGCAGCACGGTGGCGTCCAACTGCCGCCACAGTTCGGGGCGGTCGGCGCGTACGGTGCGGGCGACCAGCTCCGGATCCGGGCGGTCCAGGAGATGGAAGGCGCCCGTGCCGGCGGTGAGGAGGAAGGCGGCGCCCGGTGTGGTCTCCAGGGTGGCCAGCGCGGCGTCCAGCGGGCCTTCGAGCGTACGGACGCGGAAGGCGTCGCGGGCTCCGGCGAGCGCGTCGGCCAGCGGGAGGTGCGGCAGGACGCGGTGGATGGCGCGGACCCGCAGGGGGTAGCGGGCGGTGTCCACGAGCAGGACCAGGCCGAGGGACCAGGGCGAGTCCGGGCCTTCCGGCCGGCCCTGGCAGTGTTCCCCGCACAGCCGCTGGTAGGTGGCCCAGCGGTGGTGGCCGTCGGCGATCAGGGCGTGCCGGCCGGCCAGGTCCGCGGTGACGGCGGCGAGTTCGCCGGGGTCGGTGACGGACCACAGGCGGTGTGCGAACCCGTCCTCGGTGGTCGTGGCGAGCAGCGGCGTACGGTGGATGACGCGTTCGATGACGGCGGTGGCGCCGGTCGCGGTGCCCTCGCCGCGGTAGGAGAGCAGCAGCGGCTCGAAGTTGGCGGCGGCCTCGCGCATCAGGGCGGCGCGGTCCTCGACGACCTCGGGGATGACGTCCTCGTGGGGGAGCACCGGGCCGTCCAGGCCGAGCGCGCCGATGACGCCGCGCTGGAGGACGTCGCCCCGGCGCTGCTCGTACACGTACAGGGCGGGCTGGTCGTCCGGGACGAGGACGCCCTCGGCGCGCCAGCGGTGCAGGGTGTCGGCGGCCTGGCGGTGGCGGGCGGTGGGATCCGCGGCCTGCGGCAGGATCAGCCGGACGATGTTGTACGGGTCGGCGGTCTCCAAGTGCCGTACGCCGTCGGGCCGGACCACGACGTCGTACGGCGGGGATGTGACGGCGGTGAGGCTGCTGACCCGCTCCTGGGCATAGCGCAGTCCGCGGAAGGGATGGAGGCGAAGGCCGTCGGTGCTGGTCATTCGTGAATGCTATGACGCCTTGACGGCGTACGGATGATCGGGTGATGGCCAGGATGTGGCCGGAAATGTCCTTGTAATGTCCTCGAAAAGTTCCCTCGGGGGAGAGGGGGGTCCAAAGGGCGAGATGGCGGGGGTGGCGGGAGTTCTCCTGGGTGTTGTGAACAATTGGGCTGAAGATTTGTTTTGCGTGATACGAGACTTACGAGTCTTCTGTGGTCGATGAGATGAGGGTTCGGTGAGCAATTCGGTGGCCAACGGGCAGGGTGGCGCGCACGCGGAGGTCCGGCTGCGGCCGGGCGGGTGCGCGCGGCCGTTGAGCGCGGCGTACGACACGGCGCTGCTGGATCTGGACGGGGTCGTCTACGCGGGCGGGCGGGCGATCGAGCACGCCGTCGCCTCGCTGACGACGGCACGGGATGGCGGCATGCGCCTGGCCTACGTCACCAACAACGCCTCGCGGACCCCGGACGCGGTGGCCGGGCAGCTCACCGGTTACGGGCTGCCGACCGGGCCCGAGGACGTCATCACCTCGGCGCAGGCGGTGGCCCGGCTGATCGCCGAGCAGGTGCCGCCGGGCTCCCGGGTGCTGGCCATCGGCGGCGAGGGGCTGCGGGTGGCGCTGCGCGAGCGCGGGCTGGTCCCCGTGGAGTCCGAGCGCGACGACCCGGCGGCGGTGGTGCAGGGCTACGACCCGAAGCTCGACTGGGAGCGGCTGGCGGAGGCGGCGTACGCGGTGCAGCGCGGCGTTCCCTGGTTCGCGTCCAACACGGACCTGACGATCCCCAAGGAGCGCGGCATCGCGCCGGGCAACGGGGCGCTGGTGGAGGCCGTGCGGATCGCCACCGGCGGCGCCCCCCAGGTCGCGGGGAAGCCGCAGCCGCCGATGCACCGGGAGACGGTGCTGCGGACCGGTGCGCGCACCCCGCTGGTGATCGGGGACCGGCTGGACACGGACATCGAGGGCGCCTTCAACGGCAAGGTGGACTCGCTGCTGGTGCTCACCGGCGTGACGACCCCGGCCGAACTGCTGGCCGCGGTGCCCGCCCACCGGCCGACGTACGTGGACGCCGACCTGCGCGGCGTCCTGGCGCCCCAGCCAGAGGTCGAGGTGGTGGCCGGGGGCTTCCGGTGCGGTGGGTGGACGGCGTCGGTGGACGGGGACGCGTTCGCGGTGGAGGGGGAGGGTGAGCCGTTGGACGGGTTGCGCGCCCTGTGTGCGGCGGCGTGGACGGTGGCCGGGGATGGGGCGTGCGCGTTGGATGCGGGGAAGGCGTTGGCGCGGGTGGGGGTGTGAGGTGGGGCGGGACCGGGGCCCCGGGGTGTTGAGCGTTCCGGTTCGTCTGCCGGTGGTCGTCTTGGCTGAGTGGGTTGGGTCCGCTGGGTCGGCCTCGGTGGGCGGGGATGTGCTTGCCGTGGAGGGGGAGGGTGAGCCGTTGGACGGGTTGCGTGCCCTGTGTGCGGCGGCGTGGTTGGTGGCCGGAGAGGGGGCCTGGGGGCTGGTCTGCTGAGTCTCTCGGTGCGTCCGTCGCTGGGCGGGCTGCGTGCCTTGTGGGCGATGGCGGGGGAGAGGGCGTGCGCGCTGGATGGGGGGTAGGCGTTGGCGCGGGTGGGTGGGGCCCGGGGTGGGGGCCCCGCTCCGGGCCTGGCTCGTTCGCCGTTCGCCGTTCGCCGTTCGCCGTCGGCCGTCCTGGGCTTCGGGCCGCCGGGCTTGGCTCGGTGGGGCTCGGTTGGTTGGGCCTGGCTCGGCACCGCCTTGGTGTGCTGGGCCGGGCCCGTCGGGTTTCGGTTTGCTCGGCCGAGTCCGTTCCGGCCGGGCGCTGTTTGTTCCGGCCGTTGGGTGGTGTGCTCAGTCGGACTCGGGGGCGGGGAGGCCCGCCGTCAGTTCGGCGATCAGGTCTTCTTCGGTGGCGCCGCGGCGCCAGTAGCCGGTGAAGGTGACGGCCCGCCGGTCGTAGCCGCGTTCGCGGACGAGGTGGCGGCGCAGGGCGCGGACGCCGGACGCCTCGCCGGCGATCCAGGCGTACGGGGTGCTTCCGGGCAGGTCGGCGGCGCGTACCGCGTCCAGCAGCGGCTCCGCGTCCGTGGGCGTGTGCCCGTCGCGGACCAGCCAGGTGATGTCGGCGTTCGCGGCCGTCGGGAGGTCCTGGCGGTCGTCCGCGTGCGGGACCTCGATCCAGGCCTTCACGGGGGTTCCGGCCGGTAGCCAGGCCAGGATGCCGGCCACGGCGGGGAGGGCCGTCTCGTCGGCGGTGAGCAGGATCCAGTCGGTGCCGGGCGGCGGGCGGAAGTCCACGCCGGCGTTGTCCGCGACGGCCGGGCCGAGCACCGTGGCCCGGTCGCCGGGCCGGGCGCGCGCCGCCCAGCGGGAGGCCGGGCCGCCGTCGCCGTGCAGGGCGAAGTCCACGTCGAACTCCGCGTCCTCCGGGCGCTGCGCGCGGACCGTGTACGAGCGCATGACGGGCCGTTCGGCCGGGTCCTGGGTCCGCCAGGCCGGGTACCAGCCCTCGCCCCGGTCGGCGAGGACCGGGGCGTCCTGGTGGGCCTGCGGGAGGAAGAGCTTGAACCGCTGGTCACGGCCGCCGGTCACCATCGCGTCCAGGTCCGCGCCGCCGAAGGTGATCCGGGTCATCGTCGGGCCCAGCCGCTCGGCGCGCACTACGCGCACGTCGAAGAAGCGGAACGGGACGGTCGCGGCGGTGGTGGTGGCGGTCGTGGTCATGCGGGGACCTCCCGGGGGTGGCGTGCGGGCCGGGGAACGGCGGCGGGGGCGGGGGGGGTGGGGCCCCCCCCCCCC
>NZ_JBEXNM010000134.1:0-7116 GCF_040611095.1 Streptomyces sp. NPDC003077 | reverse complement strand
TGCCGGTCGTACCGGCACGAGCGGCGGGCGCGTTGTTCTCGACACTGGTACGGCGGCCCCGGCCGGGCGACCGGCCTGCCGCTCGGACGACCGGCACACCGGGGGCCCGCACCCTCTTGGCATCCCGATATCCCGACATCCCGGCATCCCGGCATCCCGGCATCCCGGCATCCCGATCCGGTGCTTCCCTCCCGGGGTGGGAAAATGTGTACCGACCATCCCGGTCAGGCCACAAAAGGGCCCTGACCTGCACCTTCTCAGTGATCAGTAGGATGCTGAAATGTCCCCCCGCAGCGCATCGGCCAATGAAGAGTTGCGGCGACGTTCCCGCGAGCGGTTGTTGCAGGCGACCGTCGAGTTGGTGGACGAGCGCGGGTACGAGGCGACGACGCTCGCCGACATCGCCTGCCGGGCGGGCTCGGCGCGCGGGCTGATCTCGTACTACTTCCCCGGTAAGCGGCAGCTCCTGCAGTCCGCCGTCCACCGGCTGATGCATCGTTCCCTCCAGGCGGGCCTGGAGCGGGGGGACGAGCCGGTGGGCCGGGACGCGGGCCGGGAGCTGCTGGCGCGGGCGATCGACGCGGTGCTCGGGCTGGCGCGGGACTTCCCCACCCTCATGCGGACGCACATGGCGGGGATCCTCACGGCGGAGGGCTTCATCCAGTGCCCCGAGCAGCAGCGGCTGGCCTACCTCCTGCGCGAGACGATGGTGCGGTACGGCTCGGCGGACCCCGACGCGGACTACCAGATGCTGCGCGCGCTGCTCATGGGCTCGGTGGTGGCGGCGCTGATCCCGGGGGTGCCGATGCCGCTCCCCCGGCTGCGGGCCGAGCTGTTCCAGCGGTACGGGCTGGACTGGGACATGGGTGTCCCGCCGGGCGAGGAGCCGCCCGGCGGGACGTCGGCGGACCGGTCACCCTGATCGGCTGACCGGCTCCGGTCCACCCGCGTCGGGGCCGGCCGCGCGCGCCACTGACGTCAGTCGGTCGCGTCCGCGCCGGCCGCCGCTCAGCGGTAGTCCGGCTGCGTCTGGGCGTTCAGGACGGGCAGGCGGACGGAGGCGGCGCTGTCCGTGCGGCGGTCGTCGATCCGCAGCACGTCGAACCCCTTGGCCATGTCGTTCGAATAGATGTGGCCGTTGTAGTAGTACGCCGACCACGAACCGCCGACCACGAGCTGGTCGGCGGAGAGCGGCCCGCGCTCGAAGTACCCGATCTCCTTGGGGTGCGCCGAGTCGGTGAAGTCCCAGATGGAGACGCCGCCCTGGTACCACGCCTGCACCATGATGTCGCGGCCCTTGGCCGGGATCAGGGAGCCGTTGTGGGCGACGCAGTTCTCCGTGGCGGCCTGGTGGCGGGGGATCTTGTAGTAGCTCTTGAAGACGAGCTTGCGGTGGTCGCCCTTGCCGACGATGTCGTAGATGCCGTCGGCGCCGCGGTGCGGCCCGGTCGCCGCGTCGCAGGTCGCGGCCACGCCACCGCCGAGTTCGTCGGTGAAGACGACCTTGGTGCCGCGTTCGTTGAAGGTCGCCGAGTGCCAGAACGCGAAGTTCTCGTTGTCCTGGACGCGGTCGATGACCCGTGGTGCCGCGGGGTCGGAGATGTCCATCAGGATGCCGTCGCCCATGCACGCGCCCGCTGCCAGCCGCAGCTTGGGGAAGGCGGTGAGGTCGTGGCAGCCGGTGGTCTCGCTGACGCCGGGGTGGGTCGGCTCGCCGGGGTTGCCGCCGTCGGGGAACAGCACCGGGAAGTCGATGACCTTGGCCTTCTGCGGTGCCGAGCGCGGCACCTTGATGATGGAGATCCCGTCGTGCGGCGGCCGGCAGTCGGGGAACGCCGCGTCCGGCGCGTACGAGGACACGTACACGTAGACGTCGCGCCGGTCCGGGACCAGCGTGTGGGTGTGCGAGCCGCAGGCCGTCTCGACGGCGGCGAGGTACTTGGGGTGTTCCTTGTCGCTGATGTCGAAGATCTTCATGCCCTCCCAGGAGGACTTCTCCGTGGCCGGCTGCGAGGTGCTGGCGCAGGAGTCGTCGCTGCGGGAGGAGTCGGTGGAGAGGAAGAGCAGGTCGCCGCTGACGGAGACGTCGTTCTGGGAGCCGGGGCAGAGCACCTGGGTGACGACCTTCGGCGCCTTGGGGCGGGAGATGTCGAAGATGGCGAAACCGTCGTAGTTGCCCGCGAAGGCGTACTTCCCCTGGAAGGCGAGGTCGGAGTTGGTGCCCTTGAGCGCTTGCTTGGGGATGTTGGCGAGGTGGCGGACGTTGGCGCTGTGGACGCTCTCGTCCACGCCGGGTATGTCGCCCCGGGCGATCGCGTCCCTCGTCTGGTTCCGCTCGTCCTGGCTCGCCCGCTCCCGGGTGCCCGAGCCGGTGGTGGGGTCGGGGATCGCCGCGGCGGGGGCGGCGATCAGCAGCGAGGCGGCGAGGCCGAGGGCGGCGGTCAGCGCGCCGAGGCGGGCGCGCCGGGCCGGGGGTCTGGGGCGCCCCGGTGGTCTGTGCGACGAGGTCACGGGTCCTCCTTGGTGGTGTGCGGTCCGTTCCGTGCGTGGCGCGTTTCCTGGTGGGGTGGTGGGACGGTGGACCCCGGCAGTATCCACCATTCATGTACATATCAATAGAACGCCAGTACATATCTGCCGCGCACCCGGGGTAGATCGGGTCCGAGCGTCACGGATGGGAGGACACCTTGCGCCAGTCGACGCGCTCTCGAAGATCCGCACCACCACCCGCCCTCGCCGCCGCCCTGCTCATGTCCCTTCTCCTCACCGGCTGTTCGTCGGACGCGGAACCGGCGCAGCGCGCCGCGGCCGGGCCGCGGGTCGTCGCCCCCGGGAAGCCCGACGAGCCCGCGCGGACGCTCACCGCCGAAGAGGCCGCGTCGGCGGTGCCGGACGACTCCCCCAACTCCGCGGACCACACCTACGTCCAGATGATGATCCGGCACCACGAGCAGGCCCTGACGATGACCGATCTCGCCGCCACGCACGCCCACTCCGCCCAGGTCAAACGCCTCGCCGGGCGGATCGCGGCGGCGCAGCGGCCGGAGATCGGCGCCATGCGGGGGTGGCAGGCGTCGCACGGCGACCCCCGGAAGCCGTCCGGGCACCACGATCACGGCGCGATGCCCGGGATGGCGAGCCCCGCCCAACTGGACGCGCTGCGGACGGCGCGGGGCGAGCGGTTCGACGCGCTGTTCCTGAAGCTGATGATCACGCACCATCAGGGCGCCGTGACGATGGCCACCGAGGCGCTGTCCCAGGGCAACAACACGCTCGTGGAGGAGATGGCCAACGATGTCGTCGCCCAGCAGACGGCGGAGATCCAGCGGATGCGGGGCCTGCGGCGCAGTTGACGGGAGACGGGGCGGGGCGATGACGGGGCCCGCCGGTCCCCTTGGGAGGGGCCGATGGCGGGCGGCGTCCGCGTTCTCGTCCACCTCGGGCGCGGTCCACCGCGACCGAGCCGCGGCCCGTGGGCGGCTCTTCGCGGACGGTCTCCCGACCGCGGGGGGCCGGTGCGATCCTGGTGCCACTTCGCGGAAGGAGCTGTCGTGCTTCGTGTAGCGGTGATCGGTTCGGGACCCAGTGGCGTGTACACCGCCCAGTCCCTTGTCGCCCAGGATGCGGTGCCGGACGTCGAGGTGTACGTGCTGGACCGGCTGCCGTGTCCGTACGGACTGGTCCGGTACGGCGTGGCGCCCGACCACGAGAAGATCAAGTCGCTGCAGAACAACCTGCGTACGGTGCTGGAACACCCCCGGGTGCACTTCCTGGGCAACGTGGACGTGGGCGCTCCGGGGCTGGGCCCGGCCGAGTTGCGCGAGATCTTCCACGCGGTGGTGTACTGCGTGGGCGCCGCCACCGACCGGCGGCTGGGCATCCCCGGCGAGGAGCTGCCCGGCAGCCGTTCCGCCACCGACTTCGTCTCCTGGTACAGCGCCCATCCGGACGCGGCGGCCGACCGGTTCCCGCTCACGGCCCGCTCCGCGGTGGTGGTGGGCGTGGGGAACGTGGCCGTGGACGTGGCCCGGGTCCTCGCCCGCGGCGCCGCCGAACTCGCCGCCACGGACGTGCCCCAGGCGGCGCTCGGCGCGTTCGGGAGCAGCCGGGTGCGGGACGTGTGGATGGTCGGCCGCCGGGGCCCGTCGCAGGCCAAGTTCACCACCAAGGAGCTGCGGGAGCTGGGCGCGCTGCCGGGCGCCGAGGTGGTCGTGCGGCCGGAGGAACTGACGCTGGACCCGGCGTACGCCGACCCAGCCGCGCTGCCCGCCACCAACCGCCGCAACGTCGAGGTCCTGCGCACGTGGGCCGAGCGGGCACGCGCGGGATCCGGAGGCGGGCCGAACGACGGGCGGGGGCCCGCCCCCGGCGCGGACGGCGGACGCGGAGCCGCCGCCGGGTCGGGCAACGGGCACGGACCGTCCGGCTCCGGCGGCGTCCCGCCGCGCCGCATCCACCTGCGGTTCTTCCTGCGCCCGGTGGAGGTGCTCGGCGACGCGGCGTCCGGCGTGCGCGGGGTGCGGTTCGAACGGACGGTGCCGGACGGGCGGGGCGGCGTGACGGGGACGGGGCGGTACGAGGACATCCCGGCCCAGTTGGTGCTGCGTTCGGTGGGCTACCGGGGGACGCCGCAGGCCGGGCTGCCGTTCGACGCGGCGAGCGGGACGGTGCCGCACGAGGAGGGGCGGGTGCTGCGGGACGGGACGCCCAGCCCCGGCGAGTACGTGGCGGGGTGGATCAAGCGCGGCCCGACCGGGGTGATCGGCACGAACCGGCCGTGCGCCAAGCAGACCGCCGCGTCCCTGCTGGCCGACGCGGAGGCCCTGGTCCGGCGGACGCTGCCGGACGACCCGGTGGCCGCGCTGCGGCGCGCGGGCCGGCGGCCGGTCCGCTGGCCGGGCTGGCTGGGCATCGAGGCGGCGGAGGCGGCGCTGGGCCGCGAGCTGGGCCGGACGACCGTCAAGATCCCCGACTGGGAGGGCCTGCTGGCCGCGGCGCGCACCGCCGGTTGAGGGCGGCGCGGGCGCCGGGGATACCGCCCCTGGGGGCGCCGGGCCACCGCCCCTGGGTGCGCCCCGCTCAGGTGCCCGCGCCGCCGAGTCGCTTCTCCTCCAGGTCGGCGGCTGCGAGCACGCTGTCGAGCAGGCCCGGGAACAGGTCGTCGAGGTCGGCGCGGCGCAGGGCGTTCATCTTCGCCGTGCCCCGGTAGATCTGGTTGATGACCCCGTGCTCGCGCAGCACGCGGAAGTGGTGCGTACAGGTGGACTTGCTGACCGGCAGGTCGAAGACCGCACAGGACAGTTCGTCCTCCACGGCGGCGAGCCGGCGGACGATCGCCAGGCGCATCGGGTCGGACAGGGCGTGCAGGACGTTCTCCAGGCGGATGGCTTCCCGCTCCGGGTGGTCCAGAGTGCGGGCGCCGGACGAAGGGGCGGCGGCGGGCGGCATGGCGACTCCTGAAGGTCGGGCCTGACGGCCGGGTCCGGACAGGTCCCCCGGTCCAGCCTGGACAGACATTGTACGAAAGACCTCGTAGTTCGATGCATCGCGTACCGGCATTCCGTGCGCGTCCGGGCCTTTCACACGAAAAGCCGGAGACGACCGGCGAGACGACCGGACGGTCCGGCGGCGTACCGGCCTCGGCGGAGCCGACCGCCCCGCGCATGCGAGGTGACGACCAGGCGCCGGCCCCGTGGCACAACCGTCCGGTCGTCAGGAACGGCTGATCCGTACCGGATACGGGACACCGCTGCCGGGCGGCCGGCCATCACGACCGTCCGCCCGACCTCGGCGCTCCTACGCCCGGTTCACGCGGCGCGCCCGTACTGGCGCGGGACGTGGACGTCGCCGCCGAGCTCGCGGGCGGCCCGGCGGGCCCAGGAGGGGTTGCGCAGCAGCTCGCGGCCGAGCAGGATCGCGTCGGCCTCGCCGTCGGCGAGGATCTTCTCGGCCTGCTGCGGCTCGGTGATCAGGCCGACCGCGGCGACCGGCAGGCCGGTCTCGGCCTTGACGCGGGCGGCGAAGGGCACCTGGTAGTTCGGGCCGACGGGGATGTGGACGTCCGCGGCGTTGCCGCCGGTGGAGACGTCGAGCAGGTCCACGCCGTGGTCCTTGAGGAGCGCGGCGAAGCGGACGGTGTCGTCGGCGGTCCAGCCGCCCTCCTCCAGCCAGTCGGTGGCGGAGATGCGGAAGAACAGCGGCAGGTCCTCGGGCCAGACCGCGCGCACCGCGTCGACGACCTCCAGGGCGAAGCGGGTGCGGTTCTCGAAGGAGCCGCCGTAGGCGTCGGTGCGCTTGTTGCTGTGCGGGGAGAGGAACTCGCCGATCAGGTAGCCGTGCGCGCCGTGCAGCTCCGCGACCTCGAAGCCGGCCGCCAGGGCCCGGCGGGCCGCGTCGGCGAACTGGGTCACGATCCGCTGGATCTCCTCGACGGTCAGCTCGGTCGGCACCGGGTGGACCTCATCGAAGGCCACCGGGCTCGGGGCGACCGGCTGCCAGCCGTCCGCCTCGGGGCCGACCGGGCCGCCACCCTCCCAGGGCTTGCCGGTCGAGGCCTTGCGGCCGGCGTGCGCGATCTGGATGCCGGGGACGGTGCCGTGGCTCTTGAGGAAGTCGGTGATCCGCCGGAACGCGGCCACCTGGGTGTCGTTCCAGATGCCGAGGTCGTACGGGCTGATGCGGCCCTCGGGGGAGACGGCGGTGGCCTCGGTGAGGATCAGGCCGGTGCCGCCCGTCGCCCGCGCGGCGTAGTGGGCGAAGTGCCAGTCCGTCGCCACGCCGGCGTTCGGGCCGGTCGCCTCGGCGGAGTACTGGCACATGGGCGCCATCCAGACCCGGTTCGGCAGGGTCAGCTTTCGCAGCGTGTAGGACTGGAACAGGGCACTCACGAGCAACTCCGTTTCGCCGGGCAGCGGGATCGACTGCGGTTAGTACGATACATGGCGTAGTACGAGAGACGTCAAATTAATGGGCGGCGGCAAAGTCCGGGGCCCGAACCCGGCCGGGCGCGGCAAAGCCCGGGGACCGGACCCGACCGGGCGGCGGAGCCCGTTCCGGGACCCGGGCGGCCCGACCGGACGGCGGAGCCCGTCAGGCCGTGAGAACGAGGCGCAGGCC
>NZ_JBEXNM010000133.1:0-7831 GCF_040611095.1 Streptomyces sp. NPDC003077 | reverse complement strand
GCGTACGTCCTGGACGCGCCCGTGATGTGCGTCCGGTCCGAGCGGCGGCGCCGTGCGGCGCCGGCGGGAATCCGGGTTCACTCGGGCAGGTCTTCGCCCACGATTGCGATGATGTCCTTCGGTTCCTGCAAAGCGGCGAAATGCCCACCCGCGATCTCGACGCATCGGGATCGCGCGCTACTGTGCCCGGCCCACCGCGCCATCTGGTCCGGTGTCACGTAGGCGTCCTCGCGTGCGGCGATCAGCGTGAGCGGGTGGCCGACACGCAGGTCCGCGTGCCGGGGGTACTGCCGCCGGATGACGTAGTCCTCGCGCATGAGCCGCACCAGGTACTGGCTCATGGCGCTGTTGGACAGCAGCTCGGGCGGGGTGCCGCCGTCCGCGACGATCTTGGCGAGCAGTTCCTCGTCGGTCAGCGCGTCCGTGCCGTCGGGCGGCTGCAGCCCAGGTGGCAGCGCCGCCGAGAGGATGGCGCGAACCGGAGTCCGTCCCACCGCGCGCGCCACCTCGGCGCCCACCGCCAGGCTCAGCATCGCGCCGAAGCTGTGCCCGAAGGTGGCGTAGAGCAGGCGGGGCTCCCGCTCCCGGGCCCGGCGGAGGTCGTCGGCGACGTGCTCGGCCATCGCGGTCACCAGGGCCCGGTAGTCGTCGGTCCGCTGCTCGCGCATGCGGGTGCCGCGCCCGGGCTGGTCCACCCCGACGATCTCCAGGGAGGGACCGGCCAGGTTCTTCCACGGCCGGTACACCGCCGAGGTCGCCCCGGCGTGCGGGAAGCAGTAGAGCCGCACCGGGGGCGGGGCCGCGCTCACCACTGCTCCGTACCGTGGAAGATCTTCTCGGCGAGCATGATGGTGGTGAGGTTGGTCGGCGCGCTGGGGATCGTCGGGAAGACCGACGCGTCGACGATCCGCAGGTTCTCGGTGCCGTGGACGCGGCCGTCCTGGTCGACGACCGCCATCGGGTCGTCGGCCGGGCCCATCCTCGCCGAGCCGGTGGCGTGCCAGCCGGGGTTCATGATGTTGCGGACGCCGCTGCGCAGCACCTTGTCGTTCGCCACCATGGCGTCCGTCCAGAACTGCGTCGCCTCGAACCGGTCGGCCAGCCCCGGCGCGCGCAGGATGGTCCACGCCTTGCGGACGCCGTGGCACAGCCGCGACACGTCGTCGTCCTCGGTGCCGAGGCCGAGTTCGATGACCGGCCGGCCGCGGGGGTCGGCGTTCTCCAGGAACACCCTGCCGCGGGACTCCGGGCGCAGCAGCATGACGGAGATCCCGACCACCATGGGCCAGCCGAGGCGGTCGACGAAGCCGGGGATGGTCTGGCTGTCGACGTTGTTCAGGAGGCCGACCTGGATGTCCACGTCCTCGTCGAAGCCGCTGGACATGCGGGAGGCGACCTGGCGCCAGGGCAGGCCCGGCTTGCACACGCCGGACTTGGGCTTGGACCAGATGACGACGGAGGGGTGGTCGACCAGGTTCTCGCCGACGCCGGGCAGTTCCACGACGGGGGTGACGCCGAGGGACGCGAGCAGTTCGGCGCGGGCGACGCCGGAGCGCATGAGGATGACGGGCGTGCCGATGGCGCCCGCGCTGAGGATGACGTTGCCGGCCCGCACGGTGACCGGGCGCTCGCCCTCCAGCAGTTCGACGCCGACGGCGCGGTTGCCCTCGAACAGGACGCGGGTGACGCGGGTGCCGGTGCGCAGCTCCAGGTTCGGCAGGTCGCGGACCGGGGTGAGGTACGTCGTCCCGGTGTCCATGCGTTCGCCGTCGAGGGCGTTGGACGGCACCGGTCCGACGCCCCGCTCCTGACCGGCGTTGAGGTCGGGGAGGTCGGGCAGGCCCTGGCGGGAGCACTCGTCCCAGAAGGCGGCGTCCAGTTCGTGCAGCTGCTCGCGCAGCGGGCGGCGGATGGGCAGCGGGCCGTCATCGCCGTGGAGGGCGCCGGGGAAGTCGGGGTCGTTCTCGCTGCGGCGGTAGAAGGGCACCACGTCGTCCCAGGACCAGTCCGGGTTGCCGTGCGCGACCCATTCCTGGAAGTCGCGGGGCAGGCCGCGCAGCGCGATGGCCCCGTTGACGGCGGAGCCGCCGCCGACGACCTTGCCGAGCTGGTAGGGGAAGCGCGACCACAGGGCGCGGGTGACGCGGTCGTCGTCGGCGGCCGAGGCCTCCAGGGACCGCGGCTGTCCGGCGGCCAGGAGGTTGTCCAGCCGCTTGCTGCCGCGAAGGTTGGCCTTGTAGTCCCAGTTGTAGCCGTTGAGGATCAGGCGGCTGATGTCCGCCAGGGGGTGCGTCGCCTCCCGGGGGACGGGCTGGTCGCCGCCGGCCTCCAGGAGGAGGACGCGGTGCCCGTCCTTGGCGAGGTGGGCGGCCATGACCGCGCCGGCCGAACCGGCGCCGACGATCACGTGGTCCCATGCGTCCGCGGTGCTGGTCATGCCTGCGCCTCCTTGATCGACTCGATGATCTCGGCGAAGGCCGCGACGGTCGCGTTCATGAACAGGCCCTCGATCACCTGCTGTTCCGCCTCGGCGCCGATGCCGAATTCGGTGCGGAGGTGGCCGATGATCCCGACGGCGTGCAGCGAGTCACCGCCAACGTCGAAGAAGCCGTCCTCGATCCCGAAGTCGCTGTGGCCCAGCTGCTCCGCCCACATCGCCAGGAGGCGTTCCTCGATGGCGTTGCGCGGCGAGACCCGGTCGTCGGTCTCGGCGGCGTCGTTCCATGGCGTGGGCAGCGCCTTCTGGTCGATCTTCCCGTTGGGGGTGAGCGGGAGGGCGTCGAGCGGGACGTAGTGGCTGGGGACCATGTAGCCGGGCAGCAGCGCGGCCAGCGCCTCGCGCAGCACGGCCGGTTCGGTGGCGTTCGGGTCGGTGGCCAGGTGCGCGTCGTCGCGGACGAAGTACGCGGCGAGCTGGCGCTGTCCGGTGCGCGGGTGGACCGGCGCGGTGACCAGGGCGTGCCGCACGCCGGGCTGGCGGCCGAGGGTGGTCTCGATCTCGCCGAGCTCGACCCGGTAGCCGTTGATCTTCACCTGGAAGTCCTGGCGGCCGAGGATCTCGATGTTCCCGCCGGGCAGGTAGCGGCCCAGGTCGCCGGTCTTGTAGAGGCGTTCGCCGGTGACCGGGTGCTCGATGAACCGTTCCGCCGTGCGCGCGGGGTCGCCCCAGTAGCCCTGGGCGACGCCGACGCCGCCGATGTGGATCTCGCCGGTCACGCCGACGGGGCTGGGCTCCAGCCACTCGTTGTAGACGTGCAGCGTCTGGTTGGCCAGCGGCGTCCCGTAGGGGATGCTCGACCACTCCGGCGGCACCTCGCCGATCGGGTAGTGCACCGACCAGATGGAGCCCTCCGTGGCGCCGCCGAGGCTGATCACCCGCATGCCGGGGACGCGCTTGCGGATCTGGTCGGGCAGGTCGGTGGGGATCCAGTCGCCGCTGAGCAGCGCCAGCCGCAGGCCGCCGGCGTGCGGGGGGTCGGTCTCGCCGTGCGAGTCCACCCACATCCGCATCGGCGCGGGCACGCTGTTCCAGATGGTGACGCCGTGCCGGTCGATCAGCTCGGTCCAGTGGGCGACGTCGTTGGCCTGCTTGGGGTTGGGGACGACGACGGTGCCGCCCGCGCCCAGGACGCCGAAGATGTCGTAGACGGACAGGTCGAAGTTGGCGGGCGCGAGCGCCAGCACGCGGTCCTTCTCGGTGACGTCGAACCGCCGGTTGATGTCCTGCACCGTGTTGGCGGCGCTGCGGTGGGTGATCATCACCCCCTTCGGCTCTCCCGTGGACCCGGAGGTGAAGATGACGTACGCCAGGTCGTCGTACGCCTGCCGGCTCTCCACCGGGTCCGCGCTACATCGCAAGGTGGCCTCGTCGTCGGGCGCGAGGACCTCGACGCCCTCGGGCCAGGTGAGCTGGTCGCGCAGGTCGCGGGTGGTGATCACGGCCTTGGCTCGGCACTGCCGCAGCAGCTTGTGGCGGCGCTGCTCGGGCAGCTCCGGGTCGATGGCGACGTAGGCGGCGCCGGCGTGCAGCACGCCCAGGATGGCGGTGATCTGCTCGCCGCCCGGCCGCATCGACACCGCGACGATCGTGTTCGGTTCCGCGCCGCAGCTCTCGCGCAGCCGGCGCGCGAGCCGGTGGGCGCCCTCGTCGATCTCCCGGTAGGTGAACTCCGCGCCGTCGGTGATGACGGCCACCGCGTCCGGGCGGCGGCGCGCGGATCCTGCCACCAGTTCGTGCAGCAGGGCGGGCGCGATGTCGGTTTCCGTCGCGTTGGCGCGCTCGCGCTCGTCCGCCTGCGCGGCGGGCAGCGGGACGACGCCGCGGACCTGCTCCCACACCGTCTCGTCGTGCGCGAGCCGGTCCAGCAGGTCCAGGTAGGCGCCGAACATGGCGTCGACGGTGCCCTCGGGGAACAGGGCGTCCACGGCGTTCCAGTTCAGCAGGAGTTCGCCGTCGCACTCGAAGACCTGGTTCTCCAGCCAGACCTGCGGCGTCTGGCTGCGGCCCTCCACCAGCTCGCCGAACGCCCCCAGGGCGTCGCCGGTCGCGGCGTCACCGGCCGTGCCGAGCATGCTGGAGAACACCACCGGCATGGAGACGCTGCGCCCGTCGCCCTGCCGCCGGGTCAGCTCGCGCAGCACGCGGATGCCGCCGAAGGCCGCGTGGTCCAGGTCCGCGAGGTACTGGCGCTGCACGGCGGCGGCGCGCTCCTGGAACGTCTCGCCGGCGTCGCCGGTCACGGTGAGCAGGCTGGGCGTCAGGAAGTCGCCCATGATCCGGTCGACGTCCGGGTGCACCGGCAGCCGGTTGACGAGGGTGAGGGTGAGGGTGAAGTCCTGCCGCTTCGACCAGACGCGCAGCACCTCGGCGTACGCGGCGAGCAGCAGCGTCGACGGCGTCAGGCCCCGGCGCCCGGCCACCGCGCACAGGGCGGCCCAGCGCTCCTTGGGCAGGGTCGCGCGGTGCGGGACGAAGTCGGGGCGGCCGATCCGCTCGGGCGCGAGCGCCAGCGGGAGTTCGGGGGCCGGCGGCAGGTCCTCCAGCCGCGCGCGCCAGTAGTCGGCGGCCCGCGCGACCAGGGGCCCGTCCCGCAGCTCCCGCTCGGCCAGGACGTAGTCGCGGAAGGAGAGGTCCAGCGGCTCGGGCGACCAGGCCGGGTCGTCGTAGAAGCGCCGCCACTCCTCCAGGAGCACGAAGAGGCTGCGGACGTCGACGAACAGCAGGTCCAGGCTCAGGTGCAGGCGGACGCGGTCCTCGTCCAGCAGCGTGGCGCGGATGTCGAACAGCGGCCAGCGGTCGGTGGGCAGGACCTGGTCGCCGAGTTCGGCCCGGGTCTTCTCCAGCGCCGCCGTCTGCTCGCCGGGGGTCTTGCCCCGCACGTCGGTGGCCACGATCTCGTACGCCGGGACGTGCTCCAGGACGCGCTGCTCGCCGTCGGACTCCACCACCGCGCGGAGCATGTCGTGCCGGTCGACGACCTTGTGGAGGGCCGCGGTCAGCCGTGGCAGGTCCAGCCCGCGGCTCTCGAACTCCAGGTAGTAGTGGCTGGAGACGCCGCCCAATTCCAGGCCCTTGTGGCGGCCTATCAGGTAGGCGTGCTGAATGTCCGTGAGCGGGAACGCGTCGTGGCGCTCCTGTGGCCGCGGCGCGATGCCAGGGAGGTTCACCGGGTGCGGATTTCCCCGGAGCAGGGCGACCAACCGGTCGTGGTGCGCGGTGACGGCGTCCTGCAGTTCCGGGGTCAGGGTGCCGTCCGGCGCCTCGACGTCGAGGCGCTCGCCGTGGAGGCGAAGGTTGACACGCCGATCTCTCAATTCGACCAGAAGATCTTCCATGAAGACTCCGTGCCTCTCATCAGTGCTTCGCGTGAATTCCTGCACAGGCCAGGCTCCGGAAGACAGGAGCGTGGAAACCACCGGGGAGAACCCACGGCAATACAACCGGGGAGAACCCCACGGCAACACAGGGGAAAAACAAGACGCCCGCCCACGCCCCGTCCGCTCGCACGGACGGTCCAACCTGTGGATCTTGGCGAGATCACCTCATCGGTCGACGTATCGTAAGCACAGGATCACGGCATTGACAAGATCACCGGATACTGATCACGGCATTACCCCGGCTCCTTTTGCGCGGCCTTCCGTGGCGCGTCCTGGACACGCATGTTTGAACCACTTCCGCACGGGATAAGCTCGGCCGCCACCGTGCTCCGCCCCCCAATCCGCGCGACCCGCCGGACAATTGACGGAACGCGATCGCCGACGCCCACGGCCCGCCACCAGCGCCTTTTCGCTGAAATGCAGATAACGCCGCCGGCGGGCCGCCCCACATGGGCCCACCGATTAATTCGCGCTGTTCGAAGACGGGTGGCCGCACCCACCGGGGCCGCGCCCCCGGCATTGTCCATACCAATTCCCGCAGCCTCACATCCCGCGTTCCGCGCGGCCACCCCTGTGGCGCGAACCCGCCACGCCACCCCGCGGCCCGGCCGCGCCGGCCCCGATCCGACCAGGCCGGAGGGGCCCGTCCGGCCCCGCGGCGTACCCCGGCCGGCCCTGGTCAACAGCCGCCGTACCGCGCTCCTTTCGGCCGCCGCACTCGGCATTGGCGTGTGCGCGCCAGCACCGTTGAACCGGGTGAACACCCTGTGCATCATGTGCGCATGACCCAAGAGACTTCTCCGCAGTCACCTGAGCCGCGCATACTCGTCGGCGCCACCGGCTCGGTCGCCGTGACGTCGCTTCCCGCGTACCTCAATGCGATGCGCGGCGAACTCGGCGGCACCTACACGGTGCTGATGACGCACACCGCGACGGACTTTCTCCCCGCGCACGTCGTGCAGCTTTCCGCCGAGCGCGTCATCAGCGGAGAGTCCCCACACGACTGGCCCACCGACAAGCCCTCCCGCCTCGTGGCGGACCACGACATCCTCGTGGTTCTCCCCGCCACCGCGCATATGCTCTCGGTCGCCGCGACGGGCGCCGCGCCCAATCGTTTGGGCACGGTCATCCTGGCGGCCAATTTTCCCGTCGTGTATTTCCCGTCCATGGGTGCCACCATGTGGCACAGCCCGGCGGTCCAGCGGAATATCGCGCAGATCCGCGAGGACGGGCAACACGTCGCGGAGCCGGACTGGCACGACAATTACGACGTGAACACGGGCGCCGTTTCCCACCACCCGACCATGCCCGCCCCGCAGCAGGTGGCGAAAATCGTCGGGGATCTGCTGACGCGGAAGAAATCCTCCTGATCCCTCCGCTGCCGACTCCCGCACGAATTCACGCGGATTCACGCGGATTCACGCGGATTCACGCGGATCGCCTTTCCGCGCACTTCCCCCTGATCGTTCGGAAAGAAGAGGGACGAGGGATCAGAAAGCGCGGAAGGGAATCGCGGAACGGCACGCTCGGGCGTATGCCTGAACGCCGTGAGGGTGCCCACCGGCGGTATGGCCGGGTGGGCACCCTCACGGTGCGAAGCTTCCGTTGGCTGTTTCCGTTGGCTGTTTCCGCACGTCGCTTCCGTGCGCGGTTCCTTTGGCCGTCTCTGCACGTCACTTCCGTGCGCGGGTTCCCGTTGGCTGTTCCTGCACGTCGCTTCCGGGCGCGGGTTCCCCGTTGGCCGTTCCTGCACGTCGCTTCCGTGCGCGTGCGCCGTGCGCCTGCTCCGTGCGTTGTGTGTACGCCTGCGTCTTCCTCCCTGTGCGCCCTTCGTCCGCGGCGGCCCCCTCCCCCCTGACGCGCCCGTCCCCACCCACGCCAATGGCCCGTATGCCCGGGGGGCGTACGGGGCGCCGACCACCATCGGGGCCACACCCCGCGCCAGGAGCTGGAA
>NZ_JBEXNM010000132.1:0-8450 GCF_040611095.1 Streptomyces sp. NPDC003077 | reverse complement strand
GGGGCCGCTCCCGGGAGCGGCCCCGCACCGGAGCCCACTCTCGCCTTCGTGCTGTGCGCCGCTGTCGCTCACCTCACTGCCGGACCTCCGACCGGTTGATCGCCTCCCGTCCCTTGCGGAGGGAGGCGAAGACGAGGGTGAGGACGGTGCCGGCCAGCGCCCACGCGGCGAGTACCAGCAGCGGGCCGAGTACCGCGTTGCCGTGGAAGTACGCGATCGAGCGCGACACCCAGGTCCCCGCGCCCGGCGGGAGCGAGGGGCCGATGGCCTGCCAGAAGGGCGGCAACAGGGCGTAGGGGAAGGCGCCGCCCGCGCTCGGGTTGCCGGCCACGACGATGACCAGGATCGTCAGGCCGATGCCGACGATCCCGGCCATCCCCTGGAAGGCGAACGTGGCGGCGCCCACCGCGAACACGATGAGGGCCCCCAGCCCCCACAGCCCGTACACGCTGCCCGGCAGCGCGCCGAGGATCGGGCCGACGACGATCGCCCCCGCCAGCCCGGTGAGGATCGAGTACAGGGCGAGCGCCCCGAGACGGATGGCGGCCCGCCGGACGGTGAAGGGCCGGGCCCCGTAACTGATCGCCAGGATCGCGGCGCACAGGTAGCCGCCGACGCACCAGCCGACCACCAGGTAGAAGGACGACAGGCCGCGGGCGTCGTTCGGGTCGGCCGGGACCACGTCCTCGGTGCGCACGGTGCGCTGCTGCGCCTTCTCGGCCTTGGTGACGACGGTCTCCACCGCCTGGGAGAGCGCGGTGCCCGCACCGCCGGCGACGAGCAGCCGGTCCGTACGGCCCCGGGGATCGACGATCAGCGCGGCGTCGAGGTCGCGGTGCTTGAGCTGCCGGACCGCGTCGGCCTCGGTCGGGGCCGTGCGCGGGTTCAGCGGGGAGCCCGGCAGCCGGTCGAACTGCTCTACGACCTGGTCGCCGACCTGGGCGGGGGCGACCACCGCGAGGGGGATGTCGCGCGGTTTGGGGGAGTGGAAGGCGCCCGTGTACGAGGCGATGAACAGGGCCGTCAGGGCCAGTACGCCGATCATCAGCAGCGCCGCCCGCACGCTGACCGCGTCCTTCAGCTCCTGCAGGAAGGTGGTGCGGCTGCCGTTGTCCCCGTGGTCCGCCGTGGCCATGTGCCACTCCTCGCCCAGTCGTCCGGTGGTGGTGTGCGTCCGGTGGTCGGTATCCGGTGGTGTTTCCGGTTCGTGTCCGTCCGGTGGTCTTTCCGGTGGTGTTTCCAGTGGTCTTTCCGGTGGTCTTTTCGGTCTGCGTCCGCCCGGTGGTCTGCCGGTGGTCCTTTTGCTCTGCCGGTGATCCGTCCGTCTTGGTGCCTGCGGGTGATCCAGCTTCCGCCCGTTCAAACAGAGATTTGTCCGATAACTCCCACATCTTGTGATGCGCGGCGTGGGAGCGCAGGCCGGGCGGGCTGTTCGGCGCAAAGGGGGTGCCGGACGGCCGATTCCTGGGGCGTTCGGAGGGGTGGGGTGTCCCCGGGGTGGTCGCCGGAGTGGGGTGGTTGGGGGGAGGTGGCAGTCGGGGATGACCGAGGCTGTTCGAACGCTCCGGAAGGGTGGAGGGGGCGGTCGAGGCCGTTCGAATGCGTCGAAAGGGCGCAAAGTCGAAAGGGCGCAAAGTCGAAAGGGCGCAAAGGGGAGCCGGGGCGTTCGAACGCCCCGGAAGGGGAGGTGGGTGAGGGAGCTGGAGGTGTCCGAAGTTCTGGTGAGGCCGGGGAAAGGGCGGAGGTGTTCGAACGCCGTTCGGACGCTCACGGCGCCGTGGGGCCGCCGTACCAGGTGGGCGGCAAGGTGGCGCCCGTATCGGCATTCGTACGGACGTTCGAAAATCGCTTATGGTGGGAGAACGGGACGGGGGAGACAGGACCGGTCAGGGGGTGTTCGAACGGCAGGAGGCGCGGATGCCAGGCTTCACGCATCTGCACGCCGCGTCGGGTTTCTCGATGCGGTACGGCGCCTCGCATCCGGAGCGGCTGGCCGAGCGTGCCGCCGAACGCGGCATGGACGCCCTCGCGCTCACCGACCGGGACGGCCTCTCCGGCGCCGTCCGGTTCGCCAAGGCCGCCGCCGAGGCGGGCGTCCGCCCGCTGTTCGGTACGGACCTGGCGGTCCGGCCGGCGCCGGAGCCGTCCGGGAGCCCCCGCGCCGGTACCGTCCGGCGGCGCACCCCCGTGCGCGGCGGCGCGTTCGTCGACGAGTCGGCGGCCCGCGCGGTCTTCCTCGCCCGGGACGGCGCGGCCGGCTGGGCCGCGCTGTGCCGGCTGGTCTCGGCCGCGCACGCGGGCGGCGGCGAGCGGCCCGTCCTGCCGTGGGATGCGCTGGCCGCGTACGCCGACGGGGTGACCGTCCTGCTCGGGCCCGACTCCGAGGTGGGGCGGGCGCTGGCCGCCGGGCGTCCGGACCGGGCCGCCCGGCTCCTCGCGCCCTGGCGCGAGCTGTACGGCGACGCGCTGCGCCTGGAGGTCGTCGACCACGGCCGTACGGGCACCGGCCCCGGCTCCCTCCGGCTCGCCGCCCGCACCCTCGGCTTCGCCGTCGAGCAGGGCGTCCGGGCCGTCCTGACCAACGCCGTCCGCTACGCCGACCCCGGTCAGGGCCCGGTCGCCGACGTGCTGGACTCCGCCCGCCGCCTGGTGCCGGTGGACCGGCACCGCCCCGAGGCGCGGGACGGTGGCGAGCGGTGGCTCAAGGACACGGACGCCATGACGCGGATCGCCGGGCGGGTCGCGGAGGCCGCCGGCCTGGGCCGCGGGACCGCGCACCGGCTGCTCGGCATGACCGAGGAGACCGCGGCGGCCTGCCGGGTGGACCCCGAGGACGACCTCGGGCTCGGCACCGTCCACTTCCCCGAACCGGGCCTGGTCGGGGCCGCCGGACGCACCGCCTCCCGGGTGCTGCGCTCGCGCTGCGCCGCCGGGATGGTGCTGCGCGGCTACGACCGCGACCGCGCGTACTGGGAGCGGATGCACCACGAGCTGGACATCATCGACTTCCACGGCTTCGCCTCGTACTTCCTGACCGTCGCCCGGGTCGTCGAGGACACCCGTGACCTGGGCATCCGGGTCGCCGCGCGCGGCTCCGGCGCCGGGTCGCTGGTCAACCACCTGCTCGGCGTCGCGCACGCCGACCCCGTCGCGCACGGGCTGCTGATGGAACGCTTCCTGTCCACGCGGCGCGCGGTGCTGCCGGACATCGACATCGACGTGGAGTCCGCGCGCCGCCTGGAGGTCTACCGCGCGATCTTCGACCGCTTCGGCGCGGAGCGGGTGGCGACCGTCGCCATGCCCGAGACCTACCGGGTCCGGCACGCCGTGCGGGACGTGGGCGCGGCGCTGGGTATGGACCCGGCCGAGGTGGACCGGCTGGCCAAGTCCTTCCCGCACATCCGCGCCCGGGACGCGCGGGCGGCGCTGGCCGAGCTGCCGGAGCTGCGCGGGGTGGACGCGTCGGCGCACCCCGGGATGTGGGAGCTGGTCGAGGCGCTGGACGGGCTGCCGCGCGGCGTCGCCATGCACCCGTGCGGGGTGCTGCTCTCGGACGCGACGCTGCTGGACCGCACGCCCGTGATGCCGACCAGTGGTGACGGGTTCCCGATGGCGCAGTTCGACAAGGACGACGTGGAGGAGATGGGGCTGCTCAAGCTGGACGTGCTGGGCGTGCGGATGCAGTCGGCGATGGCGCACGCGGTCACCGAGATCCGGCGGGCCACCGGGCGCGAGGTCGATCTCGACGACCCGGCGCAGGTGCGGCCGGACGACCCGGCCACGTACGAACTGATCCGCTCCACCGAGACGCTGGGCTGCTTCCAGATCGAGTCGCCGGGCCAGCGCGACCTGGTGGGACGGCTCCAGCCGGCCACCCTGCACGACCTCGTGGTGGACATCTCGCTGTTCCGGCCGGGCCCGGTCGCGGCCGACATGGTGCGGCCCTTCATCGCCGCCCGCCACGGCCGCGAACCCGCCCGCTACCCGCACCCCGACCTGAAGGAGGCGTTGCGCGAGACCTACGGCGTCGTGGTGTTCCACGAGCAGATCATCGAGATCCTCCGGATCATGACCGGCTGCGACCGGGGCGAGGCCGACGAGAAGCGGCGCGCCCTCTCGAAGCCGGAGTGGCAGGGCCGGGCCCGTGCCTGGTTCGTGGAGCGGGCCGCGGCCCGGGGGTACGCGCCCGAGGTGGTCGCGCACACCTGGGAGATCGTCGAGGCGTTCGGCTCGTACGGGTTCTGCAAGGCGCACGCGGTGGCCTTCGCGGTGCCCACGTACCAGTCCGCCTGGCTGAAGGCCCACCACCCGGCGGCCTTCTACGCCGGGCTGCTCACGCACGACCCGGGGATGTACCCGAAGCGGCTGCTGCTGGCGGACGCGCGGCGGCGGGGGGTGCCGGTGCTGCCATTGGACGTGAACCGGTCGGCGGTCGCTCATCGAATCGAACTGGTGTGCGGGAAAGAAGGGAAAGGCGTGTGGGGGCTGCGGCTCGCGTTCCGGGACGTGCACGGGATGAGCGAGGCCGAGGCGGAACGGATCGCGGCCGGACAGCCGTACTCCTCGCTCCAGGACTTCTGGCAGCGCGCCCGCCCGGGCCGCCCGGTGGCCGAACGGCTCGCCCGCGTCGGCGCTCTGGACGCCTTCGGCGCCAACCGCCGCGACCTGCTGCTGCACCTCGCCGAACTCCACGCCCGGCAGCGCGGCGCGTCCGCGGGCCAGCTCGCGCTGGTGGACGGCGGCACCGCCGAGGAGGCCGCGGCGGTCGAACCGATCGGCCTGCCTGATCTCAGTGACGTCGAACGGCTCAGCGCCGAGCTGGGCGTCCTGGGCATGGACGCCTCCCGGCACCTCATGGGCGACCACCGGGAGTTCCTCGCCGAGCTGGGCGCGCTGTCGGCCAAGCGGCTGCGCGAGGCCCGGCACGGTGAGACGGTGCTGGTCGCCGGGGCCAAGGCGGCCACCCAGACCCCGCCGATCCGTTCCGGCCGCCGGGTCATCTTCACCACGCTCGACGACAGTACGGGCCTGATCGACTGCGCCTTCTTCGACGACTCCCACGCGGCCTGCGCGCACACCGTCTTCCACTCCTGGCTGCTGCTCGTCCGCGGCACGGTCCAGCGGCGCGGACCGCGCAGCCTCAGCGTGGTGGGCGCCGCCGCCTGGAACCTCGCCGAGCTTGCCGAGCTGCGGCGTGAGGGTGGGTTGGCCGCGGTTACCGAGCGGTTGGCGGCTGGGGGCGGGGCTGGGAATGCGGACGGGGACGGGGGCGTGGATGTGGACGTGGACGGGGGTGTGGTCGGGAACGTGGTCGGGAGTGCGGGGAGTGGGATGGGCGAGGGCGTGCCTGGGCCTGGGCCGTCTGCTGGTGCCTCTGTTCCGTCTGCCGGTGTGCCTGCTCCGTCCGGCGGTGCGTCCGCTTCGTTCAGCGACGCGTCCGCTCCGTCCGCCGCCGTGCCCGATCCGTTCGGTGCCGTGCCCGATCCGTTGGGTGCCGCGCCGGTTTCCGGTGATGGCGGGCCTGCCCCGGGCTCCGGCTCCGGGCGGACCATTCGGCTGGAGACCGGTTACGAGTTGCACCCGTGGGCCGATCTGCGGCCCGCGGGTGAACCCGCCCTGCCCAGCCGCAAGGTGATGGGGCACTACAGCCCGGGGAGCGCGGGATGACCGCCGCCCGGAGGACGTACGACACCGACACCGATGCGGGTAGCGGCACCGGTATCGACGCGGCCCTGTCCCTCCCGGCCGGGTTCCGGCGGCGCGCGGCGGGGACGGCCGCGTCCGCTGCCCGGCCGGGTGCCGGGCCGGCCGTCGCCACGTCAGGGGCCCGGCCGGTCGCCAAGCCGGGGGCCGGGGCCGCCGTCGCGTCCACCGCCTCCGCTCCCCTCCGGGGCGCGCCGGGGACCTTGTACGTCCGCTTCCGGGGCGACGGTGACGCACCTCTGGGTGAGGAGACCTACGCCCAACTGATCGAGCTCTTGGAGCAGTTCACCCCCGTCGTCGAGGCGTTGCCGCCGGACGCGGCGCTGGCCGACACCCGTGGCGCGCAGCGGTACTTCGGGCGGGACGCGGCGGGGATCGCCGAACTGGTCCGGTTGCGGGCGCTGGCCTGGCACGGCGTGCGCTGCACCATCGGGATCGCGGCCAACCCGTCGCTCGCCCGGATGGCGGCGCAGGCCGCGCCCCCGGGTGAGGTGCGGGCCGTCCCCGCCGAACCCGAGGCCGTCGCCGCCTTCCTGGCCCGCAAGCCGGCCGCCGCGCTGCACGGCGTCGGGCCCGCGACCGCGCGCACGCTGTGTTCGTACGGGCTGGACAGCGTGGGCCGGATCGCCGCCGCGCCGCCCGCGACGCTCCAGCGCATCCTGGGCGCGAAGACCGGCCGGACGGTGTACGAGCGGGCGCGCGGGGTGGACCCCACGCCGGTCACCCCGAACGCGTCCGCCCGCTCGATGGGCGCCGAACACCGCTTCCCGTACGACGAACTGGACGAGGAACGACGCCGCCGCGCGCTGCTCACCCTGGCCGACGACCTGGGGTCCCGGATGCGCGGCGAGGGCCAGGTGGCCCGCGCGCTGACCCTCACCGTCCGCTACGCCGACCGCTCCACCACGACCCGCACCCGGCGGCTGACCGAACCCACCGCGCACGGCCCCGCCCTGACCGAGGCCGCGTACGCGCTGCACGCCGCCCTCGGCCTGCAACGGGCCCGGGTGCGGGCCGTGGGGCTGCGGGCGGAGGGCCTGTGCCGGGCCGAACTCGCCACCCACCAGCTCATGTTCGACCCGGCGGACGACAAGGCGCGGCGCATCGAGGCCGCCGTCGACCGGGCGCGGGCCCGCTTCGGCGAGGCCGCGGTACGCCCGGCGGCGAAGTTGGGGTGAGGCCGCCCTCGGCGGAACCGGGGTGAGGCGGGGGAGGGGCGTGGTGGAGCCGGAGTGAGGCGGTGGTGGCCCGTAGTGAAGAACTTGCAGCACATCATTTAGGATGTCTTCACGTTTTATTTACTACTGACATGCGAAAAAGTAGGTCATCGCTTATGAAGTTGTCCCGCGTCTCGTCCCTCGTCGCGGCTGCCGCCCTCGCGCCGGCCGTGCTGTTCTCCTCACCGGCGTTCGCCGCCGAGGCCGCCCACGACCCGGCCGTGTCGGCGCCGGACAAGGGCGCGGACGAGAGCGCGGACGAGACGGCGGGGAGCGCGTCGGGGGAGCGTACGGACAAGGAAGAACCGGTCCGGCGGGACGAGGGCGCGGGCAAGGCCGCGAAGGACACGCGGGACGACGACGAGGACGAGTACGCGGACCCCGTTCAGCGGGACCGGGTCGCCATCGCGCGGATCATCTCCGTCGCCGACCGCGGTTCGTGCCTCGCGGAAGCGGGGCAGGCGGCGCTGAACGGCTCGCGCGAGGACCAGGTCCGCTTCCTCAAGGAAGGCCAGTACCAAGCCCGCGAGGTGGACCGCCGGATCGCCATCTCCCGGATCATCTCCGTCGCCGGGCACGGGACCAAGCTCCGCGAGGAAGCGGTGAAGGCGCTGCGGACCGGTGACCCGCAGGTCGAGGAGGACTTCCTCAAGACCGGTCAGTACCTGGCCCGTGAGGCGGACGACAGGGTGCGCTGCATGCGGATCGCCAGCGTGGGCGGCCCGTCGGTGCGAGAGGCCGCCCAGAAGGCGATGGACGGCGGGATCGAGGCGGTCCGGCAGTTCCTTGCCGTCGGCCAGTACACGGCCCGTGCCCTCGACAACCGGGTACGGGCCGCCCAGATCGTGTCCGCCGGCGGTCCGCACGTGAAGGAGGCCGGCGAGAAGGCCCTGAACGGCACCCCCGAGGACGTTCAGCGCTTCCTCGACTCGGGCCGGTTCGAGGCCCGCGCCAAGGACGAGGCGGACGAGGCGGCGGCCAAGAAGAAGCACGACGAGGACGCGGCCAAGAAGAAGGACGAGGACGCGGCCAAGGCGCACAAGCCCGCCGCCGGTAAGGGCGGCAAGGGCGCGGACCGTGAGGGCGGCACGCCTGGCGCCGGTGGACAGGAGAAGTCCGGTGAGTCGGCCGGCGCGCGGCCCGTCACCGCCAAGGTTGCGGACCACGGGACCGTCACTGCCACCAACTCCCAGCTCGCCGCCACCGGTGCCGACGGCGCCCTGTCCTGGGCCGCCGGTGGCGGGGTTGCCGCGCTCGGTGGCGGTGTGGGCCTGGTGCTCGCGATCCGCCGCCGGGCCAGGGACGAGAGCTGAGGATGACGGGGGTGGGAGCCGGTCGCGGTCGTCCTGCGGGCACGGTCGCCGCGTCCGCCCCCGACGAGGCCGGTCGGGCGGGTTCGTTTGCGACCCGGCTCCCGGGCATGTGACGGCCGGACGGACGGGCCGCCGTGTCCGGCGGTTTCGCGCCCGGGCCCACCACGGACGCGGAAGCACCCCGGCATCCGCGCCCACCGGCCCGCACCCCGCCGCC
>NZ_JBEXNM010000131.1:0-9199 GCF_040611095.1 Streptomyces sp. NPDC003077 | reverse complement strand
TGCCGCCCGTCCGGGCGGCAGCAGGCCTCCGGTATGTGGTCACGGGTGAGGGGTCGGGTCCTCTCGCGCCGTGGTGCCTCGGTGGGCTGTCGCGGTGGTCAGGCCGCGAGCTTGTCGCGGAGGGCGTCGAGGCCGTCGCGGTAGATGCCGGTGAAGAGGTCGACGACTTCCTGCTCGGTGGCGCCTTCGGGGTTGAAGCGTCCGGACCACTGGACCTCGGCGGCGTTCTCCTGGCCGGGGATCGCGTGGACCCGGATGGTGGAGACGTAGCCGGTGACGGGAAACGGGGCCTGGAGGATGGCGTAGCTGTAGTGGCGTTCGCTCTCGTTGAAGTCGACGAGGCGCTCGATGATGACCTCGCCGTCCGGGTTCGTCAGTCGGCGGACCCGGCCGCCTTCGAGCGGGGTGCTCTGGGGGATGTAGGGGAGCCAGTCGGGCAGGGCGTCGAAGCCGCCGATGAGGGCCCAGACCCGCTCCGGGGAGGCGGGCAGAACCTGGCTGACCGAGGTGGATGCCATGGTCGTTCTCCTGGTGGTGCTGGTGTGGGGGGGTTTGGGGGTGGGGGTGGTCAGGCGCCGTTGGGGAGGGGGGCGGCGGGGCTGACCAGGCCGGCGGCGCGCAGGTCGGTCCAGAAGGCGGCCGGGATGTTCTCGGTCAGGGCGGCGGTGTCCTCGGCGATGCGGCTGGGCCGGGTGGCGCCGGGGATGACGGCGGCGGCCACCGGGTGGGCCAGGGAGAACTGGAGCGCGGCGGCCTTGATGCTGATGCCGTGCTTGTCGGTGAGGGCCTTGATGCGCTTGACCTTCTCGATGATGTGCTGCGGGGCCTGCTGGTACTCGAAGTTGGTGCCGCCGGCCAGGATGCCGGAGCTATAGGGACCGCCGACGACCATGTCCACGTTCTGCTCCTGCGCCATGGGCAGCACCCGTCCCAGGGCGTGCTCGTGGTCGAGGAGGGTGTAGCGGCCGGCCAGGAGGAAGCCGTCGGGCTGGGGCTCGTCCAGAGCCAGGGTCAGCTCGATGGGCTCGGTCTTGTTGACGCCCAGGCCCCAGGCCTTGATGACGCCCTCGTCGCGCAGGCGGGACAGGACGCGGAAGGCGCCGGTGCGGGCCTCCTCGAACTTGCCGATCCAGGCGTCGCCGTGGAAGTCCTGGGCGATGTCGTGGACCCAGACGATGTCCAGGCGGTCGACGCCCATGCGGCGCAGGGTGCCCTCGATGGAGCGCTCGGTGGCCTCGGCGGTCCAGTCGTGGAGGACCTTGTTGGGGTTGCCGTGCTCGAACAGGCCGCCCTTCTCGCCGAAGTCGGGGACCTCGGTCTCGATCTCGTCCAGGATGACCCGGCCGACCTTGCTGGAGAGGACGTAGGAGTCGCGGGGCTTGGTCGCCAGCACCTGGCCCAGACGCTCCTCGGCCAGGCCGGCGCCGTAGAAGGGGGCGGTGTCGTAGTAGCGGATGCCCTGGTCCCAGGCGGCCTCGACGGTGGCGCGGGCGTCCTCGTCGGGGATCGCGCGGAACATGTTGCCGAGGGGGGCCGTGCCGAAGCCGAGACGGCCGGGGAGGATTTCCTTCAGGGACATGGAAGTACCTTTTCGATCGTGTCTGTCTCTGCACCGGGTGTCCCCGGCGCGGGGGTGAGGCATGGGGAGGTGCCTCGGTGACGTGGCGGCTCTGGCGGCGCAGTCGTGGCGTTCGGCGGTCCGGTGGTCCGTACGTGGCGGTACCTCGCGCGGATCGGGACGCGGCGCTGATGCTTGCGTAAGCCGCTTACGTGCATACGACGATAATTGCAGACGCCGGGTAATGCAAGGGGGTGGTGACGCAAGGGCTGCAAAAGGGCTGCAAGGGGCCCGTTGCCAGGCAAACCCGTCGGCTCGGGCACCGGCGCCATGCCCGGTCCCCTGCCCGGCCCCACGCCCCTTTCCTGCAGTCAGCCTCAGCGCGGCAGGCATGGCCCTCGTCCCAAGAGGTCCATGCGGCGACCGCGCGGCCGTCGTGCGCCTGGGCCCAGGCGGTCGCGGTGATATCCGCGCGGTCGCGGTGATAGGGGTGCACAGTCGGTGATTGCGGTGCACAGCCAGTGATAGTGGTGATGGCGGTGCACGTCAGGGATAGCGGTGCACGGCCGGTGATGGCGATGCACGTCAGGGATAGCGATGCACGGCCGGTGATAGCGGTACGGCGGCCGGTGATAGCGGTGCACGGCTTCTCATGCACCACCGTGCCGATGGGGACGATCCGGTCGCAGCGCGCAGAGGGTGCGGGGGCTTTCCCCGGCCCGGGCTCCCGGCCCGGGGGGACGAGGCGAGGGAGAGGGCGCGGCGGATCTTCCCCGCCCCCGGCTCCCGGCCCGGGGGCCCAGGCGCCACGGGGTGACCGGATCGGGAGCCGGGGCTGCCGGTCCGGGGCCGGGGGCGGGCCGCCCGGCCGCTGCGGGACACTGACCCGATGACCACCACTCCACCGTCCCCCGCCCCGCAGGGGCGCGCCCTCGGGCGCGGCGTCAGCCAACTCATCCCCCAGCAGGACACCGCCGCCTCACCGGCCGAACAGGCCCGCGCCGCCCTCGCCGCCCTGAAGACCGTGCCCGTCCACATCGCCGTCCTCCAGGCCGCCGTCCTCCTCCTGGACGACCCCGCCCGCACCGCCGCCGACGAAACCGCGCTCGCGGCGGCCCGGGAGACGGTGGCGCTGCTGCGCGCCGCCCTCGACCAAGCCCACTGACCCTCGACCAAGCCCACCGACTCCCGACCAAGCCCACCGACTCGTGAACGGTGACGGCCCGGCCGGACCGCGGAGAACGGTGACGGCCCGGCCGACCGGACAGCGGAGTCCGGCCGGTCGCCGCGTCCCCGTGGCCGGGCCCGCGGCGACAGCTCGGAGGCAGCCGCCTTTCGCTGGCGTCCTCCGTCGCATCCGGCCGACAGTGGCGGCGGTCCGCTCGAAGGTGACCGTCAGGCGCGACACGCCGTCGCGGTCACCGTCGAGGCCGGTGCGGCGCTGGAACTCGGCTGCCGGAGCGACCGGGGCGTCATGGACGCCGGTGACGTCGCCGCGGTGGGTCATCGTTGACGGATCCGCGCGCCCGCGAACGGAAAACGAACTGGGTCATTGTCGACGAATCCACGCGCCCGCATATGGGAGACGCAGTGGGACATCGTTGACGGGATCCGCGTGCCCGTACCTGGGAGATGGCGGACGAGGCGTTCGCCGGGTCGTCCTCCCCTCCCCCCGCGACGTCGCTTCTCCCCGTCTCCCCGGAACGCGGGCCCGACGCCGTGTTACGCCCGTGCGCCGCGCGATCCCTCCCCATCGGACCGCCGCGGCTCGCGGCGCCCCCCACGCCCCGTGCGCCGCGCGATCCCCCGATCCAACCCCCGCGGCTCGCGACGACGCGTCACGTCACCCGCGCCGCGCGCTCGCTCCACTCTGACCGTCGCAGCTCGTACTCGACCTCGCCGTGCTCGGTCCCCGGCAGCGGGTCGTCGAAATGCGGGTGGAAGGTCCGAACGTAGGTGAGACCGGCTTTCTCCATCACCCGGCGCGAGGCGGCGTTGACCGCCATGGTCTGGGCCCACACTCTCTGCACCCCGAGCGCGGTGAAGGCCTCCCGGACCAGTGCGCGCGCCCCCTCGGTGGCGTATCCCCGGCCCCACACCGAGGCCATGAGCCGGTAGCCGAGTTCCACCTCCTCGACGCCGCCGTCCCGGGGCGGATCGAGGGCGAGCCAGCCCACGAACGCGCCGGTGTCCCGCTCGACGGCTGCCCACCGCCCGGCCGGGCCACGGGCGTAGTCGCGCAGGATGCGGGGCAGCAGCTCGTTCTCGATCTCGGCACGCGGTGTCGGCTCGCCGGTCAGGAAGCGCATCACCCGGGGATCGGCGTCCAGCCGCACCAGGTTGTCCACGTCGTCCTCGGTGAACCGGCGGAGCGTCAGGCGCTCCGTTTCCAGGAATACGTGCACCGGGTGCCTGCCTCTCTCGGTGGCGCGGGCACCGGCTCCCGAGGGGAGCGTCGGCGACCCGAGGGCGTTCTCGGCGGCCCGTGATGGGGCCGAGGAGCCATCCTGACCGGACGCCGCGTCCGTCGTCCACGGGTTTACGAGCCCCGCGACCGGGCGGGGCCGGGCGGGGCCGGGCGGGGTCCGGCGATCCCCACCACCACGTGAGACCCGCACGCCGCGAAGCCGCGGGCCCGTCCGCCGCGCCGACCGAACCGTCCTCAGCGCATGAGGACCGACCGATGGAGTGCCGCCTCCGGCCGCACAGCCGAGGAGGCCCTATGCACTGCCGCCCACCTTGCCGGCCGTGTCTCCCGACCTCCCATCGGGGCGCGCACCGGCCTTCGGCCCTCGGCTTGAAGGAGAACCACCACGCACAGGACGACGAAGGAAACGCACACCGCCTCCCGCAGGCATTCAGCCGACGCGGCGCCGCACGGCCCCAGGCCCCAGGCCCCAGTAAGGACCCGCGTCGCCGTTCCTCCGTCCTCTTCCTCCATCCATCCCGTTCCACGGCACCCGGCACGAGCAGGCCGCCCGGATCGGCCCAGGCCGGGAACCGTAGGCCAGGCCAGGAACCATCAGCCCGAACCGGGAACCGTCAGCCCAGGCCGGGAACCGTGGGCCCGGGCGCCCCCCGGCCGCATCCGGTACGCCGCGGGGCCTGGCCGTGCGGATCGTCCATCGTGGAATGGACCGCTGGGAGGTGAAGGCGTCGACGCACGGTCTGCCGTCCGCCATGGAGCGGGCACCCTCGGAAGCCGCCTCGTACGGCAGTGACGTCGACACCCCGGTCGCGCAGCCGGCGGGACGGGCCGCGTACGGGTGCCGTCCTGCCCCCGTCACATCCGCACCGATCCTGGTGTCTCCGGCGGCCCTGCTGTCCGGTGAAGGTGGCCATGGCGCGCCCCGGCATGAACGGCGTGAGCCGGACCGCCCGTCACGATGGGCGGTCCGGCGGTGGACCGTTACTACTCCTCCGTGTCTGCCTCGTCGTTCTCGTTCTCAACGCCGCCCGCCACCTGCTGGCCCTGCGCGTTCTGCTGGCCTTGCGCGTCCTGCGAGTTCTGCGGGGTGGCGCTCACGCCGGGTATGTGCCAGAGCCGGTTGGCACTGTCGAAGGCCTTGTTGAGGTACACGTGTCCCTTGGTGCCGTTGTCGTCCAGGTGGTCCATGGTGAGGGCGAGGTTGGGGTCCGCCGCGGGGCACACGCTGTACCACTCGCCGCCGCCTGGCGCGGGGCGCAGGGACCACTTCTGGTTTTGTTGCCCATTGCACGTCTGGAGGCGGACCACCTTGTCGGTCTGCGTACCCTCGTTGGGCAGTTGCAGGCACACGGGCTGGCTGTCTTGCTGCGTGACCGGTTGGATGGTGTAGTAACCACTCCTCAACCGCGTGACGGTCCACTTGTCGACGGTGCGCTCCTCGTACCTGCCGGTCCAGGTCTCGATTTCCTTGTCGCGCTTGGCCTCATTGCCCCAGGGGACCATGAGGCTGCCGCTGAACTTGTTGTAGATCAAGCCACTCGTGGCCGCGGTGGCGGGAGCGGCGTCGGCCGCCCATCCGGTGGTGGCGGTCGCCGCGACGAGCAGTGTGGTGACCAGTTTTCGGGAAGAACGCATGCCGGCTCCTTGCTGCTGGGGAGATCAGCGGACCGGCGCCCGCCCTCCGCGATCGGCCGGGGCCAGGCGGGGGTGGAGGCGTCGGGAGGCCGGCGGCGTGCGCGCGGTCGCGGCTACGCTCCTCGGCCGGGTTGACAGCGAGTGAGTGCCTGGGTGCGCCGCGCCGACGCCCAGGCTCCCCCGGCCGGAGGAATCCGTACCGCCGCCCGGTCCAGCCCCGGCCGCCGTGGCCGCCGCGCCCGGCTACGGCCCTGTCCGCTCCTGGTGCCCGCTCGGAATACGGCAGCGGGGGACGAGCGGCCCGCGAGCCGCTCGTCCTCGCTATGGCAAGCGCCTTGATACTCCCCGCCGGCCATGGCGGTGCCGTACCTGCCGAACAGCCCGTTGTGCCACGCACTGCCGCGGCGGGCCCCGGTGGCGTGGAGCATCAGCAGCGGCATCACGGACGTCCGCCGAGAACACGCGGTGCCGGTCCACGCGGCGCGGTCGGTGTTCGTGGTCCCGGTCGTCCCCCTGGTCTCCATGGCCGTGTCGTTCGCCGCCGGGGTGGTCCAGGTGGTGCGCACGGCACGGAAGCGGGCACTGTCGGCGCCCCGGCGATGCGGGGACTCTGGGTCGTCCGCCGGGCGGGTACGCAGAGCCTGGCCAGTACGGTCGGCAGCGCCACCAGTGGCTTCGGGCACGATGCCCATCGTGCATAAAGAGCCCGAGAAGTCCGAGCAGCATGAGTGGCATGAGCAGCGTGAGAAACATGAGCGGTCTGAAAAACATGGGGACGAGCACGGCCTCGGACAGGGCCGGTACACACTGAGCGATACGCAGCGCGGGCACGTCTGGGGCGTGTGCGCGGAGGTGGAAGGACTCTTCCAGGAGCCGGAGCGCGAGATCTACGAACTCTTCGGCTGGGTCCCGGAAGGAGCCGTCGTGCGCGGCCGGGTCGGCCATGAGGTGTGGCTGGTGCCCGAGGACGAGTCCGTGGACCCCTGGCTCCTGGAGGACGCGGAGAGCCCCGGGCCGCACCCCGGCAGGGACGGCCTGGTGCTCACCGGCGTGGACGTCTACGAGGACGCGCCGGAGGGACACCGGGGTACGGTCCGGCTGCACGACCGGTACCGGTGGCTGGGCTCGTGCCGGGAGATCGCCCGCGTCCTGCCGCCCGAGCAGGAGGCCACCCCGCTCGTCCTGCGGGGGCTCGCCCCGGGCCCGGAGCTGCGGCAGGCCCTGACGAAGGGCACCCGGCGAGCGCTGGACGTGGAGGAGGCCGCCCTGGAGATACGGGACGACCGGGGCGAGCGGCTGACCGACCGGCTGCTGTGGACCCACGTCACCGCCTGGCGCCCGTCCGCCCACGGACCGGACCTGATCGATGTGGAACTGGACGGCAGCCGCTTCGTCCCCGTCCCGCCCCACGCCCGGCCCGTCTGGGAGCAGTGGCTGACCGGACCGCCGCGCAACCCCGGCGCCTGGCACACCCTGGACGAGCGGCGGCGCAGGGCCTGGCTGGACCTCGTCCAGGAACGGGTCTGCCGACGCGCGCACCACGACCGGACCTCCGGACGCGCCTACGAACTCGATGGCCGGCACATCACCGACATCCCCGGCCTCTACCTGGCACTCGGCGAGGCCGTGAACGGGCCGGGCGGCTACTTCGGCGACGCCTGGGCGCTCTGGACGACTGCCTGCGCGGCGGGTTCGGCCACACCGCTCCCGGAACACTTCTGTGGCGGGACGCGGCGACCGCGCGCGAGCACCTGTCCCGCACCCTGACGCCGGACGGGCAGCCGTACGACCTGTTCAACGGCGTGCTCGATGTCCTGGCCGAGGGCGGGTTGGACGTCACCTTGGCGTGATCCGGGGGCTGGATCCCGCCTCACCTTCATCGGGATGGTCGGGTCCGTCAGGTCCGTTGCAACGACGCTCGCGCGCCGTCAGGTGCATCGGCAACGACGCTTGCGCGCCGCCAAGGCCGCAGCGACACGCCGCTCGTGGCCGGCAGAGTCGGCTGCTCGCAGGCGGCGAGGACACCGGCGGATACCGCCGGAGCGACCAAGGAAGGCACGCGCGGCACTATCTAGCGGCGGGTCCCCGTACACAACCGGAGCGGCCCGCTCACCTTCACGTCGCCCGAGCCGCCGAACCGGTCAAGGCAGGCGCCCCGCTCGACGGCCCGGCCCCTCCCGCACGCCGGTCGCCCGGCACCAGGCGTTACTGCCAAGCCCTGGCCCCGGCCTCCGCCCCGAACGGCCGCCGCAGCCACACGCCGAGAGCCTCGTAGTCGTCATCCGTCAGTCCGAGGCGGGCATCGACGCGGTGGAGCAGGGCGGGCCCCGGATGGTGAGCGGCGACCCAGGCCCGATCCGCGTCGGTGATCTCGTCATCGACCCAGACGAACGGCCGTCCCGCCGCCCATGCGACGAGGGCACGGGTCTTCCAGTGCGGTCCGTCGCGTGCGTCCTGCTCCTCGGCATCGGACGGTTCCGGCCAGACCACCACGGCCAACGGCGGGAGCCCGATCAACGAACTGGTCATCACAGCGCAAGGTATCGACGAGGACGAGCGGGGCCAACGGGGAGGAATAGGGCCAGCGGGGACGAGCAGGACCGACGGGGAGAGAGGGCTGACGAGCGCCGACGAGACACTCGTGGCGACGAAAGACCCCGTTCCTGCCGCCGCGGTGGCGGTTGTGCCGCCACGAGCCGCCCCGCCCGCCCCGCCAACCGTCTCAGCGTGTGCCAACCGGACTCAGCGCGTGCCGACCGCCTCCGGCAGGGCGGCCAGTTGCGTCCGCATCCGGCAGTGCGGCCAGCCGCGTCAGCTTCCGGCAGCGCGTCCGGTGGCAGCGTCAGCGTTCCGGCCGCGACGTTGTCCTCCAGGTGGCGGCGGGTCTTGGTGCCGGGGAGGACGCCGACGTGTTCGCCCTGGGCCGGCACCACCCACGCGCTCGCCACATGCGCCACGGTCGCGCCGAGCCCGTCGGCCACGGCGCGCTCCCGGCCGACGATGGCCTGGTTGGCGGCGATGGCCCGGTTGGACCCTGCGCGTCATCGTGCGCACCGCCTTCCCCGCCGCACGGTCCGATCATCGCCCGCCGTGCCCCCGTCGCATGCCAGGCCACCGCCTTTTCACAGACCTCTGGCTTACAGCGTTGACATCCAACATATTGAGGACCCTAATCTATGCCAGAGTCCTGTCTCACCATCGCCTACGAATAGACAGAGGTGATCTCCATGTCCACCGGCAACCCGCGGGCCGCCCTCGCCGCGGCGTGCGTGGTCGGTCCGCTCATGACCCTGGTGGTGACCGGCCCTTCCGTGGCCGTCCCCGATATCGGTGCCGACCTGCACAGTTCACTCGCCGCCGCCCAGTGGGTGGTCGACGGTTACATGCTGACCGCGTCCAGCAGCCTCGCGGCCATGGGCTCGCTCGCCGACCGCGTCGGCCATCGCCGCATATTCACCTGGGGCATGGCGTTCTTCGCCTTCTGGATGGCCGTCTCCGGCCTGGCGAACGACATCCTGCTGCTCGACCTGGCGCGCGCCGTCGCCGGTTTCGGCGCCGGCGCGGCGCTCGCCTCCGTC
>NZ_JBEXNM010000130.1:0-9774 GCF_040611095.1 Streptomyces sp. NPDC003077 | reverse complement strand
CTGCCCGCCCCCGGTCAGGGGCGCCGCCCCACTCCCCTCCCCCCGCAGGACTCCCACCATCGGAGACGTGATCCACATGACGACTTCCCCCGAGCAGTTGGTGCAGGCGCTGCGCGCGTCGCTGAAGGAGAACGAGAAACTCCGGCAGCAGGGCCGGCAACTGGCCGAACGGCAGCGGGAACCCCTCGCCATCACGGCCATGAGCTGCCGGTTCGCCGGGGACGTCCGGTCGCCGGAGGACCTGTGGGACGTCGTCGCCGCGGGCAAGGACGTGATATCCGGGTTCCCGACGGACCGCGGCTGGGACATCGACAACCTCTACGATCCGGACCCGGCGAAGAAGGGCAAGACCTACAGCCGGGAAGCGGGCTTCCTGTACGACGCGGCCGATTTCGACGCGGCGTTCTTCGGCATCTCGCCCCGTGAGGCGCTCGCCATGGACCCGCAGCAGCGGCTGCTGCTGGAGACCTCCTGGGAACTGTTCGAACGGGCGGGCATCGACCCGACCTCGATGCGCGGCAGCCGGACCGGTGTCTACCTGGGATGCGGCTACCAGGCGTACAACCCGGACCTGCGCGCCGCCCCGGACGGCACCGACGGCTACCTGGTGACCGGCAACGCCTCCGCGGTGGCGTCCGGCCGCATCTCCTACGCGCTCGGGCTGGAGGGCCCGGCGCTGACGGTGGACACCGCCTGCTCGTCGTCCCTGGTGGCGCTGCACCTCGCGGCGCAGGCGCTGCGCGCGGACGAGTGCGAGATGGCGGTCGCGGGCGGGGTGGCGGTGATGGCCACTCCGGACGCGTTCATCGAGTTCAGCCGGCAGCAGGCCATGGCCAGGGACAGTCGTTCGAAGGCGTTCGCCACCGCAGCGGACGGCTTCGGCTGGGGCGAGGGCGTGGCGCTGCTGCTGATCGAGCGGCTGTCCCGGGCCCGCCGTCTCGGTCACCAGGTGCTCGCGGTGATCCGCGGTTCCGCCGTCAACCAGGACGGTGCCAGCAACGGCCTCACCGCCCCCAACGGCCGCGCCCAGCAGCGGGTCATCCGGCAGGCGCTGGCCGACGCGCAGCTCTCTCCGGCGGACGTGGACGCGGTCGAGGCCCACGGCACCGGCACCGCGCTGGGCGACCCCATCGAGGCGCACGCCCTGCTGGCGACGTACGGGCAGCACCATCCGCCCACCCGGCCGCTGTGGCTGGGTTCGGTGAAGTCCAACATCGGGCACACCCAGGCGGCGGCCGGCGCGGCGGGCGTCGTCAAGATGGTGATGGCGATGCGGCACGGCGTCCTGCCCATGACGCTGCACGTGGACGAGCCGTCCGACAAGGTGGACTGGTCCATGGGCGAGGTGTCCGTCCTCACCGAGGCCGTGGACTGGCCCGAGACGGGCGCCCCCCGCCGGGCGGGCATCTCCGCCTTCGGCGTCGGTGGCACCAACGCCCACGTCATCGTGGAACAGGCCCCGGCGGACGAGGACGAGGACGAGCAAGGCTCCGTCGGCACCGAGTCCCCCGAGGGCCGTCCGGGCCTTCCCGTGGTGCCGTGGGTCCTGTCGGCGAAGACCCCGGCCGCACTGGACGCCCAGATCGCCGCGATACGGGCCCACGTCGAGGCGAACCCCAGGCTGCGCCCGGTGGACGTGGGCTTCTCCCTGGCCACCGGCCGGTCGGCCTTCGAGCACCGGGCGGTGGTGCTCGGCGAGGACCGCGAAGCCCTCCTCGCAGGCCTGCGCGCCCCCGAGACGCTGACCCGGGGCAGGAAGCCTTCCCGCAACCGGGTGGCGTTCGTCTTTCCGGGTCAGGGGACGCAGTGGGCCGGGATGGGGGCCGGGCTGCTGGAGCACTCCCCCGCCTTCGCCGCCGCGATTGACGAGTGCGAGGCCGCGCTCAGCGCGTACGTCGACTGGTCGCTGACGGACGTCCTGCAGGAGGCGCCGGGCGCGCCCACCTTGGAGCGGGTGGACGTGGTGCAGCCCGCCACCTTCGCCGTCATGGTCGCCCTCGCCGCCCTTTGGGACTCCTACGGGGTGCGGCCGGATGCCGTGATCGGGCACTCCCAGGGCGAGATAGCCGCCGCCGTCGTCTCCGGCGCTCTCTCCTTGCAGGACGGGGCCAAGGTCGTGGCCCTGCGCAGCCAGGCCATCGCCGCCCACCTGGCCGGGCACGGCGGAATGCTCTCCACCGCCCTCCCCCACACGTCAATGGATGGCTGGCTCGCCTCGTACGAAGGCCGCGTGGAGATCGCCGCCATCAACGGGCCCACCAGCACCGTCGTCGCCGGCGACCCGAACGACCTGGAAGACCTACGGCAGCGACTGGAAGCCGAGGGAATCCGGGCCCGCACCATCCCCGTCGACTACGCCTCCCACACCCACCACGTCGAGAGCATCGAGGCCGAACTCGACCGCATCCTCACCGACCTCGCCCCCCAGGCACCGAAGATCCCCTTCTTCTCCACCCTCGACCAACAGTGGATCACCACCCCGGCGCTCGACGGCCGCTACTGGTACCGCAACCTCCGCCACACCGTCCAATTCGGCCCCGCCATCCTGAAACTGGCCGACGAAGGCTTCACCACCTTCCTCGAAACCAGCGCCCACCCCGTCCTCACCATGGCGCTGCCCGACCACGTCACCGGCCTCACCACCCTCCGCCGCAACGACGACACCCCCCACCGCATCCTCACCTCCCTCGCCGAAGCCTGGACCCACGGCCTCCCCACCAACTGGACCGCGCTCTACGAGGGCACCCACGCCCAGCGCATCGACCTCCCCACCTACCCCTTCCAGCGTCGGCGTTTCTGGATCAACGCGGCCTCGATCGGGGAGCTGCTTCCGCCCGTCACCAGCGGCAGTGATCACCTCGAAACCGAACCGGAGCCGGGCTGGTCGCAGGGCCTGAAGGAGTTGGACGAGGAGGAGCGCCGCGACCGTGTGCGCGAGATGGTGCGCCGGCAGGCGTCCTCCGTGCTCCGCCATGACGCGCGGGAAGTGCTCGAACTGGACCGTGAGGTGCGCGAGCTCGGCTTCGATTCGCTGGCCGCCGTCGATCTGCGCAACCGGCTGAGCGGGCTGCTGGGCCTGACGCTCAAGCCGACCGTGCTCTTCGATCACGCGACGCTCGACGGGCTGTGCGCGTATCTCTGCGCGGAGTTGGACGCGATCGGCTGGGCGGTCGCCGTCCCCAGCGACACGCCCACGTACGTCGAAGACGACACGAAGTTCACCGAAGGTGCCGAAGCCTCCGAAGACGGCATCAAGCGACGCGCCACCGAGAGCACTGCCAGGCCCGGCCGTCCCGCCGACGCGCCGCAGGCGTCCGGCGGCCTGCTGCGGGCGCTCTTCCGGCAGGCGCTGGACACCGACCGGTACCCCGAGTTCCTGGAACTCCTGGCGCAGACGGCCCGGTTCCGCGCCTCCTTCTCGGCACCGCCCGGATCCCCGGCCGACCGGACGGACCCCCAACCGGCCGCCCCGGCCTCCGCCATCGGGAGCCCGTCCCCCGCCTCGCCCTTCCCCACCGATCTCGTCCGTCTGTCCCGGGGCCGAAGCGGTCGGACGGCCGTCATCGGGTGCACCGGTACGGCGGCGATCGGCGGGACGCACGAGTTCTGGCGGTTCTCCGGGCCCTTCCAGGGTGAGCGGGACGTCTTCGGGCTGCCGCTGCCGGGTTACCGGGGGACGGACGCGAGCCCGGAGCCGCTGCCCGTCGACCTGCGCGCGGCCTTCGCCGTCCAGGCCGACGCCCTGCTCCGGGGGACCGGGGGTGCCCCGTTCGCCCTGCTCGGTCATTCCGGAGGCGCGCTGCTCGCGTACGGACTGGCCCGGCACTTGGAGGAGGAGCACGGGGTGGTGGCGGCCGGCGTGGTGCTCGTCGATCCGTATCCGCCCAGCCATCAGGGGCCGGTGCGGGCCTGGCGGCAGCAGTTGGGCAACGGGCTGTTCGCGGGGGAGATGGAGCCGATGTCGGATGCCCGGCTCGTCGCCATGGGCGCGTACGCGCATCTGCTGTCCACATGGCATCCGGACGAGATCAGCGCACCGGTCCTGGTCGTACGCGCCACCGAGCCGCTGGGCGAATGGAGCGCGGACCGGGGGGACTGGCGCGCCCGGTGGGACCTGCCGCACACCGTCGCGGACGTGCCCGGTGACCACTTCTCGATGATGCAGCACCACTCGTCCGCCGTGGCCCGGGCCGTCGAGGACTGGCTCGCTCGTTCGGACGGTCCGACCCGAAGGAAGCCCCTTGAGAGATGACGAGCGCGAGGCGCACCCGGCACACGACGACACGGAAGCGCGGAAGACCGGCACGGAAGCCGAGGTGGACGCGGACCGGCGGTCCGTTCCGGCGCGGCGCGCCGAGACGGCGGACGGCCGCAGGCGGAACGCGCGGACGGTGCGGCACCTGCACGGGGTGCCGGGCCAGCCCGACGCCTCCAGCACCCCCGACGCCACCGGCACCCCCGACTCATCCGACGCCCCCGACTCGTCCGGCGCGCCATCCGGCCCGGGGCCGCGCCCGGCAGGGCCCGCCAGAACACCTGTGCCGCACGGCGACACCCTGTGGATCAGGCGTTTCCACCCGTCGCCGGACAGCCGGGCGCGGCTGGTGTGCCTGCCGCACGCTGGGGGTTCGGCGAGTTACTTCCACCGCATCTCGGACGTGCTCCAACCGTCGGTGGAAGTGCTGGCCGTGCAGTATCCCGGGCGTCAGGACCGCAGCCACGAGCCGGGGGTGGAGAGCGTTCCCGAGCTGGCGGAGCACGTCGTGTCGGCGGCCGAGCCCTGGCTCGACGCGGGCCCGGTGGCGTTCTTCGGGCACAGCCTGGGGGCGGGCGTCGCCTTCGAGGCGGTGCGGCTGCTGGAGCACCGGCGCGGCATCAGGCCGATGAGTCTGGTGGTCTCCGGCCGCCGGGCGCCGTCGAAGGTCCGGCAGGAGGCCGTGCACCGGTTGGACGACGACGCGTTCCTCGCCGAGGTCCGCCGGTTGCGGGGCATGGACGAACGGGTGGGCCGGGAGGAGGAGTTGCTGCGCCTGCTGCTGCCCGCGCTGCGCAGCGACTACAAGGCGGCGGAGACCTACGTGTACCGGCCGGGCCCGAAGCTGTCGTGTCCGGTGATGGCGCTCAGCGGTGCCGACGATCCGACGGTGCGCCTGGCCGAGATGGCGGCGTGGCGCCGGCACACCACCGGCCCTTTCTGGCTGCGCACGTACCCGGGCGGCCACTACTACCTGAACGACCTGGCGCGGGATGTCGGCAACGACATCGCCGACCACCTCCTCGTGCTGCGCGCGCGTCGGGACGCCGGACCCACCGGGCGCCCGCCCGGCCCTTACGGGGCGCTGTGAAGACGGACGCCGCGTCGGCCCGCACCCGCACTGTGAGAACCGAGAACGAGGGAGAGAACCCGATGCCCAGCGAGGACCAGCGGGCGGACGCACAACCGCCGCTCGGACGGGCGGACGCACAGCCCCCGCTCGAACCGGCAGACACACAGCCCCCGCTCGAACCGGCGGACACACAGCCGTCCCTCGGGCCGACGGACGCACAGACGCCCTTCGGACCGGTGGTGACGCAGCCGCCCCTCGGCCGGACGGTCGGCGCGGCCACGTACGGGGAACTGGGGCACCACCTGATGGAGACCCGAGGCCTGGAGTGGCTGCACGGCGCCAACGGCGACCCGTACGCCCTGGTGCTGCGGGGGCTGGCGGACGACCCGTACCCCCTGTACGAGCGGGTGCGGGAGCTCGGCCCGCTGTACCGGAGCCCGACCGGCAGTTGGGTCACCGCGGACCACGCCGTGGCCCGCGAGGTGCTGGCCCACCCACTGCTGGACGTGCGAGCCGCGGACGGGTGGCCGGTGCCGCCGCAGGTGGTCTCGTACGGGGCCGGCCAGGCGCTGGAGCTGGACCGGGCCGCGCACGAACGGCTGGCGGAGCGGTGGCAGCAGGTGCTCGGCGCGGAGCACGTCGACGGACTCCGCGCGTACGCCGAACGAGCCTGCGAAGAGGTGTTGGACGGGCTGCTTGCGAGCAGGGCACGACCTGTCCCCGGCGCGCCCGCCTCTGATGGCCACGCCGCGTCCACCGGCCTCTCAGGCAAGCCCACCCGGCAGCCCACCCCCAGTGCGCCTGCCACCGGTGAACGCACCCCTGACGACCACGCCACCCCCACCGATCCCGCCTCCCCTCCCCCACCCACCGCCTTCGACCTGATGACCGACTTCGCCCGTCCGGCCGCCGTCGCCACCGTCGCCGCGGTGCTGGGGGTCCCCCGGGAGCGGTACGCCGATCTCGCCTCCTGCTGCGAGCGGCTGGCCGCGTGGCCGGACGCACTGGTGTCGGCGCAGCCGCCGACGCGGGTCCGCGGCGTCGCGTCGGGGCTGGCGGACCTGCACGCGCTGCTGGACTCCCGGCCCGCTGCGGCGGACGGGCCACTGTCGTCCGTGGCCGGATCCGCCGACGGCGGGCTCACGGATGGCCGGCTCGCGGACGGTGCGACGGCCCGCTACCCCGTGGAGACCCTGCTGTGCGCGCACGGTGCCATCGCGGCGGCGCATCTGGTGGGGAACGCCGTCGTGGCCCTGCTGTCCCGCCCCGGACGGTGGCGGGCCCTGTGCGCGGAGCCGGGTCTGATCCCGGCCGTGGTGGAGGAGACGCTGCGGTACGACCCGCCGGTACAGATGGACGAGCGGGTCGCGCTGAAGGACGTGGAGCTGGCCGGGCACCACCTCGCCGCCGGGTCGCACATCGTGGTGCTGACCGGCGCCACCGGGCGGGACGCCGCCGCCTTCGCCGCCCCGCACCGTTTCGACCCGGCCCGCGCGGCCGGTGGCCCGGCGCCGCTCGCCCTGTCCGGCGGCTTCCACCACGGGCCGGTGGCGCCGCTGGTCCGGTTGCACGCCGGTGCCGCACTGGCCGCGCTGGCGCACCGGCTGCCCGGCCTGCGGCAGGCGGGCCCGGTGCTGCGTCCCCGTCGCACTCCCGTCACCCGTGGGCCGCTGACCGTCCCGGTGACGGCGTGACACCCCTCCGCATTCGTCCGGCAACACCCACCACCCACCCACGCTCGCCCAACACCGTCCCCCACCGCACAACGCCGCCAACGACCCGCCCGCAGCTAGACGGCACCGCCCCCAATCACCCCACCACACCCACCACCCACCCACGGCCATACAGCACCACCACCCACCCCCCGACCTCCCCCACCGCCCCTCCAAGGACCCGACCCACGGAAGGACCCCGCCCCCGATGCGCGTCCTGCTGACCTCCTTCGCCCACCACACGCACTACCACGGCCTGGTGCCGCTGGCCTGGGCGCTGCGCGCCGCGGGCCACGAGGTACGGGTGGCCTCGCAGCCCGCGCTGACCGACGTCGTCACCGGTTCGGGGCTGACGGCGGTGCCGGTCGGCACCGACCACCGCATCCACGAGACGCGGACGCGGATGAGCGGTGAGCCGCGCCCCAACCATCCGGCGATCCAGTTCGACGAGGCCCGCGCGCAGCCGCTGGACTGGGAACACGCGCTGGGCATCGACACGCTGCTCACGCCGTACTTCTACGCGCTGGCCAACGACACGATGGTGGACGACCTGGTGGCGTTCGCCCGTACGTGGCGTCCGGACCTGGTGCTGTGGGAGCCGACGACGTACGCGGGCGCGGTGGCGGCCCACGTCACCGGTGCCGCGCACGCGCGGGTGCTGTGGGGGCCGGACGTGGCCGGCAGCGCGCGCCGGAAGTTCCTGGAGCTGCGGGACCGGCAGCCGCCCGCGCACCGCGAGGACCCGATCGCGGAGTGGCTGACCCGGACCGTGGCGCGGTTCGGCGTCACGTTCCCCGACGGTTTCGAGGAAAGCCTGGTCACCGGCCACTGGACCGTGGACCCGACGCCCGCCTCCCTGCGGCTGCCGACCGGTCTGCCGATCGTCGGGATGCGGTACGTGCCGTACAACGGAACGTCGGTGATCCCGGACTGGCTGCACGAACCGCCGCGCCGCCCCCGCGTCTGCCTCACGCTGGGGGTGTCGGCCCGTGAGGTGCTCGGCGGGGACGGCGTCTCCCAGGGCGACCTGCTGGAGGCGCTGGCGGACCTGGACATCGAGGTGGTCGCGACCCTGGACTCCGGGCAGCGCGAACACCTGGGACGGGTGCCCGCACACACCCGGCTGGTGGACTTCGTGCCCATGGACGCGCTGCTGCCGACGTGCGCGGCGATCGTCCACCACGGCGGCGCGGGCACCTACGCCACGGCCATGCTCCACGCCGTACCGCAGGTCATGCTCGCCGAGTTGTGGGACGCGCCGGTCAAGGCCCGGGCGGTGGCCGAGTACGGCGCCGGGTCCTTCCTGCCGCCCGCCGGGCTGACCGCGCGCGCGGTGCGCGAGGCCGTCGTACGGACCCTGGAGGACCCCTCGGTGGCCGATGCCGCCCGGCGACTGCGCGATGAGGTGCTGTCCGAGCCGACCCCCGCCGCCGTGGTGCCAGAGCTGGAACGGCTGACCCGCGCGCACCGGCGCGGCGGGCCCGTCGAGCCGGCGGGCGGCGATCGGCCGACCGCCGTTCCCGCGACCACGGGGTGAGGCACCTCCCCCCGGGCCCGTGTCCCCCGCCCACACCGAGGACAACGAAGGACCGGGCACCGCCACTGCGCACCCGTCAGCCCACCGACACAGCGCTCGCCGACAAACGGCCCCACCGTTCCCATCCAAAACCCCCTCCCATTCCACTGGCTATCCGAAAAGGACCCTCCATGTACGAAGTCGACCACGCCGGCGTCTACGACCTGTTCTACCTCGGCCGGGGCAAGGACTACGCGGCCGAGGCCGCGGACACCGCCGACCTGATCCGCGCGCGCCGTCCGAACGCCGCCTCGCTGCTGGACGTGGCCTGCGGCACCGGCACCCATCTGGAGCACTTCGCCAAGGAGTTCACCCGTACCGAGGGCCTGGAGCTGTCCGCGGACATGCTGGAGCACGCCCGCGCGAGGATTCCCGGGACCCCGCTGCACCAGGGCGACATGCGCGACTTCGACCTCGGCCGCCGTTTCGACGCCGTGGTCAGCATGTTCAGCTCGGTCGGCTACCTGCGCACCACGGACGAACTCGACGCGGCGCTGGCCTCGTTCGCGCGCCACCTGGAGCCCGGCGGCGTCACGGTCATCGAGCCGTGGTGGTTCCCCGACACGTTCATCGACGGTTACGTCAGCTCGGACGTGGTGCGCCGGGACGGACGGCACGTGGCGCGGGTGTCGCACTCGGTGCGCGAGGGCAACGCCACGCGGATGGTGGTGCACTTCGTCGTCGCGGACGCCGAGCACGGCGCCCGGCACTTCAGCGACACCCACCTGATCACGCTCTTCACCCGCCGCGAGTACGAGGCCGCCTTCGAGTCCGCCGGCCTACGGGTCGAGTACCTGGAGGGCGGCCCTTCGGGACGCGGCCTGTTCGTCGGCATCCGCCCGTGACGTCGAAACGTCCGCCCGTGACACCGAAGCCGCCCCGGTCAACGGCTCCCGACCGACCACCGGCCAGTACGGACGGACGGCACCGATCAACAACGGGCCGACCCAAGTCTTTTCCACCACCCACCAAGGGGCGGACGCGCAACCAACGGAAGGGGACGTCCCGGGGTGCCCCCGCAGCGGACTGGGGCGCGGCGGCCGGTGACCTACATCGCGTCGGGTAAGCGCAACTGCCGCGAGGAGGTACCCCGGGGCGGCCCCGACCCCGTACGAAACAAAAGGCGCAAAACCCACCGGACCGGCACCCGCCGACAGAC
>NZ_JBEXNM010000129.1:0-10242 GCF_040611095.1 Streptomyces sp. NPDC003077 | reverse complement strand
GAGCGGCTCCCGGCCACCGGGCGGGCACGCGCGCGCCACGCGGCACCCGCCGGGGCCGGACGGGCGGTGCCGGGCACCGCCCCGGACGGCGACGGCCTACTCGCCGCCCTTTTGCACAAAACTCCGGACGAAGTCCTCGGCGTTCTCTTCGAGCACGTCGTCGATCTCGTCCAGGACGGAGTCCACGTCGTCCGACAGCTTCTCCTGGCGCTCCTTGAGGTCCTCCGATGCCTGCGCGTCCTGCGCCTGCTCCTCGACCTCCTCGGTGCTGCGCGATGCCCGCTGCTGTCCGCCGCCGGTGTCCTTGGTCGCCATATCCCTCACCCCGCTCGGTTCGCCCCGCTCGATGTGACTGTCAAGATCAGACCCTACAATCCGGGTCCGCCATCGGCCCTGCACTTGTGCAACGTTCGGGAGCCATCTCGATGATTCCCGTTCGAAGGCTTTTTCAGCCCCCGGGACGACCCGGAGAAGACCCCGATCCGTCCCCGGAACCACCTGCTGGTTCCCCCGGACCCCGAAGGGCGCCGGCCGGCCGCCACCAGGGCCCCGGCCGGTCCCTCCGGTGTCCCGGTCAGTTCCCGGACAGCACCCGTACCAGGTCCTCCGCCGTCCGGCACCGGTCGAGCAGTTCCTTGACGTGGTTGCGCGTGCCGCGCAGCGGCTCCAGCGTGGGTACCCGCTGCAGCGAGTCGCGGCCCGGCAGGTCGAAGATCACCGAGTCCCAGGAGGCCGCCGCCACGTCGTCCGCGTACTGCTCCAGGCAGCGCCCGCGGAAGTACGCACGGGTGTCCTCCGGGGGCTTGAGCTCCGCCCGCTCCACGTCCGGCTCGGCCAGGAGGCGCTTCATCTTGCCGCGCGCCACCAGCCGGTTGTAGAGGCCCTTGTCGGGCCGCACGTCGGCGTACTGGAGGTCCACGAGCTGCAGCCGCGCCGCGTCCCAGTCCACCCCGTCCCGGCGGCGGTAGCCCTCCATCAGCGCCCGTTTGGCCACCCAGTCCAGCTGGTCGGACAGGCTCATCGGGTCGTTCTCCAGCCGCCCGAGCACGTCCTCCCAGCGGCCGAGCACGTCCTTGGTCTGCTCGTCCGCGTCGGCCCCGAAGCGGTCCTCGACGTACTTGCGGGCCAGCTCGAAGTACTCCATCTGGAGCTGTACGGCGGTCAGCGTGCGCCCGCTGCGCAGCGTGATCAGATGGCTCAGCGTGGGGTCGTGGGAGACCTGGTGGAGGGTGCGCACCGGCTGGTCGATCGCGAGGTCCACGGCGATGAACCCGTCCTCGATCATCGACAGGACGAGGGCGGTCGTGCCGAGCTTGAGGTACGTGGAGATCTCCGAGAGGTTCGCGTCACCGATGATCACGTGGAGCCGGCGGTACTTCTCGGCGTCCGCGTGCGGCTCGTCGCGGGTGTTGATGATGGGCCGCTTGAGCGTGGTCTCCAGACCGACCTCGACCTCGAAGTAGTCGGCGCGCTGACTGATCTGGAAGCCGTGCTCGTGGCCGTCCTGCCCCAGCCCCACCCGGCCGGCGCCGGCCACCACCTGGCGCGAGACGAAGAAGGGCGTCAGGTGGCGCACGATGTCGGAGAACGGGGTCTCCCTCTTCATGAGGTAGTTCTCGTGCGTGCCGTAGGACGCGCCCTTGTTGTCGGTGTTGTTCTTGTAGAGGTGGATCGGCTGCGCGCCGGGCACCTGGGCCGCCCGCTCGGCGGCCTCGGCCATGATGCGCTCGCCCGCCTTGTCCCACAGCACCGCGTCCCGGGGGTTGGTGACCTCGGGGGCGCTGTACTCCGGGTGGGCGTGGTCGACGTACAGCCGCGCTCCATTGGTCAGGATGACGTTGGCCAGGCCGATGTCCTCGTCCGTCAGCTGGCTGGCGTCCGCGGCCTCGCGCGCGAGGTCGAAGCCGCGCGCGTCCCGCAGCGGGTTCTCCTCCTCGAAATCCCAACGGGCGCGGCGCGCCCGGTGCATCGCCGCCGCGTAGGCGTTGACGACTTGGGACGAGGTGAGCATGGCATTGGCGTTCGGGTGGCCGGGGACGGAGATCCCGTACTCCGTCTCGATTCCCATTACTCGCCGTACGGTCATGCGGCCCTCCTTGCCCGGCGGCGCCCCCGGACGGGGTCGTCGCTCAAGTACCGCTGCGCTTCCGGTCCGTGCGCGGTCCCCGCTCCCGCGGTGCGTGACGCGGCGGTACCGAAGAGCCTAGAACGCCTTTGCGGCGCTGGGGAGATCATTACAGTCATTGCTCCAGTCCGGTTTTCTCCTGCCTCCTCGCCGGCTTCCCGGGGATCATTCGTGCCCCGAAAAGCGTCCGGCTGCGGACGCCCCCTCCAGGACATCCGCAGCCGGCGAGCGTTGTTACAGGTATTGACCGGTGTTGGCCACCGTGTCGATGGAGCGTCCGGTGTCCGCGCCCTGCTTGCCGGTGACGAGCGTGCGGATGTAGACGATCCGCTCGCCCTTCTTTCCGGAGATGCGGGCCCAGTCGTCCGGGTTGGTCGTGTTGGGGAGGTCCTCGTTCTCCTTGAACTCGTCCACACACGCCTGGAGCAGGTGGGAGACGCGCAGGCCCTTCTGGTTGTGCTCCAGGAAGGCCTTGATCGCCATCTTCTTCGCCCGGCCGACGATGTTCTCGATCATCGCGCCGGAATTGAAGTCCTTGAAGTAAAGGACTTCCTTGTCACCGTTGGCGTAGGTGACCTCCAGGAAGCGGTTCTCCTCGGATTCCGCGTACATCTGCTCGACGACCGACTGGATCATCGCGCCGACCGCGGCCTTCGGGGAATTGCCGTGCTCGGCGAGATCGTCGGCGTGCAGCGGCAGGCGGTCCGTGAGGTACTTGGAGAAAATGTCCTTCGCCGCCTCGGCGTCCGGACGCTCGATCTTGATTTTGACGTCGAGCCTGCCGGGGCGCAGGATCGCCGGGTCGATCATGTCTTCCCGGTTGGAGGCGCCGATGACGATGACGTTCTCCAGGCCCTCCACACCGTCGATCTCCGAGAGGAGCTGCGGGACGATGGTGTTCTCCACGTCCGAGCTGACCCCGGAGCCGCGGGTGCGGAAGAGGGAGTCCATCTCGTCGAAGAAGACGATGACGGGTGTGCCCTCGCTCGCCTTCTCCCGGGCCCGCTGGAAGACCAGCCGGATGTGCCGCTCGGTCTCACCGACGTACTTGTTGAGCAGCTCGGGACCCTTGATGTTGAGGAAGAAGCTCTTCCCCGTGGGCTGGCCGGTCACCTCGGCGACCTTCTTGGCCAGCGAGTTGGCCACCGCCTTGGCGATGAGCGTCTTGCCGCAGCCGGGCGGGCCGTAGAGCAACACGCCCTTGGGCGGGCGGAGTTCGTGCTCCTTGAAGAGGTCGGGATAGAGGTAGGGGAGCTCGACCGCGTCGCGGATCAGTTCGATCTGGCTGCCCAGACCGCCGATCTTCGTGTAGTCGATGTCCGGGACCTCTTCGAGGACCAGTTCCTCGACCTCGCTCTTCGGGATCACCTCGTATACATAACCGGAGCGCGGTTCGAGCAGCAGGGCGTCACCGGCGCGGATGGTGGCGTCCAGCAGGGGCTCGGCGAGCCGCACCACCCTCTCCTCGTCGGTGTGCCCGATGACCAGGGCGCGCTCGCCGTCGTCAAGGATCTCCTTGAGCGTGACGATGTCGCCGGCGCTCTCGAACGCCATGGCCTCGACCACGTTCAGCGCTTCGTTGAGCATGACCTCCTGGCCACGCCGGAGCTCGTCGAGTTCCACGCTGGGGCTGACATTCACCCGGAGTTTCCGTCCTCCGGTGAAGATGTCGGCCGTGCCGTCTTCGTTCGCCTGCAGGAACACACCGAATCCGGACGGCGGCTGCGCGAGCCGGTCGACCTCTTCCTTAAGGGCCACGATTTGATCGCGGGCCTCACGGAGTGTGTTCGCCAGCCGCTCGTTCTGAGCGGAGACGCCCGTCAGGTTTGCCTGCAGCTCGACGATCCGCTCTTCGAGAATCCTCGTGTGACGCGGAGAGTCGGCGAGCTTGCGTCGCAGGACGGCGATCTCCTGCTCGAGATAGGCAACCTGGCCGGCAGGGTCTTCGGACCCCCGCCCCGGCCGGATGCCGCGGTTGATGTCGTCGTCGTGGGCTGCCACGGTCCTCACCTCCTCCAAGGGGAGCTGGACGCTTCCTGACCCTACCTGGGCCGGTGCAGGTTGAAACCCCTAGATCGAAAAGACTGTCGGGGTGTGTCCGATCTTCACCCTTGCGCACGTCCTCACCCCAGGGGAATACCCACCCAACAACATCAGAAAGCGACCGGTTGTATCGTCGAGTCGGTCAACACCCGTCAGGGCTGGCACCATTTGATTCACACAGGTAGGAAACGGCAGGCGAGATGACCGCGCGGGATGAAGCTCTTGAGGTATGGATCGACCAGGACCTCTGCACTGGCGACGGCATCTGTGCGCAATACGCGCCCGAGGTCTTCGAGCTGGACATCGACGGGCTGGCCTACGTGAAGAGCGCGGACGACGAGCTCTTGCAGGACAAGGGCGCCACCACCCCCGTCCCGCTGCCGCTCCTCAATGACGTACGGGACTCCGCCAAGGAGTGCCCCGGCGACTGCATCCACGTGCGCCGGGTGTCCGACGGCGTGGAGGTCTACGGGCCCGACGCCGAGTAGGCGCCGTGTAACGCATCACACACTCTTCGTCTCCGCGGTGGCGCCGTCCCGGACGAACGTGCCGTCGTGCCAGCGCCACTTGGCGCGCTCGCGCACGTCCGGGCAGCAACGCGGCACGTCCGTCGAGGAGTAGCCCAGGAGCGTCGCGGAGAGCGTCCTGTCGCGCAGGGCGAACTCCGTCACGCTCCGGTCCTCGGACGGCGCGAGAAGGGTCGCCACGACGCGCGGCGGGGCGTGCGGGCCGCTGCCGCGCGCCAGGACGTACACCCCGCTGGGCGGCGTGCCGATACCGGCCGGGCAGCGGACGACCGCGGCCGTCTCCCGGATGCCGTCGCCGTCGAGGTCGCCGGAGACCTGGCGCACCACCTGGGGCCGCTCGGAGCCGCAGTCCACGGGGTACCGCGCCGCCTTCGCGTCGGGGGCCGGGCCGTGGTCGCGGGCCGGCGCCGCGGCGGTCGTGGTGGCGCCCGCGGGCTGGACGAGGGCCGCGCCCGCGACGACGGCCGCGAGGGCGGTGGCGGTAGCGAGCCAGTGCGCCGCGCGGGGGCGGGTGTGCGGGAGGTCCTGGCCGGCCGGTGGCTGCACGCGGGGTAACTCCTGTGAAGAGCTGTGGCTGTGGGGGTGCCCGCATCGTTCCACAGAGCGCGCCCATGGGGAACGACCCATGCCGGGGTTTCGGCCAATGGGACCGGAGCCCGCCGTCTCGTTCCCGGGGGCGCTCCGCCGGACGGGTGCCGGGCGGATCCGCAGGATCGAACGAAAAGGCGCCGCCGGCGGTTCCCGTCAGGGGAACTCGTCGGCGGCGCCGGTGCGTTCGGGGGGGCGCGGGGTCAGCCGCGCTCGGCGGAGCCGGAGGCGGAGCCCGGTCCGGTGTAGTCCTCGCCGTAGGCGCCCTTGGCCGGACGGCGGCGGCGCAGCGGCGGCTCCACCCCGTCCGCCAGACGGCGGGCGGTGAGCAGGAAGCCGGTGTGGCCGATCATCCGGTGATCGGGGCGGACGGCCAGGCCCTCGACGTGCCAGGTGCGGACCATGGTCTCCCAGGCGGACGGCTCGTTGAACGTGCCGTGCTCGCGGATGGCCTCGACCGTACGGGCCAGCTGGGTGGTCGTGGCGACGTACGCGCACAGGATGCCGCCGGGGACCAGCGCCTTGGAGACGGCCTCCAGGCACTCCCAGGGGGCGAGCATGTCCAGGATGACGCGGTCGACGTCGGTGTCGGAGAGGTTGTCCTGGAGGTCGCCGACCGTCAGCGTCCACGCGGGGTGCGGGCCGCCGAAGTAGCGCTCGACGTTCTGCGTGGCGATCTCGGCGAAGTCGGCCCGGCGCTCGTAGGAGTGCAGCATGCCCTGGTCACCGATGGCGCGCAGCAGGAAGCTGCTGAGCGAGCCGGAGCCCACCCCCGCCTCGACGACGCGGGCGCCGGGGAAGATGTCGGCCATCGCCAGGATCTGCCCCGCGTCCTTGGGGTAGACCACGGCGGCGCCGCGGGGCATGGACAGGACGTAGTCGGGGAGCAGCGGGCGCAGCGCGAGGTAGGCGACGTTCCCGGTGGTACGGACAACGCTGCCCTCGGGAGCACCGATCAGCTCGTCGTGGGGGAAGGCTCCCTTGTGGGTGTGGAAGCTCTTGCCCTCTTCGAGCGTGAAGGTGTAGTGGCGTCCCTTGGGGTCGGTGAGCTGGACCTGGTCCCCGACCTTGAAGGGCCCGCGACGGCGGGCGGCACCGGTCGGTTCGGACATGTGACCAGCCTACCGGCCCTTCGGGGCGCTCAGGACCGCAGGGGCTCCGGTTGGGGGGCACGGCGGGGCGGACACTTCCCATTAAGGGGAGCGGACGCGTCCCTGATGGAGGGGCGGACGCGTCCCTGGTAGAGGGGCGGGTCGCATAAGGAACCGCCGGGCATCAGCTCAGGACGGGCGGGCGCAGGCTCAGGACGGGCGGGCCATGGCTGCCACGAAAGCGCGTTCGACGTCGGCCGTGGACAGCACGCCGTAGATCTCCCCCGTCGGCTCGACGACGAGGTACTCGGTGGCCGGGGTGGCCCGCAGGTATTCGAGCAGTTCCTCGCCGGCCAGCTCGGTGGAGACCCGCATGCCCTCCTTCAGCTCCTGGGCCAGGCCGCTCACCGACACCCAGGGGCGGCGGTGCTCGGGCACGGTGACCACGGCCGCCTCGCGGACCACCGCCGTCGGGGTGCCCTGCCGGTCCACCACGACCAGGGCCCGGGCCCCCGCTTCATTGGCCCGGCGCAGCGCCTCGGACAGCGGGGTGTCGGGCTCGACGGGGACGGCGCGCCGGGTGAGCGTCCGGGCGCGCAGGTCGGGCAGCCGCTCGCGCAGCCGGGCCACGCGCAGGCTGTTGCCCGCGCCGGTCCAGATGATGGCGGCGAGGATCGCGGCGAGCAGCGCGTCGGTGAGGGAGTCGGCACCGCCGATCTCGGGGCGGGGGCCGCCCAGCGCTCCTGTATGGGTCAGCAGCGGCAGTCCGATGAGGACCGTGACGGCCAGCGCGCGGCCCACCCAGGCGGCGGCGACGGTGCCGGTCATCGGCTTGCCGGTGATCTTCCACACGACGGCGCGCAGCATCCGGCCGCCGTCCAAGGGGAGGCCCGGCAGCAGGTTGAACACCGCGACGATGAGGTTGGAGATCATCAGGCCGGCGAGCAGCACTCCCGGGACCGTGCCGGGCTCCACCAGCCGCATCCCCCCATAGAAGACCCCGGCGAGGACCAGGGAGAGCAGCGGGCCGACGAAGGCCAGCACGAACTCCCGGCCCGGGGTCTCGCTCTCCTTCTCGATCTCCGAGACGCCGCCGAAGAACTGGAGCTGGATGCGGCGCACGGGGAGTCCGAAGCGGAGCGCGGCGATCGTGTGGGCGAGCTCGTGGACGAGCACCGAGGCGTAGAAGGCCACCGCGAAGAAGAGGGAGACCAGGTAGCGGGCGACGCCCAGCTCCGGCAGCACGCGTTCGAGCTGCCCGCCGAAGACCCAGGTGATCAGGGCCGCGACCAGGAACCAGCTCGGCGCGACGTAGACCGGTACGCCGAAGGGGCGGCCCATGAGGATGCCGCCGCCCGGTTTCCGCTCCCCCGGTTTGGCCCGCCCCGAATCCTTGGGCGGCTCGGGCGGCCCTTGCGGACGGGCACCATCGGGCGCATGGGGCGGCTGCGGCTGCGCGGACTCCTGGGAGTCCTGCGGCTTCCCGCTCTCGTCCACGGCATCCCCTCGTCGAATACGGCCTTCACACCTGTGTGGCGCGGTCCCACGATCATGCAGGGCGAAGCGGTCTGGCGTCGATGGTAAGCGGACCGCTCCCGGGTGTTCCGCCTCGCCTCCCCTGTCGATTGTCCGTGATGTGCGCCATGTCGGGCCGGGGTGCCGGGCTTCCCGACGAGCCCTCGACGAGCCCTGACGTGCCCCCGGCGAGCGGGCCCGGCTGCGGGGCGTACGGGCGCGACCTGGGAGGCGGCGGCCGGACCGCCCGCTCAGCGGTGGGGAACGGGGAGAGGTGATCGGTGGGCGCCGGGCGGGATCCGGCCGGTCGCGGGCGGCCGGATTGTCAGTGCCGGGCCGTAGGGTTTGGTGCCATGGGAACGAGCACCGAGAAGGCCGAGCAGGTCACCGCGGGGACACCGGCCGCGGTGAGCGAGCCCGCCAAGCCCGCCACGCGCCCGGTCGCGCTGTCGCCCTCGCGGGCGAGCGACTTCATGCAGTGCCCGCTGCTGTACCGCTTCCGCGTGATCGACAAGCTGCCGGAGAAGCCCAGCGCCGCCGCCACCCGAGGCACGGTGGTGCACGCCGTCCTGGAGCGGCTCTTCGACGAGCCCGCGGCGCGCCGCACCGCCCCCGGAGCCCGCGCCATGGTGCCCGGCGAGTGGGAGAAGCTGCTGGCCAAGCGGCCGGAGCTGGCCGAGCTGTTCGCCGACGACCCCGAGGGCGAGCGGCTGGCCCAGTGGCTGGAGGACGCCCAGGCACTCGTCGAGCGCTGGTTCACCCTGGAGGACCCCACGCGCCTGGAGCCCGCGGACCGCGAGCTGTATGTGGAGACGGAGCTCGACTCGGGCCTGCGGCTGCGCGGCTACATCGACCGCGTCGACGTGGCGCCCACGGGCGAGGTGCGGCTCGTCGACTACAAGACCGGCAAGGCCCCGCGGCCGGAGTACGCCGAGGGCGCGCTCTTCCAGATGAAGTTCTACGCCCTGGTGGTGTGGCGGCTGCGCGGCCTGGTGCCCCGCCGGCTCCAGCTCGTCTACCTCGGCAGCGGCGACGTCCTCACCTACGACCCGACCGAGGCCGACCTGCTGCGGGTGGAGCGCAGGCTGCTGGCGCTGTGGGAGGCCATCGAGCGCGCCACCGCGACCGGGGACTGGCGCCCGCGGCCGACGAAGCTGTGCGGATGGTGCGACCACCAGGCGGTGTGTCCGGAATTCGGCGGCACGCCCCCGGTGTATCCGCTCCCGGTCGTCCCGGCGGCGGGCGGCGAGAGCCCGCAGGGCAGAATGGATCCGCACTGACGATAAGGAGATCCTGTGGCTATCCGCGTCCTGCTGGTCGACGACCAGCCGCTGCTGCGTACCGGTTTCCGGATGATCCTGGAGGCCGAGCAGGATCTGGCGGTCGTCGGGGAGGCCGGTGACGGGCTCCAGGCCCTGGAGCAGGTCCGGGCCCTGCAACCCGACGTGGTGCTCATGGACATCCGGATGCCGCGCATGGACGGCGTCGAGGCCACCCGGCAGATCACCGGCCCGGCCAAGGACGGCCCGGCCAAGGTGCTCGTCCTGACCACCTTCGACCTGGACGAATACGTGGTCGAGGCGCTGCGCGCGGGAGCCAGCGGCTTCCTGCTCAAGGACGCGCCCGCGCACGAACTGGTCCAGGCGATCCGGGTGGTGGCGGCGGGCGAGGCGATGCTCGCGCCCAGCATCACCCGCCGCCTGCTGGACAAGTACGCCGGCCACCTGCCCTCGGGCGAGGAGCCGATGCCGGACACCCTCAACACCCTCACCGACCGCGAGGTCGAGGTGCTGAAGCTGGTGGCGCGCGGGCTGTCCAACGCGGAGATCGCCGCGGATCTCTTCGTCAGCGAGACGACCGTCAAGACGCACGTGGGCCACGTGCTGACGAAGCTGGGCCTGCGGGATCGGGTGCAGGCCGCGGTGTACGCCTACGAGAGCGGGCTGGTGCGACCCGGGGCGCAGTGAACCTGCGCCCCGGCCGCGGGGTGCCCATGGGTACCGGGCCGGCCCGTCAGGTCCCTCCGGCTCCACCGATGGGTGGCGGTCCGCCATTTCCAGCCTGTCCGGCTCCGCCGATGGGCGGCGGCCCGCCCGATCAGGCCCTCGGCTCCGCTGGTGGGCGGCCGTCCGGCGCAATCAAGCCCGTCCGGCTCCGCTGATGGCCGGCGGCCCGGCAAATTCCAGCCCGTCCGGCTCCGCTAATGGACGGCGGCCCAGCAAATTCCAGCCCGTCCGGCTCCGCTAATGGACGGCGGCCCAGCAAATTCCAGCCCGTCCGGCGTTTGAGGACAACGCCCCCGGCGTTCACCGGGCCCCCAGACCACCCGCCACCCGCCCCACGAGCCCGCACG
>NZ_JBEXNM010000128.1:0-10447 GCF_040611095.1 Streptomyces sp. NPDC003077 | reverse complement strand
GCCTTTCTCGCGGTTTCCACTTTACCAGATCCGTTTCGCGTTTCCGCTTTCCGTTTCCGGCCCCGATGGGCGGGTTTTTCGCGCCTTCCGGCGTGTTCACTACTTTAGCGGATTTCCTGTCCGGCGCCTAATCGGCCCGGTGGAAAGAATTTCGGCATGCCGAAATTCATCCTGTTCAGGAGTCGTGCGGTAGTGGGTGCCGCCGGTGCGGCGAGAAGTGTGCCGCAGAACCGTTACTGCTCCGCGACAACTCGAAGAACTGTACACGAGGGCCCGAGGCGTTTCAAACGCCCCGGGCCCACCTTCCGCCGCTCGTCCGCCACCAGTCGCTCAGCCACCACGAGCTCTGATCGCCGGTTACGTGCCTCCATGCCCCCGCCGGCGTGCACGGGGCCAGAAGTCGACCCGCTCAGCCGATTCCCTCCGAGGTGGTTGCGCTTCACTGCGCGCACCAGATCGAGCGGGGGCGTCGGGGCCGGGTGATGGCGCGGGCGGTCGCCGTGGCGGCTTCTCTCACGATGCGGCTTCTCTCACCGTGCGGCTGCCGTCGCCCGACGGTGGGTGGCACGCATCAGCACGGAGACGAGGTCCGCCAGGTCGAGCGCACCGACGGGATCGTCCGCGTAGCGAGTGGTCTGCAGCGGCCCCACTTCGTCCAGACGCACTCCCTCCGTCTCCAGGACGTAGGCGAGGGCCAGCAGCGCCAGGCGGGCGTTGCCGTCCGGATAGGGGTGGAAGAAGGCCACGTCGAGATAGGCCCTGGCCGCCCTGGCGGGCAGGGGGACCGCTGGGTCGCCGCTCTGGCGCAGACAGGCGGCGAAGTCCCGCCAGGTGTGTGGCGTCAGCCCGTAACGTTCCCGGCCACCCTTGGCGAAGGCGTCCCCCTGTCGCAAGCGCACGTCGGGCAGACCGAGGACCAGCTTCTGCCAGTCGCCGAGCAGGGCCGGGGTGAGCGGTTCTCCTCGCGTGGCCGCGGTGCGGGAGAGGGCCGCCGCGGTGAGCAGGCGGTCGGCGCGGGCCGGGTCGCGGTGGCGGACCGGGCCGTCACACCAGGCGACGAGTCCGTCGACGACCGGCCGCACGGGCACCGGAGCCGCCTTCGCCGAGGACCAGTCCACCTGCTCCCTGACCTGGCACCACACGGCCAGTGCGTCACCGCTCACGGTAGAACCCGCGACCGGTCAGGCGGACCGCCAGGTCCTCTCCCACCTCGTCGATGAGGATCGGGGCGGGCTCGGCCCAGCTCTTGAACCGGCCGCCGATCGCGGCATCCACCGCCTTCTTCGCCTCCTCCGGCCCCAGGCCGGTGGAGGACAGGAACCAGGTGAGCGTCGTGACGCAGAGCCCGTGCCAGCCCGCCTCGGCGTGGGTGCGGTCCACGACCGTGGTGACCAGGCGGGTCGCCGCACGCTCCAGATGCCAGCTGCGTTCCTCGGCGTCCGCGCCGGGAAGCGGGGCGAGCCGTTCGAACCGCTCGGCCATGTCCTCCAGCCAGTCACGCCACTCCAGCAACGAGGCCACGACCCGCGCGGCGGTCGGCTCCGCCTCTCCGACCGAATGCCCGTCGCAGCACCAGGCGGCGACGGGTCCACCGTTGTGGATCGACCAGTCCCACCCGCAGGCCCAGCGCCCGTAGCGCGACGTCAGGAGGGCGGTCACCGATCGCGTGAAGCGGAACTGTTCCACCCCGTCCGCACTCGTGGGAGGTGTCATCGGGGCAACCAGTGCCGCGAGGCGGGCCTCCTCGTCGTCGTCCCATTCGAAGATGTTCCGGCGAGGGTCGGCATCGGCCCACAGCAGCGACCAGGCTCGCGGTTCTTGCTCGATGGACGTGGTGTACCCCCGAAATCGGACCGTTGGCAGAACAATCGCCCGATCATGCCGGTGGGACGGAGCCCTGTCACCCGAATTACGAGCCGCCGGCACTCCCCCACGGCTTCCGGGCCTGCCCGCTCTCGGATTGCGGGCCGCGTGCTCGCCGTGGGCGGGAACGGCGAGCACGCGCGGCCTCCAGGAAGCCGGCCTCCTCACCCGCCCGGCCACCACCGACCGAGGCCGCGCCCTGCCCGCCCACCTCACCGACGAGGGCCACCGCCGCCTCGCGGCGGCCCGCTCCGCCGTCTACACCATCGACCAGCGCATGACCGACGCCGTACCGGAGGAGCGCCTCGGCCAGTTCCTGGCCGATCTTGATCGGATGGCGGCGGCGCTGGACGGGTGAGAGAGCGACGGCGGTGGGTTGTGGGGACGGCGGCTCGTCGACGAGCGAGCAGGCCAGATGGATGTCGGTCGTGCCTCAGTGCTGGATCAGGCCGCCGACCGGTACGGGCGGGACATGGCCGGTCGCCGGGAGGGACCGCGCCAGGGCGAGACCGACGTCGACCAGCGATGACCGGCGCAGGCGGGCGACGTCGGGGATCGGAGTCCAGACCGACTCGGCGGTCGCCCCGTTCGGCTCGGGCCGGAGCCGGCCGCCGGTGATACGGGCCCGGTAGAAGATGCCGACATTCTGGTGCTCGACGCCCGCGCGGGCGTCGGCTGCCGGAATCGTCCGCGAGTCCACACCCAGCAGGCGTTCGACCACCGCGTCGCAGCCGGTCTCCTCGGCGACCTCCCGGATCACCGCGTCGAACGGGTCCTCCCCGTGCTCGACCCTGCCGCCCGGGAGAGTCCAGGTGGACTGGCCCTCAGGCGACACGTAACGGGCGAGCAGCACGCGCCCGTCCTCGACGCAAACGGCGTACGCCGCCAGCCGGAAGCTCGAATGGTCCCGCCGATGCGGTTCTCCTTCGCGGCGCGCCAGGTCGCGCAGGGCGCCGGGGGCGGCGGTGAGCGCGGTCGTCGGGTCGTCGCCTTCTCGCGTGGAGACCTCCGCCGAGTCGCCCGCCACCTGCGCCTCCGTATGCCTTCCGCTGGAACAGGGCTTCTGCCGTCGAACCGTAGACACCGACGCCTGCCCGGAGCAACGGTCGAGACGAGCCGAGAGGAGCCGTCGGACCACGCCGCGCAAGTCTTTTCGCGCATGTGCCGCCAGACCTGCCGCCCGCCTCGGCTACCCGCGCAACGCTGGGGCGAGGGCGTCAGGAATCCACGTAAAAACCCTTTGTCTGGCCGCGTCGGCCGTTGGTACCTTCGCGGCGGCCGTGCGAGAGAACGAGGAGGTGGTACCCGTGAACGTATCGACGTGGGTGCTCTCCTCAGGGGTCACGGTCGGGCGATAGGTCGTCCGGGAGCGCCGTTCCAGCGCACTCCCGAAAGGCACGACCATGACCCTTCACTTCACTTGCGAACAGCGCCTCGACGACGGCGTCCTCGAACGCGGATTCACCCTCGGCGAGATCCCCGGCATCTTGTGGACGCCCGCGTCCGCCCCCGCACCGGCGCCGCTGATCCTGCTCGGTCACCCCCCGCTCGGGCTGCGCACGATGTACCCCCGGCTGGTGGCACGGGCCCGGCGCACCTTGGCGGACGGCTTCGCCGCGGCCACCATCGAACTCCCCGGGAGCGGTGACCGGCCCCGTTGGGCCGCCGCCGAGCAGGCCCGCGCCGACCTGCGCCGGGCCATGGAGGCCGGCGAGCCGGTCGGTGACGAGATCATCGACGCCCTCGTCCTCCCCCTGGTCGACAAGGCGGTCCCGGAATGGCGGGCCGCCTTGGACGCCCTCCTGTCGCTGCCCGAGATCGGGGGTCCGGTCGGGTACTCGGGCGGAGTGATCTCCATCGGCGTCCGCCTCGCGGTGGTCGAGCCGCGCATCGTGGCCGCCGGTCTCTTCGCCGGAAGCTTCGTGCCTCGCGCCACGTTCGAGGAGGCCCGCCGGGTCACCATTCCACTGCACGTCCTGTTGCAGTGGGACGACGAACGCAACGACCGGCAGGCGGCCCTGGACCTGTTCGACGCCTTCGGCTCCCAGGAGAAGTCCCTGATCGCCAATATGGGCGGGCACACCGGCGTCCCGCAGTTTGCGGGGGAGGACGCGGCCCAGTTCTTCAACCGGCATCTGAAGTGACGCTGGGCCGCCAGGCCATCGTGAGTGCCGAGCGGCGCCGGACTTCCTGTCCGGCGCCGCACGGGGTTGGTCTTGTCGCTTTTTACGGGTTTCGGGTGAGCCTGCCGAGGTGGTTTTCCTTCACCGCACGGACCAGGCCGCGTAGGGCGGTGGGGGTGGTGGTGAGGATGGTCGTGGGGGCGTCGCTCTCTCGGAGGTAAGCCTCGGCCGAGTCGGCGACCACCTCGACGCACGCTTCCGTGTGTCCTTCGCTAAAGCTGGATTTCTGCCAGACGAGGCCGCACATGACCTACTCCTTCATTGAAAGACCTCAAACCGGCCACTCTTTACTGACCGCACCATTCCGCGCAGAGCAGCCGGGCTGGTAGCGATGGCCTCTGCCGGTGCCTCGCTCTCCCGAACGTAGATGCCAGCCGAGTCGGTGGCTACCTCGACGCAGTTCGGGGCGCCCCCCTCGCTGAAACTGGACTTTTGCCAGCCAGAGCGGGCGTTCCTTCGAGTCCTACGGCATGGGACCATCGAAACGGCCCTCCCTGACCACCCGCATCAGGCTGAGCAAGACAGCAGAATCCGTAGCGATGATCTCTGTTGGCGCATCACTCTCACGGAGATACGAAGTGCCTGCCGGGCCTGCCGATATCTCTACGCACGCCTCGGTCCCCCCTTCACTGAAGCTGGATTTCTGCCACATCAAGCGAGACATTCGCACCTTCCTAGAGCATCGGATACAGGAGTTGCTGCATCAGCCCGAGCGAGTCTTTCCGTAGACGCTTCTTCCCCATCGTTTCTTCACCAACTGCCGGAAGAGCAAGTCGGCTTAGGGTCTCAAAGTCCTCGTTGTATCGGGTGAGAGAAACCTCATCGCCCAGGTAGACGGTGCCGTGGACTTGAGGCACCGCTACCGTCCCCAGCCTTGAGATGCCTGGCTCGAACAGAATGAACGGTGTGCCGTAAGGGACTGGGCCGTCAAAGGGCAGTACCTGCACCGTGACGTTTGGGAGTCGGGCCATTTCGATCAGCTTGAGCAACTGATCGCGCATGACCTCGCCGTCGCCCAGTGTCGGACGCAGTGCGGCCTCGTGCATGATCGCGCGAAATTGGAGGGCTTGGTTCTTGGTGAGCGCCTCTTGCCGCCGCATGCGGAACTCGATGGCAGTCTCGTGCCACTCGTACGTGTTCCTGCTGTAGCCGTGGTGATGGATGGCTGTGGCGTACTCCCGTGTCTGCAAGAGCCCCGGCACGAACAATGGCTCGTACCCGCTGAGCTTGCGCGCGCTTGCCTCAAGCTCGGCGTAGTCCAAGAAGGACGCCGGCAGTCTCTCCCGATACTCGCTCCACCACCCCTTCCCCGAAGCCTGCCCCAGCTCAATCAGCGCATCGATGTAGGTTCCATCAATAAGACCTGACGCGCTTGCCAGTGAGCGCAGGCGCTCCTCCGACAGGCTCGTCCGGCCCGCTTCGATGTTGCTGAGGTGGGGCGGCTTCATGCCGAGGAGCGACGCGGCCTCGGCGACCGACAGGCCCGCGCTCTCGCGCAGCTTGCGCACTTCGGCGCCGAATCGCCGTTGGCGGCCTGTGGGGTTGGCCCTGAGTCCCATGCACCCCTCCCTGATCGAGCGTCAGTCTTGCGCAATGCTACAGAGGGGGAACGGAGAGCGACCATCACTTTCCGCTACGAGGTTGTAACCGTAAGACCATCTCGCTACGGTACGTGTGGCGCCAGTCACAGCAGGAACACAGCCCTGGAGGCGGCCCTATGCGCACGTCCGACGACACCTGGTCCTACGGCATCTTCGTCCCCCACGACCCCCGGGCGGTCGGTGTCGTCAGAGCGGCGCTGCGGCGGATTCTGGAGGACGCGAGCCTCCACTGCCTGATCGACACCGCCGAGCTGATGGTCTCGGAGCTCGTCACGAACGCGTACCGCTACACCACCAAGGACGCGTACGTCAGCATCGACCGTTCGCCGTACGACCTGACCATCGCCGTGTGGGATACCGGCGGCGGAGCACCGACACCACAGGCGCCCGAGGCCGGGGACGTCGGTGGGCGCGGGCTCGGGATCGTGCAGGCGTGTGCGGACGCGTGGGGGGTGCGGGACTACCCCAACGGGAAGTCGGTGTGGTTCACGCTCACGCCGAAGGCCGCGTAAGCAGCAGCGCACAAAAAGGGAAGCGCCCGGGGTCACAGCCAACCCCGGGCGCCTCGGGCCCGTACGGACAGCCCCGCACGGACGATCATGTGGGCGGGACGGACGGGCCGGGCCCGCCGCCCCGTAAGAGAGCTACGCCGCCCCCACCACGTCCTTCTCCTCCGCGAAGTGGCACGCGGAGGCGTGGGCCGCGAGCGAGTCGGACGAGGCGAACCGCTCGGGGATCGCCAGGACCGGGGTCTCCTCGGCGCACTTGTCCTGGGCCTTCCAGCAGCGGGTGCGGAAGCGGCAGCCGGACGGCGGGTTGGCCGGGGAGGGAACGTCGCCGGACAGGATGATGCGTTCGCGGCCGGTGCGGGACTCCGGGTCGGGGACCGGGACGGCCGACAGCAGCGCCTGGGTGTAGGGGTGCGTCGGGTGGTCGTAGATCTCCTCGTCCGTACCGATCTCGGCCATCTTGCCGAGGTACATGACGCCGACCCGATCCGAGATGTGCCGGACGATGGACAGGTCGTGCGCGATGAAGACGTAGGACAGGTCGAACTCGTCCTGGAGCTTCTCCATCAGGTTGACGACCTGGGCCTGGACGGAGACGTCCAGGGCCGAGACCGGCTCGTCGCAGATGATGATCTCCGGGTTGAGCGCGAGGCCGCGGGCGATGCCGATGCGCTGGCGCTGGCCGCCGGAGAACTGGTGCGGGTAGCGGTTGACGTACTCGGGGTTGAGGCCGACGACGTCCAGCAGCTCCTGCACCTTGCGGCGGCGGTCGCCCTTGGGGGCCACCTCGGGGTGGATGTCGAAGGGCTCGCCGATGATGTCGCCGACCGTCATCCGGGGGTTGAGCGAGGTGTACGGGTCCTGGAAGACCATCTGGATGTTGCGGCGGACCTCCTTCAGGGCGCGGCCGGACAGCTTGGTGATGTCCTGGCCCTTGTAGAAGACCTCGCCGGCGGTGGCGCGCTCCAGGTTCATCAGGAGCTTGGCCACGGTGGACTTGCCGCAGCCGGACTCGCCGACGATGCCCAGCGTCTCGCCCCGGTAGAGGTCGAAGGAGATGCCGTCGACGGCCTTGACCGCGCCGACCTGCTTCTTGAACAGGATGCCCTGGGTCAGCGGGAAGTGCTTGACCAGGTTGCGGACCTGGAGGATCGGCTCGCCGCGCTCGGCGACCTTCGCGGCGCCCTGCTTGGTGAGGGAGGCCGCGTCGGTGGCGGGCTTCTTGCCGAGGCCCGCCTTTTCCGGAGCCTTCGTGAGGGCCGCGTCCTTCTTCACCGGCTGGGACGACGACCCGTTCGGCTTCTTGGGCTCAGCCATGGAGCGTCTCCTTCCAGAAGTGGCACGCGCTGCCGCGGGCCTCGCCGACCGTCTGCAGCGCGGGGATCTCCGTACGGCAGATGTCCTGCGCCTTCGGGCAGCGCGGGTTGAAGGCGCAGCCCTGCGGGATGCGGAGCAGGTTGGGCGGCAGGCCCTTGATCGCGTACAGCTCCTGGCCCTTCTGGTCCAGGCGCGGGATGGAGTCCAGCAGGCCCCGGGTGTAGGGGTGGGCCGGGTTCTTGTAGAGCTCGCGGACGGGAGCGTGCTCCACGATCCGGCCCGCGTACATGACGGCGATCTTGTCGGCCACGTCCGCGACCACGCCGAGGTCGTGCGTGATCAGGATGAGGCCCATGTTGTACTCGCTCTGGAGCTCCGCGAGCAGGTCCATGACCTGGGCCTGGACGGTGACGTCGAGCGCGGTGGTGGGCTCGTCCGCGATGATCAGCTCGGGTTCCAGGGCGAGCGCCATCGCGATCATGATGCGCTGGCGCATACCGCCGGAGAACTGGTGCGGGTAGTCGCCCACCCGGCTCTTGGCGGCCGGGATCTTCACCCGGTCCATCAGCTCGATGGCCTTGGCCCGGGCGGCGCCCTTGGACAGGCCGCGGTGGACGCGGAACATCTCGCCGAGCTGGTAGCCGACGGAGAGCACCGGGTTCAGGGCGGACAGCGCGTCCTGGAAGATCATGGCGATCTTCGCGCCGCGCACCCGGCGGCGCTGCTCGCCGGACATCTTCAGCAGGTCATGGCCGTGGAAGAGGATCTCGCCCTGCGGGATCTTCGCCGGCGGCATGTCGAGAATGCCCATGATCGCCTGCGCGGTGACGGACTTGCCGGAGCCGGACTCGCCGAGCACGGCCAGCGTCTCGCCGGGGTTCACGCTGTAGTTGACGCCGTTGACGGCCTTGGCGACGCCGTCCCGGGTGTGGAACTCCACGTGCAGGTCGCGGACTTCCAGCAGCGGGGCTGCGGGGTCGGTCCCGGCGTCCGGCCGGGGCGCGTCCGCGGTCTTTTTGACGGTGGTGGTCACGTACGCCTCCCTCAGCGCAGCTTGGGGTCGAGGGCGTCGCGCACCGCGTCGCCGAGCATGATGAACGCGAGGACGGTGATGCTGAGCGCACCCGCGGGCCACAGCAGCATGTGCGGCGCGTTGCGGACGTCCTTCGCGGCCTCGGAGATGTCGATGCCCCAGGAGACCGTCGGCGGCTTGAGGCCGACACCCAGGAACGACAGGGTCGCCTCCAGAGAGACGTACGTACCGAGCGCGATGGTCGCCACGACGATGACCGGCGCCAGCGCGTTCGGCATGATGTGCCGCAGCAGCATGCGCGAGGTGCTCGCGCCCAGGGCGCGCGCCGCCTGCACGTAGTCCTGCTGCTTGACGGTGATCACCGAACCGCGCGCGATACGGGCGATCTGCGGCCAGCCCAGGATCGCCATCAGCAGCACGACGGTGAAGATCGAGCCGCCCTTGATGACGGACAGGAAGACGATGCCGCCGAGCAGGATCGGGATGCCGAAGAAGATGTCGCCGACCCGGGAGAGGATCGAGTCCCACCAGCCGCCGAAGAAGCCGGCCAGTCCGCCCATGAGGCAGCCGAAGACGGCGGCGAGGAGGGTGGTGCCCACGGCGACGATGACCGAGGCGCGGGCGCCGTGGATGGTGCGCGCGTAGACGTCGCAGCCCTGGGTGTTGAAGCCGAAGGGGTGGCCGTCGGTCGCGCCCATCTTGGACTTGGTGATGTCGCAGGCGTACGGGCTGGTGCTGGTCAGCAGGGTCGGCCAGATCGCGATGACGACCAGGAAGAGGATCAGCACGGCCGAGATGTAGAAGATCGGGTTGCGCCTGAGGTCGCGCCAGGCGTCGCCCGCCAGGCTGCGGGGCTTCTCCGCCTTCAGCTCCACGTTGACGATCTCGGCCGAGGCCACGGAAGCCTGGGTCTGCAAGGAGGAATCAGGCATAACGGATCCTCGGGTCCAGGACCGCGTAGAGCAGGTCGACGAGCAGGTTGGCGGCGAGGAAGACGACGACGAGGATGGTCACGAAGCCCACCACGGTCGGCGAGTTCTGCCGCAGGATGCCCTGGTAGAGCTGGTAGCCGACGCCCTGGATGTTGAAGATCCGCTCGGTGACGACGGCGCCGGCCATCAGGCCGCCGATGTCGGTGCCGAGGAAGGTGACGACGGGGATCAGCGAGTTGCGCAGCAGGTGGACGGTGACCACGCGGCGCCGGGGCAGGCCCTTGGCGGTGGCGGTGCGGATGTAGTCCGCGCGCAGGTTCTCCGCGATCGAGGTGCGGGTGAGCCGGGAGACGTAGGCCAGCGAGACGCCCGCCAGCACGATGCCGGGCAGCAGCAGCTCGTCGAAGGTGACGTCGATGGAGACCGCCGGGGCGGCCCAGCCGAGCTTCACGCCGATGAAGTACTGCAGCACGTAACCGGTGACGAACGTCGGGATCGAGATCACCAGCAGCGTGAAGATGAGCACGCCGGTGTCCGCGAGCCGGCCGCGGCGCATGCCCGCGATGACGCCGAGCGTCAGGCCGACCACCAGCTCGATGACGAACGCCACCAGCGTCAGCTTGATGGTGTTCGGGAAGGCGTTGCCCATCAGTTCCGAGACCGGGGTGCCGTTGAAGGACGTACCGAAGTCGCCCTGGAAGATCCCGGCCATGTACTGCAGGTACTGGCTCCACAACGGGTCGTTGAGGTGCAGGGACTCCCGGATCTGCGCGGCGGTGGCCGGGTCCGGTGTCCGGTCTCCGAACATGGCGGCGACGGGATCACCGATCGCGTAGACCATGACAAAGATCAAGAAAGTGGTGCCGATGAAGACGGGCACCATCTGGAGCAGTCGTCGTATGACGTAGCGCCCCATGTGTCCTCCAGAAGAGCGCCGACGCGGGGGCGGGGCCCCCGCCGCGGCCGGCAGGGGGGGCCACCACGGCGCCCCCAAGCGGCTGGCAGTTGA
>NZ_JBEXNM010000127.1:0-10910 GCF_040611095.1 Streptomyces sp. NPDC003077 | reverse complement strand
CCCCTAACGTTTTGTTGGGGGGGCGGGGCGGGGGGGGGGGCCCCGGCGCGCTTCTTTGTCTCGGGTGGGGGCCTGTTCGCGGGTGCGGCCGGTGGGTCTTGCGCCTTTTGTTTCGTACGGGGTCGGGGCCTGTCGCGGGTGCGGTCCAGTGGTCGGTACGCCTTTTGTTTCGTACGAGGTCGGGGCCGCCCCGGGGTACCTCCTCGCGGCAGTTGCGCCTCCCCGACGAGATCTCGTGACGGGGCCGCCGCGCCCCAGTCCGCTGCGGGGGCACCCCGGGACGTCCCCTTCCGTCGGCTCGGCGACCGTCCGCCGGTGGGGGTTCCTCCTACTTCAGACGACGCTTACGGGGACGAGCCCGGGCGGCGGATCGGCGCCCACCGCCAGCTCGAACCAGATCGTCTTCCCCCCGGGCCCGAAGGGTCCCTCCCCCATGGCGCAGCCGCCCCACCGGTCGGCCATGACGTCAAGGATCATCAATCCCCACCCACCCTCCGCGTCGGCACATGGATGCCGCTGCTTCGGCAGGTCAGGGCACATGTCCCACACGCTGACCCGCAGCACCGGGTGCAGCCAGTGCATGCGTACGGCAGCGGGGCCCTTGGTGTGCCGTACGGAATTGGTGGTCAGCTCCGAGGCCAGCAGTTCGGCCCGCTGCGTCAGTTCGGTCAGCCCGTGCTCGGCGAGAACGGCCCGCAGGGTCGTACGAGCGATGCGCGGCCCGCGCGGGTCACAGGGAAACCCCAGCTCGTAGTGCCACGGCTCTGTGAACGGGATGGGTGGCGGGTGCGGAGGTTCCGGGACAGCGGGGACGTGCGCGTTCATGGGGCACCTCCTGGGTGCGTGGTCCGTGAAGGATGCGGCGGTGGCTCGCCGGTCCCTGCCGTCCCGGGCGGGCAGGGGAAACCGGTGCGCTTCCGCCAACGCGAAGCAAATCTCACAGTAGCCACGCACTACAACCGGTGATACCCGATTCACTCGAACGAGTAGATACATCGAATTTTGCGGACGTGCTCCATAAGCCCTCGACACACTGAGCCCGAAGCGAGGAGAGGGACATATGGCACCAAGGCAAACACCCACCGTCCGTCAGCGCCGATTCGGAACCGAGCTGCGCCGCCTGCGGGAGGCCGCCGGAATGACGGCCCCGAAAGCCGCCGAACTGCTCGGCACGGACCGCACGACAATCTCAAACGTCGAGGCTGGCCGCTTCGGCATCAGCGAGCGTCGCCTGCGTCGGCTGGCCGCCATCTACGAGTGCGACGATCCCGCCTTGGTCGACGCACTAGCTTCCATGACAGGTGGCCGCAAGAAAGGATGGTGGGACGAGTACCGCGACAAAATCCCCCCGGATTTTCTCGAAGTCGCGGAACTTGAGCACTACGCCTCAAGCCTCCGGACGCTACAGACTGCGCATATTCCGGGAATCTTCCAGACTGAGGAACACGCGCGAGCACTCTTCAATCTCTTCATCCCCGCACTGTCCCGTCTGGAGATCGAACTGCGCATCGCCCAGCGCATGGCACGTCACACGATTGTCGGAGGCGCACGAGCCACGCCCTACCAGGGCTTGATCCACGAGTCGGCGCTACGCATGCAGGTCGGAGGACGAGCGGTGGCCAAAGCACAGCTTCTTCACCTCTTGAAGGAGAGCGAGCGTGAGAACGTCACGCTCCTGGTCATCCCCTTTGCGGCCGGCGGATTTCCGATGGCGGAGCAATCCTTGATGTATGTGGCCGCCGGTAGCCCTCACCTGGACACCATCCATGTGGACTCACCGATCGGGGCCGTCTACTTCGACTCACCCATGCAACTCGCCAATTTTCGACGTCGTCTGGACGCGGTCGAACAGCTCGCCTTGAACGCTAATCGGTCAAGAGACATCATTCTCAGTATCGCCGAAGACCTATAAGAGGTACTGACTGTGCCCGAGACGAAGTGGCTGAAGTCCTCGCACTCCGAGGCTTCGGCCAACAACTGCGTGGAGATATCCCTTGCGGAAGGGGATCGGATAGCCCTTCGCGAAAGCAGCCACTCTACCCAAATCATCACCGCACACCCCACCGCACTCGAAGCCCTCTTGCGTGGCATCAAATCAGGGTATCTCCAGTAGGGAAGAATCTCCCCCAAGGCTGATACCGGAGGGCAAGGTCATGAACCACCTCGCGTGGCAGCGCTCTTCCTTTTCTGGAGGCAGCGCGAACAACTGCGTAGAAGTCGCTCTGGCGGCAGGCCACCAGATGGCCATACGCGAAAGCACCACCCCTGAGGAGATCATCACGACAGACACCACTGTCCTTGCAGCGCTCTTACACAGCGTCAAGTCAGGGCACCTCGACTAGCGAGGAAAGGACCATGGATCTCACCGCGTGGCAACGCTCCACCTCCTGCGGAGGCGGCGGCAACAACTGCATGGAAGTCGCCGCACCGGAAAGCTCTCGCATCGCCCTCCGTGAAAGCACCTCCCCCACCCAGATCCTCACCACCCACCCCACCACCCTCCACGCCCTCCTGCGCACCATCAAGGCAGGCCGACTCGCATAAGCGAGGGAGGGAAGAAAGAGAAGAGCGAGAGGGAGATCAGAAGTAACCGGGCGTCCGCCTGGTCACGTCACGCGCTGGTCCGCGTCATCCGGGGCCGTCGCGTGTTCCGGCTCTGCCGGAGCCGTGGCCGGGTGGGCGTCCTCGCGTTGCCAGCCGCGTTCGCCACGGGCCAGGAGCCAGGCCGTGGTCTCGTCCGGGGGCATCGCGGCGGCTACCAGCCAGCCCTGGACGGCGTCGCAGCCCATGTCGCGCAGGCGCTCCCAGGTTTCGTCGTCTTCGACGCCTTCCGCTACGACGAGGAGGCCGAGGGAGTGGGCGAGGTCGAGGGTGCAGCGGACGATTTCGGCGTCTTCGGTGTCGACGGCGAGGCGGGCGACGAAGGAGCGGTCGATCTTCAGCTCGCTGACGGGGAGGCGGCGGAGGTGGACGAGGGAGGAGTAGCCGGTGCCGAAGTCGTCGAGAGACATCTTGACGCCGTGGCCGGTGAGGCCGGCGAGGGTGTCGGCGGCGCGTTGGGGGTCTTCCAGGAGGACGTGTTCCGTTATTTCCAACTGGAGGGAGCCCGGGGGGACTTGGTGGCGGGCGAGGCGGGCGGCGACGGTTCCGGCGAAGCCGGGGGTGTGGACGTCGCGGGGGGAGACGTTGACGGCGACGGGGACTTCGAGGCCGGCCGCGCGCCAGCGGGCGACCTGGGCGAGGGCGGTTTCCAGGACGTATTCGGTCAGGCGGGGCATCAGGCCGGAGGACTCGGCGATGGTGATGAACTCGTCCGGCGGGACCTTTCCGCGCTCGGGGTGCACCCAGCGGACGAGGGCCTCCAGGCCGGCGACGTGGCCGTCGAAGCCGACCTTGGGCTGGTAGTGGAGTTCGACCTCGCCGGCGTCCAGGGCGCGGCGCAGGTCGCCGAGCAGGCCGAGGCGGTCGGGGGTGTTGCCGTCGCGTTTGGCCTCGTAGACCTCGACGCCGCTGCGGTCCCGCTTGGCCTGGTACATGGCGACGTCGGCGCGGCGCAGTAAGCCCTCGGCGTCCAGGGCGTGGTCCGGGAAGACGGAGACCCCCGCGCTGGCCTCCAGAACGAGGGTCAGGCCGTCCAGGTCCAGGGAGGAACCGAGGGCGGCGACGAGGTGGCGGGCGACGCGCTGGGCGCTGGTGAGGGAGTCGGCGGTGGGCAGGAGGACGGCGAACTCGTCGCCGCCCAGGCGGGCGGCCTCGGCGCCGCGCGGGAGGGCGTGGCGCAGCCGGTCGGCTATCTGGAGCAGGAGGCGGTCACCGGCGAGGTGCCCGAGGGTGTCGTTGACCGAGCGGAAACGGTCGAGGTCTATCAGGACGAGGGCGGAACGCGCGCCTATCCGCTCGGCCTCGTCCAGGGCCGTCCAGGTGCGTTCCAGCAGCCACTGACGGTTGGGCAGACCGGTGAGGGGGTCGCGGAGCTGCTCCTCGGCGCGGGCGCGGGCTATCCAGAGGGTGGAGTCGAGGGCGATGAGGGGGACCGAGAAGAGCGGGAGGAGCAGGGGGGCGTGGACGGCCGTGACGACGATCAGGGGCGAGATGCCCAGGAGGGCGACGCCTACCAGGATCTGACGGGCCAGGGCGGTGCGGGCGATGGTGGGCAGGCCGCCGCCGTTGCGCTGGGCCATGGAGAACCACAGCAGGGCGCGGGTGACGACCAGATAGGCGGTGGCGGCGGCGAGGATCTTCGGCAGCACGGCCAGGTCCCAGGCGGCCGGCTGCCAGGGGTGTTCGACGGTGGGCACCACGTCGCACAGCGCCAGGCTCAGGGCGGCGGCCCCGATGCCGAGGATGTCCACCGCGCCGTGCAGGACGGCCTGGCGCCATCGGTGGCGACGGGCCGCGCCGACCAGGACGACGACGGCCAGGCTCACCAGCGCGGCGGGCAGCCAGCCGAAGAGCATCAGGACGGCGAGGGCGAGGGCGGCGCCCGAACCGGTGCCGCCCCACCAGCGGTCACGCCCGAGGGCGACCAGATGGCCCACGATGACGCCGGTGAGGATCGCCAGCGCCCAGCCGACCGTGCCGGACGGGAACAGGGCGCGATCGCCGCCGAGCGTTCGGATCACGCTCGTCGTGAACGCGCCGCACGCCGCCAGGACGACGGTCAGCGGCAGCGCGCGCAGCGCGAGCCGGCGGAGCCGCGTCGCCGCGGCGGCGCTGTCGGTCGGTTTCATTCCGATACCTCTCACAGCCGGCTGTGCCCGCGCCACGGCAGGCGCACACCTCAACAGTAGGCCGCAGAAGGCCGCCTCGGGCAGCGATCGGTTGCGGTTGCCCGAATGCGGCCTGACGGCCTGCGACTATCTGGTATGCGCCGCAGGAGTGACGCCTCACTCCTCCTCAGGCGGAGTGACGGCTACCGCACGAGCCGCGTCGGGACCCTGCTCAAGCAGGACCGCGAAGCCGTCATCGTCCAGCACAGGGACCTTCAACTGCATGGCCTTGTCGTACTTCGAACCCGGATTCTCTCCCACCACGACGAAACCGGTCTTCTTGGAAACGGAACCGGTCACCTTCGCTCCGAGACTCTGAAGGGCCTCTTTCGCGCCATCTCTGGTGTGTGACTGAAGTGTGCCCGTTACCACGACGGTGACGCCTTCCAGAGGGCGCGGACCTTCCTCGCCCGTGGACTCCTCCTCCATGCGGACGCCGGCGGCCCGCCACTTCTCCACGATCTCGACGTGCCAGTCCTCGGCGAACCACTGCTTGAGCGAGGCCGCGATGGTCGGCCCGACGCCCTCGGTGTTCGCGAGCTCTTCTTCGCTCGCCTCCCGGATGCGGTCCAGGGAGCGGAACTCGCGGGCGAGCGCCTGGGCGGCGACGGGGCCGACGTGGCGGATCGAGAGGCCGGTGAGGATCTGGGCCAGCGGGCGGGTCTTGGCGGCCTGGATGTTCTCCAGCATGGCGAGGGTGTTCTTCTTCGGCTCGCCCTGCTTGTTGGCGAAGAAGGTGACGATCTTCTCCTCGCCGGTCTTCGGGTCGTGCTTGGGCAGGCCGGTGTCCGGGTCCAGGACGTAGGACTTGATGGGGAGGAGCTGTTCGACGGAGAGGTTGAAGAGGTCGCCCTCGTCCTTGAGGGGGGCTTCGGCGGGCTCCAGGGGCTGGCTGAGGGCGGTGGCGGCGACGTAGCCGAAGTTCTCGATGTCGAGGGACTTGCGGCCCGCGAGGTAGAAGAGGCGTTCGCGGATCTGGGCGGGGCAGCCGCGGGCGTTGGGGCACCGCAGGTCCACGTCCCCCTCCTTGGCGGGCTGGAGGGGCGTGTCGCACTCGGGGCACTGGGACGGCATGACGAACTCGCGCTCGCTGCCGTCCCGCAGGTCCGCCACCGGGCCCAGGATCTCGGGGATCACGTCGCCCGCCTTGCGCAGCACGACGGTGTCGCCGATGAGGACGCCCTTCGCCTTGACGACGTCCTGGTTGTGCAGCGTGGCGAACTCGACCTCGGAACCGGCCACCGTCACCGGCTGGACCACGGCGTACGGGGTCACCCGGCCGGTGCGCCCGACGCCGACGCGGATGTCGAGCAGCTTGGTGTTGACCTCCTCCGGCGGGTACTTCCAGGCGATGGCCCAGCGCGGGGCGCGGGAGGTGGCGCCCAGGCGGCCCTGGAGGGGGATCTCGTCCAGCTTCACGACCACGCCGTCGATCTCGTGTTCGACGGCGGTGCGGCGGGTCTGCGGGTCGCCGTAGTGGGCGATGAAGGCGCGGACGTCCGCCAGGGAGTCCACGACCTTGTTGTGCGTGGCGGTGGGCAGGCCCCACTCGCGCAGCAGCTCGTACGCCTGGGACTGCCGGTCGATGGCAAACCCCTCGCGGGCGCCGAGGCCGTGGACGACCATGTGGAGCGGGCGGGTGGCGGTGACCTTGGGGTCCTTCTGGCGCAGCGAGCCCGCGGCGGCGTTGCGCGGGTTGGCGAACGGGGTCTTGCCGTCGGCCACCAGTCGCTCGTTGAGCTGGAGGAACTTCTCCATCGGGAAGTAGACCTCGCCGCGGATCTCCACCAGGTCCGGCACCCGGTCGCCCTTCAGGCGCTCGGGGATCTCGCCGATGGTGCGGACGTTGGGCGTGATGTCCTCACCCGTGCGGCCGTCACCTCGGGTCGCGGCTCTGGTGAGGCGGCCCTTCTCGTAGGTGAGGTTGACCGCCAGGCCGTCCACCTTCAGCTCGCACAGGAAGTGGTAGCCGGCGGACTTGGCGTCCCCGCCCAGCTCCGTCGCCAGCCGGTCGGCCCAGGCGGACAGTTCCTCGTCGTCGAAGGCGTTGTCCAGCGAGAGCATCCGCTCGCGGTGCTGGACCTCGGTGAACTCCGTCTCGTAGGAGCCCGCGACCTTCTGGGTGGGCGAATCGGGGGTGCGCAGCTCCGGGTGCTCGTTCTCCAGGGCCTCCAGGGAACGCAGCAGTTTGTCGAACTCCGCGTCACTGATGACCGGAGCGTCCTTCACGTAGTACCGGAAGCGGTGCTCCTCCACCTGCTCCGCGAGCCTCGCGTGCTCCTCGCGTGCCTTCGCGGGCACCGTGGACACCGCCGTGTGCTGTTCGCCGGCCACCGTTTCGTCCTCCCGTTGGTCCTGGAGTGCCGTCACTCAGGGTTGTCTGCGAGGGATCTCGCCGCCCGGACGCAGTGCCCCAGGGCCGTACGGGCATATGCGGGCGAAGCGCCCGCCAGCCCGCACGAGGGAGTGACCACCACGGACTCGGCGAGAGTCCCCGGCGACAGCCCCAGCCTGCGCCACAGCGTCCTGACACCCATGACGCTACCGGCAGGGTCTGACAATGGGCCGTCCATGCCCGGCACGACGCCCGCGAAGAGCGCCGTGCCGCCCTCCACGGCCTCCCCGATCGCCTCCTCGTCACGCTCGGTGAGGAGGGAGAAATCGAACGAGATGCCCGTGACGCCGGCGCGGCGCAGCAGCCCGAACGGCACCTCGGGCGCGCAGGAGTGCACGATCACGGGGCCGCCGTCCGCGACCGCGACCAGGTCGCGCAGCGCGCCCTCGACCACCGCGCGGTCCACGGCGCGGTGCGTGCGGTAGCCGCTGGCGGTCTTGACGCGGCCCTGGAGGACGGCCGTCAGCGACGGCTCGTCCAGTTGGAGCACCACCGTCGCTCCCGGCACCCGGCGGCGGACCTCGGTCAAGTGGCCGCGCAGCCCCTCCGCGAGGGAGCCGGCCAGGTCGCGGCAGGCGCCCGGGTCGCCGAGCGCGGCCTCGCCGTTGCGCAGTTCGAGGGCGGCGGCCAGCGTCCACGGGCCGACGGCCGAGACCTTCAGCGCGCCCTCGTACCCCTGGGTGAACTCCTCCAGGGCGTCCAGGTCCTCGCCCAGCCAGGAACGGGCGCGCCGGGTGTCCCGCCCCGGGCGGTCGCTGATCCGCCAGCCGCTCGGCTCCACATGGGCGTACAACTCGACGAGCATGCCGATGGTGCGCCCGATCATGTCGGCGCCCGGCCCTCGGGCGGGCAGCTCCGGCAGGTACGGCAGCGCCTCCAGCGATCCGGTGACGACCTTGACGGCCTCCCGGGCGTCGCCGCCCGGCATCGATCCGACGCCGGTGGCCACCCCGGCGCCCCACGGGTAACGGGTGTTCTCACTCACCCGGAAAGGGTATGCCGTGGTGGTGGGCGGCCTGGTCCTGTGGCCTGTGTGCTGTGTGCTGTGTCCTGTTGGTGCGCCGCTCAGGGCCGGTGCGGTTCCGTCGGTTCCGATCCCGTCTGTTCCGGGTCCCTCGCGGTTCCGGTCGGGCCGGACCCATCGTTCTCCGTCGTTCCGGCCCCGTCGGTGCCGGTGCGGGCGTGCTCCTCGCGGTGTCCTGGCCTCACGGCCGGGTCGGGTTCGGCTGCCGTATGCCCAGCCAGCCGAGGAGCGCCGCCGCCGCGAGCGCCGCCGCGGTGAGGGCGAAGGCGAGCGCGGTGCCCGGGTAACCGCTGCCCGCCCCGGTGAAGGCCGCGCCCATCGCGGCGATGCCGACGAGCGAGCCGACCTGGCGGTTGGCGTTGAGCGTGGCGCTCACCATGTTGGCGTGCTCGCGGCCGGCGGCCTCCATGAGGGCACCGGTCATCGCCGGGGACGCCACTCCCGCGCCGACGTTCACCAGGGCGAGCAGTACGGCCAGCGTCCAGTAGGGCAGGCCGGGCGACAGTGAGAGGAAGAGCACCAGGTAGCCCACCGCCCCGAGCGCCAGCGAACCGGCCAGTGCCGCCCGGTTGCCCACCCGCCCCGCGATCCGCGGGTACAGGACGTTGCCGAACGGCAGGACCAGGACGGCCGGGAGCATCTGGAGCCCCGCGGTCACCGGGTCCGCGCCGCGCGCCGTCTGGAGGAAGAGGCCGAGGACGAACAGGACGCCGTAGAAGGCGAAGTTGAAGAGGAAGCCGACGGCGTTGGCGGCCGTGAAACGGGGGTCCGCGAAGAGGGCGACGGGGAGGATGGGGGTCGCGGTGCGGCGTTCCCGTATGACGAATGCCGTTCCGGCGACCACCGTCACGGCCACCGCCGACAGCACCTCGGCCGCCTCCCAGCCCTTCTCCGGCCCCTCGATGAGCGCGAAGCTCAGTGCCGCCAGGGCGAGCAGGCCGAGCGCGTGGCCGCCGGCGCCGAGTGCGGTGGCGCGGGCCGCGAGCGGGGCCACGTGACGGCGGGTGAGCGCCAGCGCGAGGACGCCGATCGGCAGGTTGACCAGGAAGATGCTGCGCCAGCCCAGCGTGCCGATTAGGAAGCCGCCGATGGACGGGGCGAGCCCGACGGACGTCGAGACGATCGCCGACCAGATGCCGAGGACGCGCGCCCGGCGCTTCTCCTCGGGGAAGGCGTTCATCAGGAGGGCGAGGGAGCTGGGCATGAACAGCGCCGCGCCGACGCCCTGCGCGAACCGCGCCGCCACGAGGGCCGCGCCGTTCGGTGCCACCGCCCCCAGGAGCGAGGCCGCCGTGAACACCGCCAGGCCGGCGAGGTAGACCCGGCGCGCCCCCAGCCGCTGGGCCAGCCCGCCCGCGAGCAGGAGGAGCGCGGCGAAGGCGAGCACGTAGCCGTCCACGACCCAGGTGAGGCCGGACATGCTCAGCCCGAGCTGGACCCGGAGGTCCTGCGAGGCGACGTTCATGATGCCGGTGTCGAGGCTGGCCATGACGAAGCCGAGGGCGAGGACGAGGAGCGTCATCGCCCCGGCGGGCCTTGGTACGGGTGGCCTGGCGGCCTGCGGTTCGTCGGGTGTCCGCGTGTTCCGCGCACCGCGGGTCGTGGGTGGTTCCTCCGTCTCACTGATCATGGAAAGTAGTTAAAGCTGTATCCATCTTTGGCGGCAATGGTTACAGCTGTAACTTTACTGAACGTATACGGAACCCCTGATGCGGCAGTCATTTGCGAGGGCGCCCTGATAGTGAGACCTGCTCGTCAGTTGCCAGAGACAGCTCGCCATTTCCAGCCCGTCCGGCGATTGAGGACAACGCCCCCGGCGTTCACCGGTACCCAAAACACACCCTCACGCCCATCCCGACCCGGCGAATGGCGGCCGAGGCCCCGACCGCCATGGTGTCCTCAATCGCCGGACGGGCTTGGAATGGCGCCACGCCCCACTGCCTTGAGGAGCTGATCCCGCAAGGCCGACCGTTCATCGTCCGACAGATGGTCCAGCGGCGACGCCGTGCCGACGCGGGCGAGGAGGTCCAGGCGCAGGGCGCGGCCCGCATCCGTCAGGACGAGGCGTTTGGCGCGGCGGTCCACGGGGTGCGGTTCGCGGATCACCATGCCCTGTTTCTCCAGTTTGGAGATGACGTAGGTGACGTTCGGCGGCTCGCAGCACAGGACCGCCGCCAGTTCCCGGGCGGTCTTCGGTTCGCCGAGTTCCTCCAGGGCCTTGGCCTGGGTGGGCGTCAGGTCGAGTTCGGCGACCCGGGCGCGCTGGTGGGCGTCCATGAGGCGGCTCAGTTCCGCGACGAGGCCCCGGATCTCCCGAAAGCCGCACCCGGCCGCGGCGTCCGCGCCCGGGACCGGTGGTTTCCCCGGCCGCGTTCGTGCCGCGTCCGTCCCCGTGGGCTTCGCTTCAGTGGTCACCTGTGCAGCGTACGTCCGCGCGGAGGGAACGTGACGGGGCGGGACGGAAGGGGCGAGGACACAGGGTTGCCTTGTAGTGCGGCGCCGGCGTTTCCCCCGGGTTTCCCGTTTCCCAAGCCCCCGGGCGACGGGAAACCCGTCGCGTTCAGGGGCCCCGGAGGTTGAGACTGCTGGAAGGTGGGTCGGCCACCGCACGGGGATGGTGCGTCCCGCGGGCGGGGGCTGCGCAACCCCACGGCCCCGGGCCACCCCCAGGGCCGCCCCGCCCCCCCCCCCCCGGCCCGCGCAAACGGGCCGGGGCCCCCCC
>NZ_JBEXNM010000126.1:0-10939 GCF_040611095.1 Streptomyces sp. NPDC003077 | reverse complement strand
TCGCCCGGCGCCGGGTCACCGAGCACGTCCGCCGCGGCCGGCCGTCAGGGTCCCGTCAGCGGGGCCCCGCCGATCGGACGGCGGACCGGACGGGCCGGGTCAGCCCAGCCGGATGTGGTGCAGGAGCAACAGCGCGGCCGCCATGTTGGCGGCCGGCACCTCGCCCCTCGCCACCATGTCCGGTACGAGCTTGAGCGGCACCCACTCCCGTTTGTCGGACTCGAAGTCGTCTTCGGGATGGCCCACGTAGACGCCCTCGTCGGACCAGTAGATGTGGTGCCGGGCGTCGGTGAGCCCATTGGACGGCTCGACCGAAAGGAGGTGCTTGAGGGGGCCGGGACGCCACCCGGTCTCCTCCTCCATCTCGCGGGCCGCCGCGCCGGCGATGTCCTCGCCGTCCTCGACGACCCCCGCGGCCAGTTCCCAGCCCCAGGTGTCGGTGATGAACCGGTGCCGCCACAGCAGCAGCACCTCGTTGGCCTCGTTGACCACTGTGGCCACGGCGACGGGCCGCATCCGGATCAGGAAGTGATCCAGATGACGGCCGTCGGGGAGTTCGACATCCGCGAGATTGACCCGGAACCAGCGGTTCTCGTACACGGGCCGCTCCCGGAGATTCTTCCACTGCACGTTGTGCCACCTTCCGCCGATGAGCCGGCAAGGTGACACGAGGCCGGTTCACAGCGGAACGCGCAGCGCCTCGTCGATCAGGTCGGCAGCCTCGGCGGTCGCGGAGCTCCCGGTTTCGGCCAGGTGCTCGCGCACCGCCCGGAGCCGGTCCCGCAGCCGTTGCGACTCCATTCCCCGCGCCCGTTCCGTCATCTGTGCGGCGTTGGCCACGGCCCGGTCCGCGTCCCCTTGGCGCAGCTCGATATGGGTGAGCATGGCCAGCCGGTGGACCCGGCCCCGGTCGTGCGTGGGGGTGTCGACGGCGGCGTCCGCGTGTTCCCGGGCGGACCGGAGGTCGCCCAGGCTCAGCAGGGCCTCCGCCACTTGTACGTTCACCAGGCCCGGCTGGACGTAATCCGTTTCGTCGGGCTCCAGGCCGGGGCGTATCCGTTCCGCCGCCGCCTCGGCACGCCGGATGCACGACAGCGCGCTTCGGCCGTCGCCCAGCCGCGCGTACGCCTTGGCCTGCATGGCGTAGAGGTCCGCGGAGAGCGCCGGGGTGATCTGCGGCCCCGCCGTGCGCAGCGCCGCCTCCGCGAAGGCGACCGCCTGCCGGTACTCCCGTACGAACAGGCACTGGTTGACCAGCAGCGCGATCACGTACGCGCCGAGACCGCGGTCTCCGCTGGCCTTCGCCAGCCGCAGCGCCTGATGGAAATAGCGCTGGGCCAGCCCGAGGGCGTCCGAGTCGTAGGCACAGATTCCGGCGACCGCCACCAGCCCACCGGTGGCGCGGTGGAGCTGGCGCCCCGTCGCGTCGGTGTAGCTCCCCCGCAGCAGCGGCGCCGCCTCGGTGTTGAGGAATCCGACGATGCGCGTTCTGGTCGCTACACCACCCGCCTTCCGGTACATCTGCTCGTAGTGGTTCCGGGCCGCGCGCAGCATCTCGATGTCGGCCATGCTCACGCGCGTCAGGCCTTCCCGTGAGACGTCCGAGTCCTCGGGCGGGTTCTCCCATTCCCATACGGGCATGACCGCCGAGGTCCCGGTGAGGGCGGGGGCGGACAGGACGTGCGGGCGCTGCTGCTCGTCGGAGCGCCACAGGGCGGTGGCCCGCTCGACGAACCCGGACAGCGGGGTGTCCGGCGCGCGGCGCACCCCCGGCCGGCTGAGCCCGATGTCGTCCAGCCCGACGGAGCGGTGCAGCCGTTCGCTGAGCACCTCGCAGATGAGGTCGGGCACCTCGCCGCGGGGCCGCTGGCCTTTCAGCCAGCGGGCGACGGCGGTGTGCTCGTACCGCAGGGCCAGTCCCCGTTGCCGGCCGAGCTGGTTGACGTGCACCGCCAGTCCGGCGTGGGAGATGCCCGCCTCGTCGAGGATCGCGTCGAGCAGGCTGTTGGGCTCCATGGCGCCCTCCCCGTGAGCCCTTCGCCCCGATTGGGCCGTCGGCTCGTAGATATGTCGACTTGTCCGCCCTTTGGGGATCAGCGTAGTCACGCGGGGTTCACACGGGGAGTGAACCGACCGCGCCGCCTTTCGCTCCGGGCGCGGCGCCCCCTGTGCTCCGGCCACTGCTCCGGCGGCGCCCCGCGTGCGCGGCCCACGCCCACTCGGACGAAGGGCCCGGCGGCGGCACCTCCGCACGACCACGACGAAGGGCCCGGTGGTGGTTTCACGTGAAACCACCACCGGGCCCTCAAGTCCCGCGTACCGCAAGGGCGTTACGCGCCCCGCAGCACCGCCCCGGTCCGCTCGACCGCCGTGGCCACGGCGGCGTCACGGGCCGCGGACGCCTCGTCCGCGGTGAGCGTGCGGTCCGGCGCCCGGAACCGCAGCGCGTACGCCAGCGACTTCTTGCCCTCGCCGACCTGCTCGCCGGTGAAGACGTCGAACAGCCGCAGCGACTCCAGCAGCTCGCCCGCGCCCTCGCGCAGCGCCGACTCGACCTCGGCGGCCGGCACCGACGCGTCCACGATCAGCGCCACGTCCTGCGTCGCGACCGGGAAGGTGGAGATGCCGGGAGCCTGGACCACCCCGGTCCCGGCCCGCTCCAGGCGGTCCAGGTCGATCTCCATCGCGCTGGTGCGCTCGGGCAGCCCGAGCGCCTTGGTGACGCGCGGGTGCAGCTCACCGGCGTTGCCGACGAGGATCTCCTCGCCGTCCACGACGGCGAGCAGCGCGGCGCACCGGCCCGGGTGGAACGGCGCGTGCTGGTCCTGCCGGACGATCAGCTCGACGCCCGCCTCGCGAGCCACCGTGCGGCCCGCCTCGATGGCGTCCGCCCAGGTGGCCGGGCGGCCCTGGCCCCACCAGCCGGCCTGCTCGCGGGCGCCGGCCAGGACGACCGCGACGCGGCGCGGCTGCTGCGGCAGCGCGGCGTTGAGCGCGGCGATCTCCTCGTCGGTCGGACGGCGGTCGACGGGCAGCCGGGCGGCCGGCTTCTCGTCACCGGTCGGCCGGAAGACCAGCCCGGTCTCGAACAGCGCGAGGTCGTGCGAGCCCCGGCCGTCGTTCCGGCGCAGCGCCGCGAGCAGCCCCGGGATCAGGGTCGTGCGGAGCGCGGGCTCCTCGTCGGAGAGCGGGTTGACGAGCTTGACCGTGCGGCGGCGCGGGTCGTCGTCCTCGATGCCGAGCTGGTCCAGGACGGCGTCGCCCATGAACGGGTAGTTCAGCACCTCGACGTACCCGGCGCCGGCCAGCGCGCGGCCGACCCGGCGGTGCAGGCGCTGGCGCTCGGTGAGCCCGCGCCCGGCCGGCGGCTGCGGCAGCGTGGAGGGGAGGTTCTCGTAGCCCTCCAGGCGGATGACCTCTTCGGCCAGGTCGTTCGGGTCGGCGAGGTCGGGGCGCCAGGACGGCACCGTGACGACCAGTTCGTCCTGCCCGTACACGTCGCAGCCGACCTGCTGGAGGCGGCGGACCACCGTCTCCCGGCCGTAGGCGACGCCCGCCACCTTGTCGGGGTGGTCGGCGGGGACGGAGATGGTGCGCGGGGCGCTCGGCGAGCTGAGCTCGGTGACGCCGGCCTCGGCCGTGCCCCCGGCGAGCAGCACCAGCAGGTCGGCGGTGCGCTGCGCCGCGGCCGAGCCGGCCTGCGGGTCCACGCCGCGCTCGAACCGCTTGGCCGCCTCGGAGGACAGCTTGTGCCGGCGGGCGGTGCGGGCGATGGCGACCGAGTCGAAGTGCGCGGCCTCGATCACGATCTCGGTCGAGCCGTGCACCTGGCCGGTCTCCGGGTCGGTCGCGTACTCCGCGATCTCGGTGTCCGCGCCGCCCATGACGCCCGCCAGCCCGATGGGGCCGCGGTTGTCGACGATGACCAGGTCCTCGGGGTCCAGGACCCGCTGCGCCCCGTCCAGGGTGCGCAGCTTCTCGCCCGGCTGGGCCCGGCGCACGCCGATGGTGCCGTCCAGACGCGTGCGGTCGTAGGCGTGCAGCGGCTGGCCGAGCTCCAGCATGACGTAGTTGGTGACGTCCACCGTGAGCGAGATCGGCCGCATGCCGGCCTTCTGGAGCCGCCGCTGGAGCCAGATCGGCGAGCGGGCCTCGGGGTTGAGGCCGACGACCGTACGGGCCGTGAAGCGGTCGCAGCCCATCGGGTCGTCGATCTTCACGGGGTAGCCGTAGGAGTTCGGCGGCGGCACGTCCAGCAGCGCGGGGTCGCGCAGCGGCAGGCCGTAGGCGATGGCGGTCTCGCGGGCGACGCCGCGCATGGACAGGCAGTCGCCGCGGTTGGCGGTGACGGCGATGTCCAGCACCTCGTCGACCAGCTCCAGCAGCGCGATCGCGTCGGTGCCGACCTCGATCTCCGGCGGCAGCACGATGATGCCGTGCGTGCCGTCGTCGCCCATGCCCAGCTCGTCGCCGGAGCAGATCATGCCCTCGGAGACCTTGCCGTAGGTCTTGCGGGCGGCGATCCGGAAGTCGCCGGGCAGCACGGCGCCGGGCAGCGCCACGACGACCTTGTCACCGACGGCGAAGTTGCGCGCGCCGCAGACGATGTTCTGCGGCTCGCCGGTGCCGTTCGCCCGCGCGACGTCCACCTGGCAGAACCGGATCGGCTTCTTGAAGCCCGTCAGCTCCTCGATGGCCAGGACCTGGCCGACGACCAGCGGGCCGGTGAGGTCGGCGCCGAGCCGCTCGACGGTCTCCACCTCCAGCCCGGAGGCGATGAGCTTGGCCTGCACGTCACGACCGGTCTCACCGGCCGGCAGGTCGACGTACTCCCGCAGCCAAGAAAGCGGGACCCGCATCAGATCTCCATCCCGAACGGCCTGGTGAAGCGCACGTCACCCTCGACCATGTCTCGCATGTCCTCGACGTTGTGGCGGAACATCAGCATCCGCTCGATGCCGAACCCGAAGGCGAATCCGCTGTACTTCTGGGGGTCCACACCGCAGGCGGTCAGCACCCGCGGGTTGACCATGCCGCAGCCGCCCAGCTCGATCCAGCCCTCGCTGGAGCAGGTGCGGCAGGGGTGCTCCGGGTCGCCCACGGAGGTGCCGCGGCACACGTAGCAGACCATGTCCATCTCGGCGGACGGCTCGGTGAAGGGGAAGTAGTTCGGCCGCAGCCGGGTCTGCATCCCCTCGCCGAACAGCGCCCGGACCATGTGGTCCAGGGTGCCCTTGAGGTCCGCCATGGTCAGGCCCTCGTCGATGGCCAGCAGCTCGACCTGGCTGAACACCGGGGTGTGGGTGGCGTCCAGCTCGTCGGTGCGGTAGACGCGGCCGGGGCAGATCACGTACAGCGGCGGCTCGCGGTCGAGCATGCTGCGGATCTGCACGGGCGAGGTGTGGGTGCGCAGCACCACGCCGGTGCGGTCGGCGTCGCCCACCGCGTTGCCGGCGCCCTCGATGAAGAAGGTGTCGTGCGTCGTGCGGGCCGGGTGGTCCGGCGAGAGGTTCAGCGCGTCGAAGTTCAGCCACTCCGACTCGACCTCGGGGCCCTCGGCGACCTCGTAGCCCATGGCCACGAAGACGTCCTCGATCCGCTCGGACAGGGTCGTCAGCGGGTGCCGGGCACCGGCCGGAACGCGGTCGTAGGGCAGCGTGACGTCCACCGCCTCCTCGACCAGGACGCGCGCGTCCCGCTCGGCCTCCAGCTCCGCCTGGCGCACCTTGAGCGCCTGGCCGACCTGGCCGCGGGCCTGGCCGACGCGCTTGCCGGCGTCCGCCTTCGCGTGCGGCGGCAGCGCGCCGATCTCGCGGTTGGCCAGGGCGAGCGGCGAGCGGTCGCCGCTGTGGGCGACCTTCACCTCACGCAGCGCGTCGAGGTCCGCGGCGGCGGCGATGGCGGCCAGCGCCTCGTCCCGCACGCGGGCGATCTCTTCCGGTTTCAGTGCCTCGACCTCGACAGGGTCGTACGACTTATTGGGTGCGGACATCTCTTCCCGTGCTTCCGATTGGCTGCGCTCCGCGCCTCGACTCTGGTACGAGGCGGCCGAAGCCGAGCTGGGCGCGCGGCTTGCCCCCGACGCTTGTATGCCAAAGGTGCCAAAGGGCAAGTCTAAGGGGACACCCGCCGCGCCCGGTCAAAGGCCCCTGGTCGAAGGCGCCCGCCGGCGGGACTCAGGCCAGGAAGGCGGGAGTGCCGGCGGGCAGGGTAAATCGGAACTGCGCGCCGCCGGCCGGCGCCCGGCCGACCGTGATCACCCCGCCGTGCGCTTCCACGATGCCTTTGACGATGTAGAGGCCCAGCCCGGTGCCGCCGCGCTTGCTGCCCCGCCAGAAGCGGGTGAAGACGCGGCTCATCGACTCCTCGGGGATGCCGGGGCCCTCATCGCTCACGGTGACGGTCGTTCCTTCCGCGCCGCTGCCGGTGCTCTCGCTCGTGGACGGTCGTACGTCGATGGTGACGGTTCCCTCACCATGGCGCACCGCATTTTCCAGCAGATTGCCCAAGACCTGATCGACCTTGTCCGGATCGGCCCACAGATCGGGCAGCGGCTCCCGCATGCGGATCAGGAAGCGGTCCGCCTGCTGCCCGGCCGTCGTCTGCGCCCGCACGTGCCGGCGCACCGCCGCCACCATGTCCACCCGCTCCCGGCGCACCTCCAGGCGGCCGGAGTCGATCCGCGAGATGTCCAGCAGCTCCGCGATCAGACGGGTGACGCGGTTGGCGTCGGCGTCCACCGTCTCCAGCATCAGCCGCTTCTGATCGTCGGTGAACCGTTCCCACTTCTGCAGCAGCGTGGCCGTGAACCCCTTGACGGAGGTCAGCGGGGACCGCAGCTCGTGCGCGACGGTGGCGATCAGCTCGGCGTGGCTCAGCTCGGTGCGGCGCCGCGCCTCGGTGCCGCGCAGCCCGACCACCAGGCGGCGGACCGGCCCGGTGGGCCCGGCGCGCACGTAGCGCACGGAGACCAGCACCTCGCGCCCGCCCAGCAGCAGGTTGCGCTCCGGCTGGCCGCTGCGGATCGCCAGCCCGCCGTACGGGTCGGTGAGCTGCCACCAGCGGCGGCCTTCGAGGTCCTGGAGAGGCAGCGCCCGCTCCAGGGGGCGGCCCAGCGCCTCATGGGCGGCGATGCCGGTGACGCGGGCGGCGGCGGCGTTGAAACAGATGACCCGGCCGGTCTCGTCCGCAACCACCAGGCCGTCGGGCAGATCGTCCGGGTCCAGACCGAGGCCGGTGAAATCCGGGGCGGCCACCGGCGCGGAAACGCGCGCCGGGGCGCTGGATGGGCAAGGGTCGGCTGCGACTGTCGCGGAAGTCCTCACATTCATCCCCGTTACCCCCTTCCGGGCCTCCGGGCACGCCACCCTACTAGGGTCTGCCGTCAAAGTGGCGCCTGCCGGGCGCCGCTCCCCCAGCCTCCGGCTGGGAGGCGCCCCCGGGCACGCACGCTCGCCGCGTTGCCGGGACCGCCCCGGTACACCCGGTACCGGGGAGACCCTCCGCCCTGCGATCGCACGCACTGGGGGTCCGCCCGGCCGGAGGCTGGGGGAGACGCCCGGCCCGCCCTCCGGGCGAACGACGCCGCTTCGACGGCGGACCCTACTCGGCGGAGCCGGAGCGGCACCCTCCGGGAGCGCGCTGCGCGCGGGCGGAGGCGTACAGGCACACCGCGGCGGCCGTCGCGAGATTCAGGCTCTCGGCGCGCCCGTGGATGGGCACCCGCACCACGGCGTCCGCCAGCGCCCGGGTCTCCTCCGGCAGGCCCCACGCCTCGTTGCCGAAGACCCAGGCCGAGGGGCCGCCCATGGTGCCGTCGTCCAGCTCCGCGTCCAGGTCGCGGTCGCCCGCGCCGTCCGCCGCCAGGATGCGCACCCCGGCGTCCCGCAGCCCGCCGACCACCTGCTCGACGGGGACGCCGACGGCCACCGGGAGGTGGAAGAGGGAGCCGACGGAGGCCCGTACGGACTTGGGGTTGTACAGGTCCACCGAGGCGTCGGTGAGCACCACCGCGTCCGCGCCCGCGGCGTCCGCGCAGCGCAGCACCGTCCCGGCGTTGCCGGGGTCGCGGACGTTGGCGAGCACCGCGACCAGCCGCGGCCGGGCGGCGAGGATCTCCTCGAAGGGCGAGTCGAGGAAGTGGCAGACGCCGAGCAGCCCCTGCGGGGTGACCGTCTGCGAGATGTCGGCGATGGTGCGGTCGTCGGCGAAGTGGACGGCCACCCCGGCGTCACGCGCCGCGTCGACGATCTCGTGGTGCCGCTCGGCGGCCTCGACGGTCGCGAACAGCTCGATCAGCGTGGGCCGCCCGCCGGTGCGGTGCGCGATCGCCTCGCGCACGGCCTGCGGGCCCTCGGCGATGAACCGGCGTTCCTTGCCGCGCAGGTTGCGGCGGGCCAGCCGCCGGGCGGCGGCGACGCGCGTGGAACGCGGGGAGATCAGCTCGGGGGTGCCCATGGGCGGCGGCTCGCTTCTGTGGTGTTTCCGGTGGTGCGGGGGTCGCGGGGACGTCCCGAGGGGAAATGGCGGCGGACCCGCAGGCCGGGGCCTGCGGGTCCGCTCACACGGTCCGTGGGGACGGTGCTCAGGCAGCCTTGGGAGCGTTGACGTCGCTCGGCAGCGCCTTCTGGGCCACCTCGACGAGCGCCGCGAACGCGTTGCCGTCGTTGACCGCGAGCTCGGCCAGGATCTTGCGGTCGACCTCGACGTTGGCGGCCTTCAGACCCTGGATGAAGCGGTTGTAGGTCATGCCGTTGGCGCGGGCAGCGGCGTTGATGCGCTGGATCCACAGCTGACGGAAGTCGCCCTTGCGCTTCTTGCGGTCGTTGTAGTTGTAGACGAGGGAGTGGGTGACCTGCTCCTTCGCCTTGCGGTAAAGGCGGGAACGCTGGCCGCGGTAGCCGCTGGCCTGCTCGAGGATCGCCCGGCGCTTCTTGTGGGCGTTGACTGCCCGCTTGACGCGTGCCACTTGTTAACTCCTTGTAGCGGGGCCGCGGTGGTGTTCACACGGCCCGAATCGAATGGGTCCCGGTCCAGGTCCTGCGCCCCGATGTCGTGCGGGGCGCGGACTCACTTGCCGAGAAGCTTCTTGATCTTCGCGGCGTCGCCCGGGGCCATCTCGGCGTTGCCGGTGAGGCGACGCGTCACACGGGACGACTTGTGCTCAAGCAGGTGGCGCTTGCCGGCGCGCTCGCGCATCACCTTGCCGGAGCCGGTGACCTTGAAGCGCTTGCTGGCACCGCTGTGCGTCTTGTTCTTCGGCATGCGCCGTTCTCTCCTCGTCAGTGGCGCCCCCACCGGTCCGGGGACCGGCGCGCGGGGGCGTCAGTGTGTATCGGTTGTCAACCGGGGCGGGGACCCCGGCGCTCATCCGGGGCTCGCGCCCTGGATCACGCCTCGGCGGGCTCCTCGGCGTTCTGTTCCGCGGGAGCAGAACCCTGGCGCTCCGCCTTGCGGGCGGCCTGCGCCTCGCGGGCCTCGGCCATCGCCTCGGTCTTCTTCTTGTGCGGACCGAGGACCATGATCATGTTGCGGCCGTCCTGCTTCGGGTTGGACTCGATGAAGCCCAGCTCCTGGACGTCGTTCGCGAGCCGCTGGAGCAGTCGGAAGCCCAGCTCGGGGCGGGACTGCTCGCGACCACGGAACATGATCGTGATCTTGACCTTGTCACCCTGCTTGAGGAACCGGACGACGTGACCCTTCTTGGTGTCGTAGTCGTGCGGGTCGATCTTCGGCCGGAGCTTCATCTCCTTGATGACCGTGTGCGCCTGGTTCTTGCGCGCCTCACGGGCCTTCATGGCCGACTCGTACTTGAACTTTCCGTAGTCCATGAGCTTGCAGACCGGCGGGCGGGCGTTCGCCGCCACCTCGACCAGGTCGAGGTCGTACTCCTGCGCAAGCTCCAGGGCCTTGGCAAGCGGCACAATGCCGACCTGCTCGCCACTGGGACCGACGAGTCGCACCTCAGGGACGCGAATCCGGTCGTTGATGCGGGGCTCGGCGCTGATGGATCCTCCTCGGTAGCACCACGCGACGGCCTGGCGGACCGCCCCGTAACGTCTGTTTCGATGTGACCAACCGCGCCGACGCACAAAAAATGCCCCGGACGGACGCAGGCGGGGCTCCAGAATGGCTCGGGAGCACCACCGCGACATCGCACGGGGCGCAGCCTGACCTGTGACCCGCCGACCTGAAGCCGGAGCGGGTGGGAGACGGAGCCTCCACTTGCGGGCCGGGCACGTAGCACCCGACCGGTCGGAACACCAGAGTACACCAGTCAAGGGGCCGCCCCCACTCGCGTGTGCGAGGAACGGGCGTGGTCGAGCGTGCCCCGTGAGGCGTACGTGGACGGTGCGGCGCGAGGGGCGGCCTCGGGCGGCGCGGACTCCCCCGTCCGGGTTCCGCCAGGGCCCGCACCCGTACGCGCGTGCGCGGGCCATAGGGTGAACCCGATCCCCTACCAGGAAGTGAAGCGCGAAGCCATGAGCGAGCAGACCCCGTCGCAGCAGCCCGATCCGTCGAACCCGGACTTCGACGCCCTGACCCGCGACATCGCGGACGTCCCGGCCGTCGAGGTGATCACGACGGTGGCGGTGCACCTGATGAGCTCGGCGGCGGTCAACCTCGGCCTCGCCGAGGACGGCGAACAGCACAAGGACCTGGACGAGGCGCGCAAGCTCATCCACGCGCTGGCCGGCCTGGTGACGGCGAGCGCCACCGAGATCGGCTCGTACCACGCGGCGCCGCTCCGGGACGGCCTGAAGTCGCTCCAGCTCGCCTTCCGCGAGGCCTCGGTGGTCCCGGACGAGCCGGGCCAGGGCCCCGGGGAGAAGTTCACCGGGCCGGTCTACGGGTAGGCGTCCGGCAGGTCTCCCCATAGGAAGGGCCGCCACCCCGGAACGTTCCGGGGTGGCGGCCCGTGGTCGTCACCCCACGGTCC
>NZ_JBEXNM010000125.1:0-11203 GCF_040611095.1 Streptomyces sp. NPDC003077 | reverse complement strand
GCGGGCGCGTGAGCGCCGCGACCGCGCGCGAGCGGGCCCGGCGTGACGGGCCCACGCGATCCGCTCACCTCTCCGGCTCCCGCTCCGGGTAGGTGGCAGCGCCGTGCCCGGTGTCCTTCCGCGTCCATCCGACGCCGCCGGAGACGGCCGCCCCCCGTCGGGACGGGCGGAAAGGCCCTGCGGTTCGACTACGACTTCGGCTTCCAGGACTACACGGGTATCGGCAGGCGTCTCAAAGGCGACTGGTCCGCGTTCCGCGCCCTCTCGCTGTGGCTCAAGCCGGACGGCTCCCACCACAAGCTGGTCCTGCAACTCGTCGCCGGCGGGGACGCAGATGCCGTAGGTGACCGGATCGTCGCGGCCGACGCCCCGGAGAAAGGATCCGCCCCGGATGGCCGGCTTCCACGTCCTCACCGCTCCAGCGGGCGGTGGGCGGTCTCGGGCAGCCGGAGGTAGACGGCGGAGGAGACCAGGCACAGCACGGCCACGTACACGGGGAAGAGACCGGCCCGCCCCAGGTCCTTGAACAGCGTGCCGATGTAGGGCGCCGTGCCGCCGAGGAGGGCGACGGTGAGCGAGTAGGGGAACCCGATGCCCGCGGCGCGCACCCGCGCCGGGAACGTCTCCGCGTTCACGGCCGCCGAGATGGCCGTGAAGCCGCTCAGCAGGATCATGCCGGCGCACTGCACGAGCAGCAGCGTGACGAAGGAGCCGTCGAGCGCGCGCAGCAGCGGCACGCTCAGCGCGGCGAAGCCGATCCCGAACGTCAGCAGCAGCGGCTTGCGCCCGAAGCGGTCGGACACGAGGCCCGCGACGGGCTGGAGCACGGCGAAGAACGTCAGCGAGAGGGTGCCCGCCAGCAGCGCGTCCGATTTCGTCACCCCGGCGTTGAGCTCCGCGTACGTCGGCAGGTACGACGTCCACGTGTAGTAGGCGAGCGTGCCGCCCGCGGTGATGCCGCAGATCAGCAGCGATTCGCGCGGGTGGCGACGCAGTGCCTCGAAGAGGCCGGGGCGGGGCGCCTGGTCCTGCTCCCCGCTGCGCGTCTCGTGCGCGCCGCGCCGGACCCAGAAGCCCACGAGGCTCAGGAGTGCGCCCAGCACGAACGGGACCCGCCAGCCCCAGCCGTCCATGGCGGCGGGCGCGAGATTTGCGACCAGCAGCGCCGCGACGCCGGACGCGGCGAGCTGCCCGATGGTCGTCGAGACGTACTGGAAGCTGGAGAAGAGCCCCCTCCGTCCGGGTCCGGCCGACTCCACGAGGAACGTGGTCGACGCGGCGAACTCACCGCCCACCGACAGCCCCTGCAGCAGCCGGGCCAGGACGAGAACGATCGGCGCGAGGACCCCGGCGGCGGCGTACGTCGGCGTCAGCCCCACCAGGAGGCTGCTGCCGCCCATCAGCAGAATGGTCACCGTCAGCGCCGCGCGGCGCCCGCGCCGGTCGGCGACCGCGCCCATCAGCAGCCCGCCGATGGGCCGCATGAAGAACCCCACCGCGAAGACCGCGAACGTCGAGAGCAGCGGCACCAGTGAATTCCCCGCGCTCTTGGGGAAGATCTGCGCGGCGATGTACGTGGCCAGGAAGGTATAGGTGTACCAGTCGTACCATTCGACCGCATTGCCCACCGAGGCGGCGAGCAACTGCCGCGCGGGGCGCGCCGGAGGGGACTCGGCACCCGCATGGGCCCCCTCACCCGCAGGGGAATCCGGCCCGGCCTCGGGCACCGGCCCTTTTCTGAAAGCTGTCATGATCACGAAGCTCCCCGTCTTCGGGCACGGCAATCAGGCCGCGCCAATCTCTCAAGGACGTGGCGCCACGCGCCACGGACGAACCTTCACCGGCGACCGCTTCATCGAGCCCGCCTGACGCCAGGAGCAGGAACTTCCCCCTGGCAAGCACTCGTCCCAGGGGCCGCTGACCACTCGCCAGGCACGTCGGCGAGCAGTCGGCATCGGATGCTTCGGAGAAAGACACCGGCCGGAGGCGGCGAAGCCCGGCAGCGCCCGCCCACGAATGACCACGCACGGACCTACGCCGACCTGCGTCGACGCAGGACAGGGACGCTCAAGTAGGCGGTCCGGGCGCCGTGCGGGAGAACCGGTCGCACCACTGGGCCGCGCCGCCGACCGACGCGGCGGCCGGTTGCCGCAGCCGCGATACCGGGCGCCCGCCCTCCGGGGTCCGTTCCCCGAAGAGATCCTGGGTGTGGGTCATGGTTCTCCGCTCCTGGGCACTCGTACGGGGCGTCCCGGGAGCCCGGGCCGTGCGGTCCCGGCCAGGCGCTCCGTCCGAGGCGCCTCGTCCGGGGTGCTTCTCCTTCTCCCGCCCGTGGGGCAGGATGAGCCGACACGTGATCATGTACCCGGGAGGCGGTCGGCCGCCAGGGTCCGCGGGCCGCCGAAAGGAAGCGGAAACGTGCGCGTAGCACTGTTCGTCACCTGCGTGAACGACACGCTCTACCCGCGCACCGGGCAAGCGGTCGTCACGCTGCTGGAGCGCCTCGGCGTGCGAGTGGGCTTCCCCGAGGGGCAGTCGTGCTGCGGTCAGCCGCAGTTCAACACCGGTTACCGGCACGCGACCGAGCCGCTGGCGCTGCGGTACGACCGGGTGTTCCGCGACTACGACTACGTCGTCACGCCCTCCGGGTCGTGCGCCGCGATGGTGCGCGACAACTACCCGCGGCTGGCGGCGAAGGCCGCCGCCGAGGGACGCGGGCGGGAGCTGCCCGCCGCCGCGGAGCGGGCGGTGCCCAAGACGTACGAGCTGACGGAGTTCCTGGTGGACGTCCTGAACGTGACGGACGTCGGCGCCTTCTACCCGCACACCGTCACCTACCACCCCACCTGCCACGGCCTGCGGATGCTGGGGCTCGGTGACCGGCCGCGCCGGCTGCTGGCCCACGTCAAGGGGCTGGAACTGCGGGAGCTGGAGGGCGCCGAGGAGTGCTGCGGCTTCGGCGGCACGTTCGCCGTGAAGAACGCGGCGGTGTCGGCCGCGATGGGTGCCGACAAGGTCCGTCACATCCGTGCCACGGGCGCGTCGGCGGTGTGCGCCGTCGACAACTCCTGCCTGATGCACATCGGCGGCACGCTGGCCCGGCAGGAACGTTCCGGGGCCGCGGCGGGTGGCGGCCCCTCCGTCGTCCGCCCCGTCCACATCGCCGAGATCCTGGCGAGCACGGAAGGGGACGTGTGGTGACGAGCGCGGAGGAGGGCGGCCTGTGACGCGTCCCGGTGTACGAGAAATGCGGACGGGCCTGTGACGCCCCTCGGTGAGCAAGGGAAGAGGGGCCGCTCGGTGACGCCCCTCGATGGGCAAGGAAGCGGACGGGCCGGTGACGACTTCGGCGAGCGGGGACGGGGACGGGCCGGTGGCGTCCCCCGACCAGTAGGGAAAGGAACGGCCGGTGACGCACTTCGGTGAGCAAGGAAAAAGGGGCCGCTCGGTGACGCGCTCCGGTGACCGCGCGGCGAGCAGCCCCGGGAGTCCCGCCGGGACCCCCGACGCGCCCTCCGGCGGCACCGGCCACCGCGCACCCGGCGCCGTCTACCTCGGCCTGCCCGCCTTCCCCGAGGCCGCGGGCCCCGCCACCCGGGACCGGCAACTGCGGGCCAACCTGCGGCACGCCACCCACACCATCCGCGACAAGCGCGCCCGGGCCGTGGCCGAACTCTCCGACTGGGACCGGCTGCGCGCCGCCGGCGCCGCCGTCAAGGACCGCACGCTCCGCCACCTCGACCACTACCTGGAGCAGTTGGAGGACGCGGTGACGGCCGCGGGCGGCCACGTCCACTGGGCCGCGGACGCCGCCGAGGCCAACCGCCTGGTCACCCGGCTCGTCCTGGCCACCGGCGAGCGCGATGTCGTCAAGGTCAAGTCGATGGCCACCCAGGAGATCGGCCTGAACGAGGCGCTGGCGCAGGCGGGCATCAGCACGTACGAGACCGACCTGGCCGAACTGATCGTGCAGCTCGGCGACGACCTGCCGTCCCACATCCTCGTCCCCGCCATCCACCGCAACCGCTCCGAGATCCGCGACATCTTCCGCGACCGGATGGGGCAGTGGGGGCGCCCGGCCCCCGAAGGGCTGTCCGACGCGCCCGCCGAGCTGGCCGAGGCGGCGCGGCTGCACCTGCGCGAGAAGTTCCTCCGCGCCAAGGTGGGGATCTCCGGCGCCAACTTCATGGTGGCCGACACCGGGACGCTGGTCGTGGTGGAGTCCGAGGGCAACGGCCGGATGTGCCTGACCCTGCCGGAAACGCTGATCTCCGTGGTGGGCATCGAGAAGGTGGTGCCGGCCTGGCAGGACCTCGAAGTCTTCCTCCAGCTCCTGCCCCGCTCCTCCACCGCCGAGCGGATGAACCCGTACACCTCCATGTGGACGGGCACCACGGACGAGGACGGTCCGCGCGCCTTCCACCTGGTCCTGCTCGACAACGGGCGCACCGACACCCTCGCCGACACCGTGGGCCGCCAGGCGCTGCGCTGCATCCGCTGCTCGGCCTGCCTGAACGTGTGCCCCGTGTACGAGCGGGCCGGCGGCCACGCCTACGGCTCGCCCTACCCGGGCCCGATCGGGGCGATCCTGACGCCGCAGCTGCGCGGCACCGTGAGCGCGCTGGACGCCTCGCTGCCCTACGCCTCCTCGCTGTGCGGGGCCTGTTACGAGGTCTGCCCGGTCGCCATCGACATCCCCGAGGTCCTGGTGCACCTGCGGGAACGGGTGGTGGAGGGCGGCACGGTGACCCGCAACGGCGTCAAGGCCGTCGTCCGCCCCGCGAAGGGCCACGCCGCCGAACGCGCCACGCTGCGCGCCGCCGCCTGGGCGTTCGACCACCCCGGGGCGCTGCGCGCGGGCCAGCGGCTGGCGGCCCGCACCCGCCGGCTCCATCCGCGCCGCCTGCCGGGACCGGGCCGCGCCTGGTCGGACACCCGCGACCTGCCGCCGGTCCCCGCGGAGTCGTTCCGGGACTGGTGGCGCCGCACACGCGAACCGGGGCCGGACGGGACGAGCAGGATGAAGGGAACAAGCGGGGCGAGCGGGACGGAGGGGACGCGGTGAGCCGGCGGAACGAAAGCCCCGGGCGGGCACGGAGGCAAACGGAGGGCACGCGATGAGCGGACGCGACGTCGTACTGGGCCGGGTGCGCCGGGCGCTCGCGGACGTGCCGCGCGCCGAACGCCCCGAAGACGTCCCCGTACCGCGGGACTACCGGCGCGACCACGGTCCCCGCGATCCGGCCGCCACGGTGGACCTGCTGGCCGAGAACCTCGCGGACTACCGGGCGGCGGTGCACCGCACCGATCCGGCCGGGCTGCCGGCGCTGATCGCCCGGCTGCTGGCCGAGCGCGGCGCCCGTACCGTCCTGGTGCCGCCGGGCCTGGACCCGCGCTGGCTGTCCGCCGCCGAGGCCGCGCCGGTGCCGGACCGGGCGGCGAGCACCCCGGACGAACTGGACGCGGTCGACAGCGTCGTGACGGGGTGCGCGGTGGCCATCGCCGAGACCGGCACCCTCGTCCTGGACGGCGGCCCCGACCAGGGTCGCCGCCGCATCACCCTGATCCCCGACCACCACGTCTGCGTGGTCCGCGCGCCCGGGCAGGTCGTCGACTCGGTCCCGCGGGCGCTCGCCCGCCTGGACCCGGCGCGCCCCCTCACCTGGATCTCCGGCCCCTCCGCCACCAGTGACATCGAACTGGACCGGGTGGAGGGCGTGCACGGGCCGCGCGTGTTGGACGTGGTGTTGTTGCTGACGACCGGAAGTGGTGGGGAGGCCGACGAAATGAGGGACGATTGAGGCCAGGGGGAATCGAGAAAGGAATTCCCCGGCTTTCCTCTCACTCTCCCTTTCGGCCGCAACTCATATTTACACATTTTCATTGGTGCCGTTTATCCTCTCTCTCGCTCGGAAAGTCTTGCGCTCGCGGGGACCCCTTAAGAAAACGAGAGGATCGGTCATGAATCGCATCGCGAGGAAGCTGGTGACCGTTTTCGCGGTTGCCGGAGCCTCCCTGGGAACGGTCGTCCTGCCCGCGGCGCAGGCGGGCGCCCAGGAACCCTCCTACTGTCCGCCGGTCGAAGGCGTCTGCTCGTGGGCGGCCCCTGGCGGCCAGGGCCCCGGGCGGCTGATCAGCCAGGACGAGCCCTTCAGCCAACCGCCCACCCTCAGCGCACGGAACCAGAGCCAGAGCCCCTGGTGCTTCTTCGCGGGGCCGAATTACACCGGACAGCGCGTCCAGCTCGACCCGAGTCAGTCCAACCCGTTTCTCGGCTTCCCCGCCCGCTCGGTGAGGCGAGGGCCTTGCGGATACGGCCCGACCGAGGTGAATCGCTGAGCAATCACCGGCCGGGCAATCACTGAACGAGAAGGACCGTCGCGCGTTTTCCGCGCGGCGGTTCTTTTTCTTTCCCCGCCGCCTGCGCCGCGTAGGGGAAGGGAATTCCGGCGGGCGGTCCGGAAACCGCCGGTGCGAGGGTGTCCCTCGCGGTGGTAGGCACCGCATACCTATGCACCGCACGGGGCTGGGTGCTCCTCCGGGCCCCCGGAAGACTTCCGATCACCGCCGAAGCGGACCGAAGAGCGGTCCGGGCGATCGAACGGGAGGCCGTCGTCATGACCACGAACAGGGAGCACACCCGGGGCGCCGGGACGGCCGCCACCGCCCCCGCCACGCACTGGAACGCGGGGTGGTCGGCCGCCGTGCAGCGTCCCAGCAGCGGTTTCCACAAGAACTGGGCCGAGGAGGGATTCGCCGACCAGACGGTCCGTCAGGTCGTCCGGGTCACCGGCACCGGCGGCGCGGCCCGCGTCAAGCTCTCCAACCGGTACGGGACCGCGCCCCTGGAGGTCACCGGCGCCGCGCTGGCCCGGACGGACCCGCGTCCGGGACGGGGCGCGGCGGTCGAGCCGGGGTCGGTGCGCACGCTGACCTTCGCCGGGGCGCCGTCGGTAACGATCCCCGCGGGCGGCGAGCTGTACAGCGACGCGGCCGAGGTGACCGTGGCGCCGTTCGAGTCCTTGACGGTGACCCTGTACTTCGCGCGGCCGACCGGACCCGCGACCTTCCACGCGCAGGCGTACGCCACCGCATACCGGGCCGAGGGCGACCAGCTCACGGCCACGGACCCGGCGGTCTTCACGGAGACCACGGTGTCCTGGTACTTCCTCGCCGACGTGGAGCTCGCGGGCGCCGCGCCGCGCCGCGACACCGTCGTCGTCTTCGGCGACTCGATCACCGACGGGTTCGGCTCCACCGTCGACGGCGACCAGCGGTACTCGGACGCGCTGGCCCGGCGGCTGGCCGACGCGGGCACCCCGCGCCCCGTCCTCAACTCGGGGATCGGCGGCAACCTGCTGCTGAGCGACTCGCCCTGGTTCGGCGACCGGGCCGGCGACCGGTTCGCACGCGATGTCCTGGACAAGCCGGGCGTCCGGTCGGTGGTCGTCCTCGCCGGCCTGAACGACATCGGTTTCAGCGAGGTCGACCTGCCGACGTACAAGCCCGACGCGCCGCGCTCCGCCGAGGAACTGATCGAGGGCTACCGGGCGTTGATCGCGCGGGCGCACGCGGCGGGGGTGCGGGTCCTCGGCGGGACGATCACGCCGTTCAAGGGCTCCGAGTACCACAGCCCGCGCGCGGAGGCGAAGCGCCGGACGGTCAACGACTGGATCCGCGCCTCCGGCGCCTTCGACGCGGTGGTCGACTTCGCGGCGGTGCTGGCGGACCCGTCCGACGCGGAGTCGCTTGCGTCCGTCTACGACTGCGGCGACCGCAAGCACCCGGGCGACGCCGGCTACCGCGCGATGGCCGAGGCCGTGGACCTCGCGGCCTTGTGACCGCGCCGGAGACGGCGGGCGCCGGGCGTCCCCCGGTCACCACGGACCCGCCGCCGTCACCTCGGCGTGCTGCTCAGCGCCTGCTCGTCCTCCCCGCCGAGGTCGGCGTCGCGGCGTACGAGGGCGGCGTAGCGGCCGTCGGCGGCGAGCAGTTCCTCGTGCGTGCCGCGTTCGGCGATCCGGCCGCCGTCCAGGACGACGATCTGGTCGGCGTCGCGGATGGTGGAGAGGCGGTGCGCGATGGTGATCGTCGTGCGGCCTTCGGACAGCGCGTCGATCGCCTGCTGCACGGCGTGCTCGGTGCGGGTGTCCAGCGCGCTGGTGGCCTCGTCCAGGACGAGCACCGGCGGGTCGCGCAGGATCGTCCGGGCGAGGGCAAGCCGCTGCTTCTCGCCGCCGGAGAAGCGGTAGCCGCGCTCCCCGACCAGGGTGTCGTAGCCGTCCGGCAGGGACGTGATGTGGTCGTGGATCTGCGCCACCTTGGCCGCCCGCTCGATCTCCTCGTCGGTCGCGTCGGGCTTGGCGAACCGGAGGTTGTCGGCGACCGAGGCGTGGAAGAGGTACGTCTCCTGGGAGACGACGCCGACCGCCCGCGCCAGCGTGTCGAAGTCCAGGTCCCGGACGTCCACGCCGTCGAGGGTGACCCGGCCGCGCGTCACGTCGTACAGGCGCGGCACGAGGTAGCTCAACGTGCTCTTGCCGCTGCCGGTGGGGCCGACGACGGCCAGGCTGCCGCCGGCCGGGATGGTGAGGTCGATGGCGGAGAGGGTGGCGGGTACCTCGCGAGCGGCGGCAGCGCGCTCACCGGGCCGGGGCCCGGACGTTCGGGAACGGTCGTCCCGGCCGCCCTCGGGCGCTGGGGAGGCGCCGCCGCCCGAACGGCCGGGAGGCACGGACGCGGCACCGGTCCCGCCTTCGTCCTCCGCGCCTTCGACCTTCGCGCCTTCGACCTTCGCGCCTTCGTCCTCCGCGCCTTCGTCCTCCGCGCCTTCGTCCTCCGCGTCGGCTCTGTACGAGAACGTCACGTCCTCGAAGCGGATCTCGCCGCGCGGCCGTTCCAGCACAACCGGGCGGGCGGGCTCGGTGATGGTCACCGGCATGTCGAGGTACTCGAAGATGCGCTGGAAGAGTGCGAGCGACGTCTGCATCTGCACGCCCGTGGACAGCAGCGAGACGGTGGGCCGCAGCAGCCCCTGCTGGAGCGACACGAAGGCGACGAGGGTGCCGAGGGAGAACGCCGGCCCCCCGAAGCGGAGCACCATGCCGGCCGCCCAGTAGATCAGCGCGGGCATCGCTGCCATGACGATGCCGATGGTGGCCATCCGCCACCGGCCCGCCATGTTGGCGCGGACCTCCAGGCCGACCAGCCGCTCGGACTCGTCGGCGAAGTTCTTGGTGAGCGAGTCGGCGCGGCCCATCGTCCGGCCGAGCAGGATGCCGCTGACCGACAGCGACTCGGTGACCATCGCGGACATCGCGGCCATCTGCTTCTGCCGCTGCGTGGTGATCTTCTTGCGCTCCTTGCCGACCCGGCGGCTGATCCAGACGAACAGCGGCAGCAGGAGCAGGGAGACCAGCGTGAGCCGCCAGTCCAGCGCGAGCATGGCCACGACGGTGGCGATGACGGAGGTGAGGTTGGAGACCAGCGAGGTGGCGGTGGAGGTGACGGTCGCCTGCATCCCGCCGATGTCGTTGGCGATGCGGGACTGCACCTCGCCGGTGCGGGTGCGGGTGAAGAAGGCCAGCGGCATGCGCTGGAGCTTGGCGTAGACGGCGGTGCGCAGGTCGTGCATGACCCGCTGGCCGACGGTGGTGGAGATCAGCGTCTGCAGCACACCGAAGACGCTGGTCATCACGGCGGTGACGATCATTCCGACGGCGAGCAGGGTGAGCAGGCCCAGGCGGCGCTGGGGGATCGCCACGTCGAGGACCTCGCGGAGGAGGAAGGGCGAGGCGACGGAGACCAGGGAGGACGCGGCCACGAACAGGCCGACCGCGGCCAGCCTGCCTCGGTACGGGCGGAACAGCCCGAGGATGCGGCGCACCTGGGCCGGGGGTTGGTCGGGGCTCTTGGGTGGCGGGGTCCACTGCGGTTCGTCGGGACGCATGGGCTCCTTCGGGGAGTGAGGGACGGGCCGCCCGGAAGGCGAGGGGACAGGGCGGACGGGGACTCGCCGAGCATAGCTCATTGTTACCTATACTCACAATGAGATAAGTCCTGATAGCATCCGTTCATGTCCTCCGCCGATCCGACGAACGCGTGTCCCTCAGAGAGCAGTACGGATTCCCCGCTCGCCGAACAACTGGTGCGGCTCACGCGCCGGATGCACCGTGCCCAGAAACAGCACCTGGAGGACGCGGGCATCGCGTACACCCCGGCGCAGTCCCGGCTGCTGCGCATCGTGGACCACTACCGCGACACCCCACCGCGGATGGCCGACCTCGCCGCACGGCTGGAGGTCGTGCCACGGGCCGTGACGACGCTCGTCGACGCCCTGGAGGCGAGCGGCGCGGTGCGCCGGGTGCCCGATCCGGCCAACCGGCGCGTCATAAGGATCGAGCTGACCGACGCCGGCCGCTCGTCACTGCGGGCCCTGCGCGACGCCCGCCGGGCCGCGGCGGAGGACGTGCTCGCGCCGCTGAGCCCGGACCAGCGCGAGGTGCTGGGCGGCTTGCTGTCGACGCTGGTCGACGGGCCTCGGGGCGAGGGGGCGCGGGCGGCTCGGTAACGAAGTGGGGGCCGCTCGGTGACGAAGTGGGGGCCGGGGCGGGGCCTGTTGGTTGCCGTTGTTTGCCCCTGTTTTCTCCTGTTTGCCGTTGTCTCCCGGCCTGGTGGGGTGGCGGGGCGTGCTGGGACGTCCCGTCCTGCGGCTGCCGCACGCCTGTGACCGGGACGCCCCGCGGCTCCCCCACCTCTGCGACCGGAAGACCCCGCGGTTCCCTCAGGCCTGTGGCCGGAAGGCTCTGCTGACCCGAAGACTCTGCTGACCGGAAGGCTCTGCGGCTCTCCCAGCCCTCCGGCCGGAACGCCCGCACGGCACAAAGAGTGCCAACGCACCTCTTGTGCCCCACAGTTCTCACCGCCAAGATCCGTTCCGAGGTTCCCGTACTGCCGTCGCACCATCCGTTCCCTTGGAGGATCGATGCACGAGGCACCATCGCAGAACCACGGCCACGGAGAAGCGTCCGGCCCCGGCCCCTCCCCCGAGCGCGAAACCGACGAGAGCGGTCTCAGTCGCCGGTCCGTCCTGTGGACCGCCGGGGCGGCCGGCGCGGGGCTGGGCCTGGGCGGGCTCGGCGCGGGCAGCGCCGCCGCCGCGCCCGGCCCGGCGGGGGCCGGGGGCGGGGGGGGGGGGGGGGCC
>NZ_JBEXNM010000124.1:3879-11493 GCF_040611095.1 Streptomyces sp. NPDC003077 | reverse complement strand
CGCCGACCGCCCGGTCGGCGACGCCGGGTTTCGACCAGCAGGTGCTGTTCAAGGCCGCGCAGGAGAAGGGGTACGCCTGCTTCCGCATCCCGGCGATCGTGAAGTCCGCCCGCGGCACGCTGCTGGCCTTCGCCGAGGGCCGGGTGCGCAACTGCGGGGACGCCGCGGACATCGACCTCGTCGTCAAGCGCTCCACCGACGGCGGCCGGACCTGGGGCCCCCTCCAGGTCGTCAACGAGGGCAACGGCGACACCCGCGGCAACCCGGCCCCGGTGGTGGACCGCCGCACCGGCCGCATCCTGCTCGCCGAGACGTACAACAAGGGGCGCACGGACGCGCAGGGCTGCGACGTGCCGTGCGACCGGACGCCGCACCTCCAGTACAGCGACGACGACGGCGCGACCTGGTCGGAACCCGAGGACCTGACCGAGGACCTCCGTCCGCCGCACTGGAACTCCTGGTACGCCACCGGTCCCGTGCACGGCGTCCAGCTCACCCGGGGGCGGCATGCGGGCCGTCTCGTCTTCACCGTCAACGCCGAGAGCTACGCGGGCGGCCGGATAACGGCCAACCACGGCGCCTTGATGTACAGCGACGACGGCGGCGACTCCTGGGAGGTCGGCGCGGTGGACAGCTGGCCGACGGCCGCGGACGGCACCTTCCGGCAGAAGCCGTCCGAGATGTCCCTCGTGGAGCGGGCCGACGGTTCGCTGTACGTCAGCGCGCGCGAGCAGGACGGTACGGACCTGGGGCATCGCACGGCGGCGGTCAGCCGGGACGGCGGGGAGTCCTTCGACGGGCCGTTCCGCGCGCTCCCGGACCTGTACGCGCCGATGGTGCAGGGCTCGGTGCTGCGGCTGCGGTCGCGCGCCCAGGACGGGTACAGCCGGTTGCTGCTGGCCGTGCCCGCCGACCCGGACCGGCGGCGGACCATGACCATCCGTTCCTCGTACGACGAGGGCCGCACGTGGGAGGGGGTGGACCGGGGCGCCCGCGTCACCACCGACTGGTCCGGATACTCCGATCTGGTGAACATCTCGCACGAGGAGACCGGGCTGCTCTACGAGGGCGGGGCGGTGGACGCCCGGGACGAGATCCGCTTCGCGCGGTTCACCGAGGAGTGGCTGGGCCCGCGCCGGGCGCCGGACCCGAGGACCCCGGACCGGGCGGCCCACGCCGGGCCCGCGCTGGTGCTGGGCGGCGCCCGGCCCGTCGAGGGGCGCTTCGGGCGGGCGCTGGCCTTCGACGGCGTGGACGACGCGGTCCGCCTGCCGTACCGCTCCTCGCTGCGGCTGGGGGACGGCGATTTCACCTGCTCGCTGTGGTTCCGCTACCAGGCCACCGCCGGGGAGCAGCCGTTCCTGTGGATGGGCGGGGTGGGCACCAGGTCCCCGCAGGTCGCGTTGCGCGGCGATCCGCGGGCGGGCCGCGTCTCCGCCCACATCACCGCCGTCCGGGGCGCCTCCCCGCCCGCCACCGCCCAGGTCCACACCACCACCGGGGCCTACGACGACGGCGCCTGGCACCACCTCGCCCTGCGCCGGAGCGGGGGACGGCTCACGCTCACCGTGGACGGCACGGCGACCACCAGCGCGCCCGACGTCCCCGGCTCGGTCAGCCGGAACTCGGTCTTCGGGGTGCATCTGGGCCAGAAGGTGGACAGCCGCTCGCACCTCACGGGGGCGCTGGACGACGTCCGGGTGTACGGGCGGGCGCTGGACGACGCGGAGTTGGAGCGGGTGCGGACGGACGGCGCGTCCGTGGACGGCCCGGCGGTGCTGCGGCTGCCGCTGGACGGGGTGCGGCCGGCGGCGCGCGACTGAGCCCGGCGGGCGCGGGCGGGGGCCACCCGCCCCGGCCCGCGCCCGCCCGGTCCTCGTCCGACCGGTCCTCGTCCGACCGGTGATGCGCCGCTCTCCCCGGGCGAAGTCACCCGGTATGCCCCATACAGGAAGTATGACGGATACCTCAGGGGCCACGCAGCCCAATGGAACGAACGGAATGAACAGCACGAACGGCGCGGGGACGCGTGACCACGGCCGCACCATGCGGGCCGTGGCCTACCGCGAGAGCCTGCCGATCGAGGACCCCGGCAGCCTCCAGGACATCGCGCTGCCGGTGCCCGAGCCGGAGCCACGCGACCTGCTGGTCCGGGTGGAGGCGATCAGCGTCAACCCGGTGGACACCAAGGTCCGCCGGAGCACCGACCCCGGCGGGGAGCCGAAGGTGCTGGGCTGGGACGCGGCGGGCACAGTGGTCGCGGTCGGCTCCGAGGTACGGCTCTTCGCGATCGGGGACGAGGTGTACTACTCGGGCGCGGTCGACCGGCCCGGGGCGAACTCCCGGTTCCACGCCGTGGACGAACGGCTGGTGGCGCTCAAGCCGGTCACCCTCTCGTTCGCGCAGGCCGCCGCCCTGCCGCTGACCGCGATCACCGCCTGGGAGTGCCTGTTCGAACGCCTGGGGCTGCGCCGTGACGGGATGGAGCAGGACGGGGCGCTGCTGGTGACCGCCGCGGCCGGCGGCGTCGGGTCCATCGCGCTGCAACTGGCCCGCGCGCTCACCAGCCTCACCCTGATCGGCACCGCCTCCCGCCCGGAGACCGCCGCCTGGGCCCGCGAGATGGGCGCCCACCACGTCGTCAACCACCACGAACCGCTGGCGGAGCAGTTGGCCGCGGTCGCCCCCGGCCGCCTCGACTACGTCCTCAGCGCCGCCGCCACCGTCCGGAACGCGCCGGTCTACGCCCAGGCGCTCAACCCCTTCGGGCAGGTCGTCGCCATCGACGACTTCGACTCCCTGGAGGACATCACCCTGTACCAGACGAAGAGCCTGTCCTTCCACCGTGAGTTCATGTTCACCCGCTCGCTGTTCCGCACGGCGGACATGGAGCGGCAGCGCCACCTGCTGACCCAGGTGGCCCGCCTGGTGGACGCGGGCGCCGTCACCACGACCGCGACCCAGGACCTCGGTCCGGTCAACGCGGCCAACCTGCGCAAGGCCCACGCGCTGCTGGAGTCCGGGAGCGCGATCGGCAAGACGACGCTGACCGGTTTCTGAGGGCCGGGCGCCCGCCCTGTCCTCCGCGCCTACCCGCGCGGCGACCCGGCCCCGGCGGTGCCCCGCGCGGTGTTCGAGGCGCCGTCCGCGCCGTCGTCGGCGCTCGTCGCGGAGGAAGGCCCGGACGAAGGAGCGGACGAAGACCCTGCCGAAGACCCGGCCGCAGGCCCGGACGCGTCGGCCCGGGCCGCGAAGCGCTTGGCCAGGACCGCGCAGACCATCAGCTGCATCTGGTGGAAGAGCATCAGCGGCAGCACCGCCAGGCTCGCCTCGGCGCCGAACAGGACCGTGGCCATCGGCAGCCCCGCGGCCAGGCTCTTCTTGGAGCCGGCGAAGACGATCGCGATGCGGTCCGCGCGCGGGAAGCCGAGCTTCCGGGACCCGTACGAAGTCAGGGTGAGCATCACCGCCAGCAGTACGGCCTCCACGCCCAGCAGCGCCAGCAGCCGCCAGGGGGAGAGCTGGTGCCAGGTGCCCGCGACCACGCCGGCGCTGAAGGCGGTGTAGACGACGAAGAGGATGGAGCTCCGGTCGACGTAGCCCAGGACGCGCTTGTGGCGGGTGACGAAGCCGCCGATCCAGCGGCGCAGCAGTTGCCCGGCCAGGAAGGGCACGAGGAGTTTGAGGACGATCGACACCAGCGAGTCGGCGTCGAACCCGCCCGCGTCCCCGTCCAGCAGCAGCCCCGTCAGCACCGGTGTGAGGACGACGCCGAGCAGGCTGGAGAACGAGCCCGCGCAGATCGCCGCCGCGACGTTGCCGCGGGCGATGGAGGTGAAGGCGATGGAGGACTGCACGGTGGAGGGGACCAGGCACAGGAAGAGGAAGCCGCTGTAGAGGGCGGGCGTCAGTACGTAGGGGACGAGTCCGCGGGCGGCCAGGCCGAGCAGCGGGAAGACCACGAACGTGCAGGCCAGCACCGTCAGGTGCAGCCGCCAGCTCTTGATGCCGGCCATCGCCTCCTGGGTGGACAGCCGGGCGCCGTACAGGAAGAACAGCAGGGCGACGGCGCCGGTGGACGCGTCCTCCGCGACGGCGGCGCCCGTTCCGCGGGCGGGGAGGAAGGCGGCCACGACGACCGTCGCGATCAGGGCCAGGATGAAACCGTCCACGGGGAGCCAGGCGGGGAGTTTGAGCTGAGGGCGGCGCATGTTCTCTCTTCGCTTCGTTTCGGTGGCTCTGGGCGTGGCATGGACGGTGCCCTCTCCAGAGTGCCCCCACCAGCGCAAATCGAAAACCCCTCTGACCGCGCTCACTGTTATTCGAAAACGTGATGACTGGCCGGGCCGGTCGCTGCCGCTGCCGCTGCCCTGCCGCCTCCCCCGGCCGCGCATGCCCCGGCCCCCGCCGCATTAAGGTGACGTCCGTGTTCGACCCCGCGCAGCTGCGCAGTTTCCTGGCCGTGGCGCAGACCCTGAGCTTCACGCAGGCCGCGCACCGCCTCGGCCTGCGGCAGTCCACCGTCAGCCAGCACGTCCGCAAGCTGGAGGAGGCGGCCGGGCGGCGGCTGCTCGCGCGGGACACGCACACCGTGCGGCTCACCGAGGACGGCGAGGCGATGCTCGGTTTCGCCCGGACGATCCTGGAGGCGAACGAGCGGGCCGCGCACTTCTTCACCGGGACCAGGCTGCGCGGGCGGCTGCGCTTCGGCGCGTCCGAGGACTTCGTCCTGACGCGGTTGCCCGAGGTGCTGGAGGACTTCCGGCGGGAGCACCCCGAAGTGGATCTCGAACTGACGGTCGAGCTGTCGGGCACCCTGCACGAACGGCTCGCGGCCGGCCGCCTGGATCTCGTCCTCGCCAAGCGCCGCCCCGAGGAGCCGCGCGGCCGGCTCGTCTGGCGCGACCGGCTGGTCTGGATCGGCAGCGACCGGCTGCGCCCCGACCCCGACCGCCCGCTCCCCCTCGTCCTCTTCCCGCCGCCCGCCGTGACGCGCGCCCGCGCGCTGGAGGCCCTGGAGCGGCAAGGGCGTCCCTGGCGCATCGCCTGCACCAGCGGCAGCCTCAACGGCCTGATCGCCGCCACCCGCGCCGGGCTGGGCGTGATGGCGCACACCCGCGGCATGATCCCGCCCGGCCTGGTCCGGATGCCCGCCCGCGCCGGACTGCCCGACCTCGGCGAGGTGGACTTCGTCCTCCTGCACGGGCCCCGGCAGGGCGCGGCGCGCGGTCCGGCCGAGGCGCTCGCCGAGGCCGTCCTGGCGGGCGGCGACCGGCTGCACCTGCCGTGACGGGCGGGGCGGACGCGCCCCGTGGGGTGCGCGCCGCCCTGCCGTGACTAGCGCGGTGGACACACCTCATGAGATACCCGCCGCCCTGCCGTGACGGGCACGGCGGACGCCCCAACTGGGAAGCCGCCGCCCCTTGATAGCGTGCTTCCGCCGGGGGCCCGGGGGCCCCGTCCGCTCCCGAAGTGCCTCTCCCGCCCGACGCCCCTGTTGGGGTACGGTCTCGGCCCTGTGTCGGGCACCACGAGGAGCTGGGTCATTGCACGAGATTTCCGTCCCTCCTCTGGCATCGGCGCCCTGGGTCGGCGGGCTGGCGGATGCCGTCTTCGAGTACGCGGAGGCCGAGCCCGAGCGGGTCGCGCTGGCGCGCAAGGACGCGGACGGCCGGTGGCGAAACGTCACGGCGGCCGAGTTCCGGGACGAGGTGCTCGCGTTGGCGAAGGGACTGCTCGCCCAGGGGATCCGCTTCGGGGACCGGGTGGGGATCATGTCCCGGACGCGGTACGAGTGGACGCTCTTCGACTTCGCGCTGTGGTCCGTGGGCGCGCAGCCCGTACCGCTGTACCCGACCTCGTCGGCGGAGCAGGTGTACTGGACGCTGCACGACGCGGGCGCCTCGGCCTGCCTGGTCGAGCACGAGGACCACGTGATGACCGTCGGTTCGGTCATCGACCGGCTGCCCCGGCTGACCCGCCTGTGGCAGCTCGACCGCGACCCGGTGGCCGAACTGTCCGACGCGGGCACGCACTTGGACGACGACGTGGTGCACCGGCACCGGCTCGCCGTCACCCCGGACGCCACCGCGACGGTCATCTACACGTCGGGCACCCTGGGGCGCCCCAAAGGCTGCGTCCTGACCCACGCCAACTTCATGGCCGAGACCGACAACCTCGTGCGGCGTTACGAGAAGACCTTCCACGCCGAGCCGGACGACGAGGCGTCCACCCTCCTCTTCCTCCCGCTGGCGCACGTCTTCGGCCGGATGGCGCAGGTCGCGGCGGTGCGCGGCCGGATCAAGCTCGGGCACCACCCGGAAATGGCGGCCTCGACCCTCCTCCCGGAACTCCGGGCCTTCCGGCCGACCTTCATCCTGGCCGTGCCCTACGTCTTCGAGAAGGTGCTCGCCACCGCCCGGCGCGCGGCGGAGGCGGACGGCAGACCGGAACCGTTCGAGCGGGCCGTGGACGTGGCCGTCCGGTACGCCGAGGCGCTGGAGCACAAGGCGTTCGGCAAGGGGCACGGCCCGGGCCCCGCCCTGCGGGTCCGCCACCAGCTCTTCGACAAGCCCGTCTACGCCCGCATCCGCGAGGTGCTGGGGGGCAGGGTGCGGCACGCCATGTCCGGCGGTTCGGGCATGGACCGCCGCCTGGGGCTGTTCTTCGCCGGCGCGGGCGTGACGATCCACGAGGGGTACGGCCTGACGGAGACCACGGCCGCCGCCACCGGCAACCCGCCCGAGCGCACCCGGTTCGGCACCGTCGGCGTCCCCATCCCCGGCACGTCCCTGCGCATCGCCCACGACGGCGAGGTGTGGCTGCGCGGCGGCCAGGTCTTCCAGGGCTACCTCAACAACCCGCGCGCCACCGCCGCCGTGCTGCACAACGGCTGGCTGGCCACCGGCGACCTCGGCACACTCGACGAGGACGGCTACCTCACGATCACCGGCCGCAAGAAGGACGTGCTGGTCACCTCGGGGGGCAAGACGCTGTCGCCGACGGTGCTGGAGGAGCGGGTCCGGGCCCATCCGCTGATCGCCCAGTGCATCGTCGTCGGCAACGACCGTCCGTACGTCTCCGCGCTGGTGACGCTGGACCCGGAAGCCGTCGGGCACTGGCTGTCGCTGCGCGGGAAGCCCGAGTTGCCCCCGACCGACCTGGTCCGCGACCCGGACCTGGAGAGCGAGATCCGGCGCGCGATCATGGCCGCCAACACGCTGGTGTCGCAGGCCGAGTCGATCCGCGCCTACCGCGTGCTGGCCCATCAGTTCACCTTGGAGAACGGGTTGCTGACCCCGTCGCTCAAGCTCCGGCGCCGGGCCATAGAGGAGGCGTACGCGGCGGAGGTGGAGGGGCTTTACCGGGGGTGAGGGCCGCCGGTCCGGCATGTGATGACCGCGCGGGGTGGTTGTCGCGGAGGGCCGGTGCGGGGTGGTCGTCACGGAGGGCCGGTGCCGAGTGGCCGTCACCGGCGGCCGGTGCCGGGTGGCCGTCACCGACGACCGGTGCCGAGTGGCCGTCACCGACGACCGGTGCCGAGTGGCCGTCACCGACGACCGGTGCCGAGTGGCCGTCACCGACGACCGGTGCCGAGTGGCCGTCACCGACGAA
>NZ_JBEXNM010000124.1:0-3784 GCF_040611095.1 Streptomyces sp. NPDC003077 | reverse complement strand
ACGACCGGTGCCGAGTGGCCGTCAAGGAAGCCAGGCACACCGGCGGTCGTCGCGGAAAGCCCGGCGCGTGGTGTTCGCCACGGGGCTTCGCGCTGGTGGACGGGGGGTTCGGCGGGTGAGGATGCCGACATGAACGACACACGGCTCACACACATAGCGGCTCCCGAGGGCGTCGCCCCGGGGAACGGTTACTCGCACGTCGTGATGGGGACCGGCCGCCTGGTCGCCCTGTCCGGGCAGGTCGCGCTCGACGCGGAGGGCGAGGTCGTCGGCGCGGGCGACGCCGCCGTGCAGGCGCGACAGGTCTTCGAGAACCTGCGGGGCTGCCTGGCCGCGACCGGCGCGACGTTCGACGACGTCGTGAAGCTCACGTACTACGTCACCGACGTCGCGCACCTGCCCGCCATCCGGGCCGCCCGCGACGCCTGCATCGACACCACGCGCCCGCCCGCCAGCACGGCGGTGCAGGTGTCCGCCCTGTACCGGCCCGAACTGCTGCTGGAGGTGGAGGCGTTCGCGGTGCTGCCCGCGGAGTGACACGGGGTGGGGCGGCTCGCTCGCCGTAAGCGTCCGGCCGCCCCCGCCGTTCCAACTGACGCAGCGTCCGGCCCCGTCACCCCACCGCGCGTGCCGCCGCGCGGCCCGCCGTGCGGCCGGAGAAGAGGCAGCCGCCGAGGAAGGTGCCCTCCAGGGAGCGGTAGCCGTGCATCCCGCCGCCGCCGAAGCCGGCGGCCTCGCCCGCCGCGTACACGCCGGGCAGCGGCTGCCCGCCCTCGGTCAGGACGCGGGCGGACAGGTCGGTCTCCAGGCCGCCGAGTGTCTTGCGCGTGATGATGTGCAGGCGGACGGCGATCAGGGGGCCGGCCTTCGGGTCGAGCAGGCGGTGCGGGGCGGCGGTGCGGATCAGGCGGTCGCCGAGGTACTTGCGGGTGCCGCGCACCGCCGTCACCTGGAGGTCCTTGGTGAAGGAGTTGGTCAGCTCGCGGTCCCGCGCGGTGATCTCCCGGCGCAGCGCGGCCTCGTCGATGAGCGGCTCGGTGGTGAGCGCGTTCATCCGCCGTACGAGGTCGCCGAGGCTGCGTTCCACGACGAAGTCGGCGCCGCGGTCCATGAACGCCTGGACGGGGGCGGTGGGGCCGCCCAGCGCCCGGCCCAGGACGTCGCGGACGCTCTTGTCCGTGAGGTCCGGGTTCTGCTCGGAGCCGGAGAGCGTGAACTCCTTGCTGATGATCTTCCGGGTGAGGACGAACCACGTGTAGTCGTAACCGGTCCGCGCGATGTGTTCGAGCGTGCCCAGGGTGTCGAAGCCGGGGAAGAGCGGCACCGGCAGCCGGTTGCCCCGCGCGTCCAGCCACAGGGGCGACGGCCCGGACAGGATGCGGATGCCGTGCCGGGGCCAGATCGGGTCCCAGTTCTCGATGCCCTCGGTGTAGTGCCACATCCGGTCGCGGTTGATCATCCGGCCGCCGGCGCTCTCGGCGACGCCGAGCATGTGGCCGTCCACATGGGCGGGCACGCCGGAGAGCATCCGCTGCGGCGGCGTGCCGAGGCGCTCGGGCCAGTTCGCGCGCACCAGGTCGTGGTTGCCGCCGATGCCGCCGGACGTGACGATCACGGCCTGGGCCCGCAGCTCGAAGGCGCCGGTCACCTCCCGGCTGCTGGGTGTGCCGCGCTCGGCGGCGGACGGCTCCAGGATCTCGCCGCTGACAGTGTCTACGGCCCCGGCGGTGCGGGTCAGGCCGGTCACGCGGTGCCGGAACCGCAGCCGGACGCGGCCCCGCGCGACACCGGCCCGCACCCGGCGCTCGAAGGGCGCGACGAGGCCGGGGCCGGTGCCCCAGGTGATGTGGAAGCGGGGGACGGAGTTGCCGTGGCCGCGGGCGTCGTACCCGCCGCGCTCCGCCCAGCCCACGACCGGGAACAGCCGGACGCCCTGCCGCCGCAGCCAGGACCGCTTCTCCCCCGCCGCGAAGTCCACGTACGCGCGGGCCCACTCGCGCGGCCAGTGGTCCTCGGGCCGGTCGAAGCCGGCCGCGCCCAGCCAGTCCTGCCAGGCCAGCTCGTGGGAGTCCCGGATGCGCAGCCGGCGCTGCTCGGGCGAGTCGACGAGGAAGAGGCCACCGAAGGACCAGTGGGCCTGCCCGCCGAGGGACTGCTCGGGCTCCTGGTCGAGGAGGATCACCGAGCGGCCGGCCTCGGCGAGCTCCGCGGTGGCCGCCAGCCCCGCGAGCCCCGCTCCGATCACGATGACGTCAGCGTCGTAGGCCACGTACACACTCCTCACCGGGGCGCCGGGGATCCGGCCTCATGATGGCTACCGATCCTCAGCGCGCCCGGGCACCACGTCAACCGTTGGATTTCAACCCGGCACGAACGGGTACCCGGGCCGCGCTGTGGCGACGGGTCCGCCGCGCAACTCGCCATGCTCCGTGCGGCCCTCTACGTTCGGAGCCAAGGCCCCGTTTCCCCGCGCGACTTGAGGTGGATGACGTGACGGTGTTGCTGCTGGGTCTGGGCGCGGCCTGCTGCCTCGGATTCGGTTTCGTGCTCCAGCAGGACGCGGCACAGCGCGCCCCCATCCAGGACTTCCTCTCCCTGCGGCTGCTGCTCGACCTGGCCCGGGTGCCGCGCTGGGTGGCCGGGATCGCCCTGATGGTCGCCGGGATGGCGCTGGGCGCGGTGGCGCTGGGCATGGGCGAGATCACCCTCGTCGAACCGCTGATGGCCACCAACCTGCTGTTCGCGATGGCGCTCTCCCGATGGCTCACCCGGCAGCGCCTGGGCTGGAGCGGCTGGGGCGGCCTGTGGCTGCTGGCCGGCGGGGTGACCGCCTTCATCGTGGCGGGCCGGCCGGTGGGCGGCCGGGCCGTGAACGAGCCGCTGCGGCACTGGCTGGTCATGGGGGTGGTGCTGGCCGTGGCGCTGATCCTGGCGGCGTGCGCCAAGCGGCTGCGGATGCGGTGGGAGGCCCCGCTGCTGGGCGTGGCGGGCGGACTGCTCTACGGCCTCCAGGACGCGCTGACCCGGATCACCAGCGACCGTTTCGACCGCGGCGGCCTGTCCGGGGTGTTCATGGGCTGGCAGCCGTACATGCTCGTCGTGCTGGGAATCCTGGCGCTGGTGCTGGTGCAGAGCGCCTTCGAGACGGCGCCGCTGCGGATGTCGCTGCCGGCCCTGACGGCGGCGCAGCCGCTGGCCGGCATCGTCTGCGGGGTGGGGTTCCTCGGCGACCGGGTGCGGCTGACACCCGGGGCGCTGGCGTGGGAGGCGGCCGGGCTGGCCGCGATCGTGGTGGGCATTGTGATGATCGGCCGCCATCCGGCGATGCCGCCGGGGACGGCGGGAGCGGAACGGGAACGGGAGCTGGAGAGCCATTGAGACCGCCGCGGGGTTCGTTCGGCTCCAGCCCGTTGGGCGCTTGAGGACGCGGTAACGGGAGCCGCGACTGGCCGCACCCGGCATCCCCGGGCCGGGAGTCGCCCCCTTCAGCCCGTCCGGCGCTTGAGGACGCGGTAACAGGAACCGCCACCGGCCGCACCCGGCATCCCGGGGCCCGGAGTCGCCCCCTTCAGCCCGTCCGGCGCTTGAGGACGCGGTAACAGGAGCCACCACCGGCCGCACCCGGCATCCCCGGGCCGGGACCCGCCACCCCCAGCCCGTCCGGCGCTTGAGGACACAGTGACAGGAGCCACCACCGGCCGCACCCGGCATCCCGGGGCCCCGAGTCGCCACCCCCAGCCCGTCCGGCGCTTGAGGACACCCCGGTGAGCGCGGGTACGGGCTC
>NZ_JBEXNM010000123.1:0-12383 GCF_040611095.1 Streptomyces sp. NPDC003077 | reverse complement strand
GCGGCGACGCGGGTGAGGCCGCTGGTCATGGCTTGTTGGGGGTTGGGGGTGGGGTCGGTGGGTTGGGTGTGGACGGCGTTTTGGGTGAGGTTCCATAGGGGTGCGGTGATGTCGGCGTCACCCAACGCCTGAATCAGCGCCACGGAACGTCCCAGGTACTGCGCCAGTTCCCGCCCCAAGTCCCGGTCCGGCTCGGCGTCGGACACCTCAGGATCGCGCGGCAGGCTGACGGGTTCGGCCAGGGCCAGCAATGACAGGACACCCGCCACGGGACCCGCCTCGGCGCTGAGCCCCCGCAGCTCGTCCGCGAGCTCGGCCCGGGTGGTCGTCATGGCGACGGCATGCCGCACCACGTTCGCGCCCGCCTCTACCAGCGCGTCACATACGGCGGCCTCTTCCGCCCAGCCTTCCGCCGGCGTGACGACCCACCAGGTTCCGGTCAGTTGTGGGGTGCTGGTGGTGTGGGGGGTGGGTTTCCAGGTGATGGTGTAGCGCCAGTTGTTGATGGTGGTGTGGGTGCGTTGGTGTTGGCGCCAGGTGGTGAGGGCGGGGAGGAGTTGGGTGAGGGCGGTGGTGTCGTCGTTGTCGAGGGCGAGTTCGTGGGCGAGGTGGGTGGTGTCGCCTTGTTCGATGGCTTGCCAGAAGCGGGTGTCGGTGGGGTTGGTGGTGTGGGGGGTGTTGGTTTCGGGTTTGGGGGCGAGCCAGTAGCGGTGGTGTTGGAAGGGGTAGGTGGGGAGGTCTACGTGTCGGGCCTGGGTGCCTTCGTAGTGGGTGGTCCAGTTGGTGGGGAGGCCGTGGGTCCAGGCTTCGGCGAGGGACATCATGACCCGGTGGGGGGTGTCGTCGTTGCGGCGGAGGGTGGTGAGGCCGGTGACGTGGTCGGGGAGGGCCATGGTGAGGACGGGGTGGGCGCTGACTTCGAGGAATCGGTCGAAGCCTTCGTCGGCCAGGGTGGTGACGGAGGGGCCGAATTGGACGGTGTGGCGGAGGTTGCGGTACCAGTAGCGGCCGTCGAGTGCCGGGGTGGTGATCCACTGCTGGTCGAGGGTGGAGAAGAAGGGGGTCTTGGGTGCCTGGGGGGTGAGGTCGGTGAGGATGCGGGCGAGTTCGGCCTCGATGGTTTCGACGTGGTGGGTGTGGGAGGCGTAGTCGACCGGGATGGTGCGGGCCCGGATGTCCTCGGATTCGAGCCGCTGGCGCAGGTCCTCTAGGTCGTTGGGGTCGCCGGCGACCACGGTGCTGGCGGGCCCATTGATGGCGGCGATCTCCACACGGCCTTCGTACGAGGTGAGCCAGTCATCCATTGACGTGTGGGGGAGGGCGGTGGAGAGCATTCCGCCGCGTCCTGCCAGGTGGGCGGCGATGGCCTGGCTGCGCAGGGCCACGACCTTGGCGCCGTCCTGCAAAGAGAGAGCACCGGAGACGACGGCGGCGGCGATCTCGCCCTGGGAGTGCCCGATGACCGCGTCCGGCCGCACCCCGTAGGAGTCCCAAAGGGCGGCGAGGGCGACCATGACGGCGAAGGTGGCGGGCTGCACCACGTCCACCCGCTCCAGGGTGGGCGCGCCCGGTGCCTCCCGCAGGACCTCCGTCAGCGACCAGTCCACATATGCGCTGAGCGCGGCCTCGCACTCGGCGATGGCGGCGGCGAAGGCCGGGGAGTGCTCCAGCAGCCCGGCCCCCATCCCGGCCCACTGCGTCCCCTGACCAGGGAAGACGAACGCCACCCGGCCCAAAGACGGCCCGTTACCGCGTATCCACTCCTTCCCGCCATCCAGCGACACGGCCCGGTGTTCAAACACGGACCGCCCCGTGGCGAGGGAGAACCCCACGTCCACGGGATCGAGCTCGGCCCCGGCCGCCGTAACCCGCGCGATCTGCTCCTCCAGCGCGGCCGGGGTCTTCGCCGACACCACCCACGGCACTACGGGAAGAGCCGTGCTGGTCTTGTCCTCCGCCGAGACAAGGTCGGCTTCTTCCACGATGACGTGGGCGTTGGTGCCGCTGATGCCGAAGGCCGAGATGCCGGCGCGGCGGAGAGTGCCGTCCTCTCGTCGCTGCCAGTCGCGGGTTTCGGTGAGGAGGGTTACCTCGCCAGCGGTCCAGTCGACCTGCGGGGTGGGTTCGTCCACGTGCAAGGTCTTGGGCAGGACGCCGTGCCGCATGGCCATCACCATCTTGATGACGCCCGCCACGCCGGCTGCCGCCTGGGTGTGGCCCACGTTGGACTTGAGGGAGCCGAGCCAGAGGGGTTGTCCGTTGGGGCGTTCCTGGCCGTAGGTGGCGAGGAGGGCTTGGGCTTCGATGGGGTCGCCGAGGCGGGTGCCGGTGCCGTGGGCCTCGACCGCGTCCACGTCCGCCGGGGAGAGGCGGGCGTCGGCCAGCGCCTGGCGGATGACCCGTTGCTGGGACGGGCCGTTCGGCGCCGTGAGGCCGTTGCTGGCACCGTCCTGGTTGGTGGCGGTGCCCCGGACGACGGCGAGTACGGGGTGGCCGTTGCGACGGGCCTCGGACAGCCGCTCCACCAGGAGCATTCCGGCGCCCTCGGACCAGCTCGTGCCGTCCGCCGCCGCCGCGAACGCCTTGGAACGCCCGTCAGGGGCGAGACCACGCTGACGGCTGAACTCCACGAACATTCCGGGCGTCGACATGACCGTCACACCGCCGGCGAGCGCCATGTCGCACTCGCCCCTGCGCAGCGCCTGCACCGCCAGATGCAGCGCGACCAGCGAGGACGAGCACGCCGTGTCCACCGTCAGCGCGGAACCTTCGAGGCCGAGCGCGTAGGCGATCCGCCCCGATACGACACTGGCCGTGTTGCCGGTCAGCAGGTAACCGGCGAACTCGTCCCCGCCGTCCTGGAGCCGAGGCCCGTAATCCTGCGTCATGGCACCGGCGAAGACACCCACCCGCCGGCCACGCAGCGACTCCGGATCGACGCCCGCCCGTTCCAACGCCTCCCACGAGGTCTCCAGGAGCACGCGCTGCTGGGGGTCCATCGCGACGGCCTCGCGCGGCGAGATGCCGAAGAACGCCGCGTCGAAACCCGCCACGTCGTCCAGGAATCCGCCCTCCTGAACGTAGGTCTTCCCGGCGCGCTCGGGATCCGGGTCGTACAGGTTGCCGAGGTCCCAGCCGCGGTCGGTGGGGAAGCCGGAGATGGCGTCCTGGCCGTCGGCGACCAGTCGCCACAGGGCCTCGGGGGAGTCCACGCCGCCGGGCAACCGGCAGGCCATGCCCACGATCGCGATCGGCTCGTCGTCCGCCCCGAGGACGTGCGGCGGTCGGGTGACAGGTGCTGCCGCACGTTCGCGGCCGAGGACCTCGTCGACCAGCCGCTCGGCCAAGACGGTCGGCGTCGGGTAGTCGAAGATCATCGAGGTCGGCATACGGACCTCGAAGGCCGCGTTGACACGATTGCGCAGCTCGACCCCGGTCAGGGAGTCGCACCCCAGCTCACGGAAGGTCGAGCCGATCGCGATGTCCTCGGGCGAGGCGTGGCCCAGAAGCTTGGCCGCCTGAGCCCGCACCCTCTCCAGCACGATACGGACTTGCTCGTCCCGCTCCAGTCCCGCCAGTTCGGCAGCCAGTGCGCCCTGCTCGACGCGCGGTTCCGTCTCCGCCGAGGTGCTGTCGGTCTGGCCGAGCCAGTAGTGGCGGCGTTGGAAGGGGTAGGTGGGGAGGTCTACGTGTCGGGCCTGGGCTTTGTGGAAGTGGGTGGTCCAGTTGGTGGGGAGGCCGTGGGTCCAGGCTTCGGCGAGGGACATCATGACCCGGTGGGGGGTGTCGTCGTTGCGGCGGAGGGTGGTGAGGCCGGTGACGTGGTCGGGCAGCGCCATGGTGAGGACGGGGTGGGCGCTGACCTCTATGAATCGGTCGAAGCCTTCGTCGGCCAATGCTGTGACGGAGGGTCCGAATTGGACGGTGTGGCGGAGGTTGCGGTACCAGTAGCGGCCGTCGAGCGTCGGGGTGGTGATCCACTGCTGGTCGAGGGTGGAGAAGAACGGGATCTTCGGTGCTTGGGGGGTCAGGTCCGTTAGGAGCTCGTCGAGGTGGGTTTCGATGCTTGCGACGTGGTGGGTGTGGGAGGCGTAGTCGACGGGGATGGTGCGGGCTCGGATTCCCTCGGCTTCCAGTCGCTGCCGTAGGTCTTCCAGGTCGTTCGGGTCGCCGGCGACCACGGTGCTGGTGGGCCCGTTGATCGCGGCGATCTCCACACGACCCTCATACGGAGCGAGCCAGTCCGGGAGCGCTTCCTGTGCGAGGGCGGTGGAGAGCATCCCTCCGTGTCCCGCCAGGTGCGCGGCGATGGCCTGGCTGCGCAGGGCCACGACCTTGGCGCCGTCCTGCAAAGAGAGAGCACCGGAGACGACGGCGGCGGCGATCTCGCCCTGGGAGTGCCCGATCACCGCGTCCGGCCGCACCCCGTACGAGTCCCAAAGGGCAGCGAGGGCAATCATCACCGCGAACGTGACGGGCTGCACCACATCCACCCGCTCCAAGGTGGGCGCGCCCGGCGCCTCCCGCAGCACGTCCGTCAGTGACCAGTCCACATATGCGCTGAGTGCGGCCTCGCACTCGTCAATCGCGGCGGCGAAGGCCGGGGAGTGCTCCAGCAGCCCGGCCCCCATCCCGGCCCACTGCGTCCCCTGACCAGGGAAGACGAACGCCACCCGCCCCGAAGACGACGCCCCCGAACCCCGTATCCACTCCTCCCCACCATCCAGCGACACGGCCCGGTGCTCAAACACCGCCCGCCCCGTCGCCAGAGAGAACCCCACATCCACGGGGTCCAGCCCGGCCCCCGCAGCCGAGATCCGGGCAATCTGCTCCTCCAGCGCGGCCGGAGACTTCGCCGACACCACCCACGGCACCACCGACGACGAGGAGGCAGCCGACGGAGCAGAAGAGGCACGACCCTCGGCTTCAGCCTCAACTACGAATGAGGACGAACTGCCAGCGTCGGCACCAGCCCCCGGCGCCTCCGTGATCACCACATGGCAATTCGTCCCACCCATCCCGAAGGAGCTGACGCCGACCACCAGGGGCCGCCCGTCCGCGTCCGGTTCGCAGGGGGACAAGGCGGTGTTGACGCGGAGGTTCCACGCGTCGAAGTCGATGGCCGGGTTGGGGGTCTCGAAGTTGAGGCTGGCGGGCAGTTCGCGGTGCCGGACGGCCAGGACGGCCTTCAGCAGGCCGGCTATGCCCGCCGCGCCCTCAAGGTGGCCGATGTTGGTCTTGACCGACCCCACGAGCAGCGGCGACTCCGAGGGCCGGGCGGTGCCGAGGACCTCGCCCAGCGCCGCCGCCTCGATCGGGTCGCCGACCGGCGTGCCGGTGCCGTGCAGTTCGACGTAGCGGACCTCGGACGGGTCCACGGCCGCCTGCTCGTAGGCCAGGCGCAGCACCTGCTGCTGCGCCTTGACGTCGGGGGTGGTCATGCCGCGGTCCGCGCCGCCGTTGTTCACCGCGCTGCCGCGGATGACGCACAGCACCGGGTCGCCGTCCGCCAGCGCCCGGTCCAGCGGCTTCAGGACGACGAAGCCGCCGCCCTCGCCGCGTACATAGCCGTTGGCCCGGGCGTCGAAGGTGTACGACCGGCCGTCGGGGGAGAGGCCGCCGAACTTGCTGGCGCCGATCGTGCTGTCCGGGACGAGGTTGAGGGACACGCCGCCGGCCAGGGCGAGGGTGCTCTCCCCGCGCCGCAGGCTCTCGCACGCGAGGTGGACGGCGACGAGGGACGAGGACTGCCCCGAGTCGATCACCAGGCTCGGCCCGCGCAGGCCCAGCGTGTACGACAGGCGGTTGGCGATGACGCCTCGGTGCGAGCCCGTGACCGTGTGCTGGGTGATCGCCTCGACGCCCGCGCGCTGCCGGAGGGTGGCGTAGTCGTCCCAGATCGCCCCCGCGAACACCCCGGTCCGGGTGCCGGCGAGCGAGGACGGGTCCACGCCGGAGCGCTCCAGCGCCTCCCAGCCCAGTTCCAGGGCCAGCCGTTGCTGGGGGTCCATCTCCGCCGCCTCGCGCGGGGACACGCCGAAGAACGCGGCGTCGAACTCCCCGACCCCGTCGACGAACCCGCCCCACCGCGTGTTCATCCGGCCGGGTGCCGCGCGGTCGGGGCTGTAGAAGCGGTCCGCGTCCCAGCGGTCCGCGGGGACCTCCATCACGGCGTCCCGGCCGGAGCGCAGCAGCTCCCAGAAGGCGTCCGGGTCGGGCGCGCCCGGCAGCCTGCACGACAAGCCGATGACGGCGATGTCGGCCGCACCGCTTCCGGTGCCTTCTCCGCTCACGCCCATGGGCCCCGGAATGTGGCGGGGCCGCGGCCGGTGCCCCTCCTCCCGCCCGTACGCGTCGATGCCCTCCCGCTCCGGAACAACCCCCTGCCCCGGGAGGTCCCTTTGCCCCGAAGCGCTTTCCCGGCCATCCGCCACCGGAATGCACGAAACGGGGGACGGGGACGACGCGGCGGTGTTCCCGGACGCGCGCGCGGAGTCGTCCGCGGACGGGTATTCAGTGGCCTGGTGCTTCATGACTTCCGGCATCTCCCATGGCGAGATCAGGCGCATACGCGTATTTCTCCGGAGCACCCGGCGTTCTGCTTCCGGCGGGCGCTGCCTGGTATGCGCACGGCACGTGAACGCGCGGTACGTACGGGTCAACAGGAACGGTGGGAATGAGACGCAACAAGGAGGGACACGACAACGAGGGGCACAACAACGACGGACACGACAACGAGGGAAGCAACAACGAGGGAAGCAACAACGAGGGGCACGATAGCGAGAGCGGCAACGCGGGATGGAACCCAGGTAAAGACGGAATGGCGGAGATGGCGGAACAGAGCGGGAGCGCGCGGCATGTGTGAGCCGACACCGGCGAGGGCGAACCGGAACGGTCGACCGGTGGGTTGACCGGAACAGCCGGACCGCACCGCGGGAACCGGAACGCCGTCTCCTTACGGCTTACAACTCACTACGGACGGTTCATGATTGACGACTCACAATCGATGACTCACGACTCACGACTCACGACTCACGTCTGACGATCGACGTCTGACGATCGACGACTCACTACTGACGACTCACGGCTGACGATCGACGCCTGACGACACACGACTGACGACTTGCGGCGAAGACGAAAGCCGACGGAACGGAATACCGAACGGTACGACCGGATTTCGTCCCGGCATTCGCCCCCGGGCGGAATTCTGTACCCCGTGGCCGGCGGCATCCGAGGCACTCTGTCGAACTCCTCCGCGCCGCCAAGATCAGACGCTACGGACCCCACCCCACCGTTAGCCACCCCCCTAACCGGCGGTCCCCCTGAACCGTCGCGTACCCCCAGGTCGGTCGGGTCCGGGCACCCCTATCGGCCGCCCGGGGCGACCCCGGTTTTTAGGGGCCCCTAACTCTCGGCCGGAACCGGCCCGAGCCGTGCACACGCCGCTACGCTCGCTTTCCGTAAGAGCGCGGCGCCCGTCGGGATCCGAAGGGAACAGAGCGGAAGGGCGACGCCGACGGCAGCACGCGGGGGACGAAGGGACGAGGAGCCGCTTGAGGTGACGCACCGCAACGCATCGGGTCGGCGCAACGGGCCCCGGCGCCAGACCGGCGCGGATCTCCGCCGCCGCGAACTGGGACAGAACTTCCTTCAGAACACCGGGGTCGTACGAGACCTGATAGCGCCGGTCGCCGACCGTTCGTCACCGGTCCTGGAAATCGGTGCCGGCAAAGGCGTCATCACCAAGGAACTGCTGCGCGCCTTCGACCGCGTCACGGTCGTCGAGAAAGACCCGCGCTGGGCGTCCTTCGTCCGTGAGCGTTTCCGTGACGCCGATGGCAGGCTCCACGTCGTCGAAGGAGATTTCCTCAACTGGAAGCTGCCCAAGGGTGATTACACCGTCGTCTCCAACGTTCCCTTCGGTGCGACCACGCAGATCCTGCGCTGTTTATTGGAGTCCCCGAACTGGTCGGCGGCGTCCCTGATCGTGCAGTGGGAAGTCGCCCGGAAACGTGCCGGGCAGGGTTACGGTTCCCTGCTGACGACCTCCTGGGCCCCGTGGTACGAATTCAGCCTCGGCAATCGCATACCGGCCACCGATTTCCGGCCGGTGCCCGCGGTGGACGGCGGCATCCTCGTCATACGGCGCCGGGAGGAACCCCTGCTCCCCGACGGCGCTCGACGCGCTTTCCGGCATTTCGCCGAGGCGGTCTACACCGGCCCGGGCCGAGGCGTCGCCGAGATCCTGCGGCGGCACGTGCCCGGGCGCACCTACCGCTCGCTCGCGGACCGGCTGCGGATACGGCCGGACTCCCTGCCCAAGGACCTGACCCTGCCCCAGTGGGTCGCCCTCTTCGAGGCCTCCGCACCCCGGTACGACGGTGACGGTGGTGCCGGTCCCACCACCGCCCGTACCGGCAGGAAGCCCGGAGCTCCGGATGCCTCCCCGAACGGTTCGGGCCACCCCGACTCGTCCCCTGCCGCCGATTCGGGCAACGCCCCGGGCGCGGCCCGTCCCACCGGCTCGTCCGGGACGCCGAAGCCCCGATCCCGCCACGCGCCCGGCCCCGACGAGGCGCCCGGCCCCACCGCCTCGTCCCGGACACCGGAACCCCGGTCCGTCGAAACCTCCAACCCTGTCGAAACGTCCAACCCCGCCGAAACGTCCAACCCCGCCGAAACGTCCACCCCCGACGAGACACCCGGCCCCACCAAACCGCCCCGGCGCGGCACCCCGCCGGGCGTCGGCGGCTCCTTCGGCGGGGCGCAGGGCTTCGGCGCGGTGCAGCGCGCCGTGGGGCCGGCCAACCGGCAGCGTCCCCCGAGCGGACTGTCGGCCGGCCGCACCGCATGGATCCGGGGAGTGGGCATGGGCGGTCGCTCCTCCAGGACGCGGGGCGCCTCGCCGCGTCGCGGGGGCGGCCGGTGACGGGTACGGGCGCGGGCGCGTCCACGAAAGCGCACGGCGCCGCGTACGCCTCACCCACACCGACGCGCCCCCACCGGCCCCTACCACCGCCGACGGCCACAGCCCGGCACCCGGCCCACCTCAGCCGCGACCTGACCGCCACATGCCACCCGACCGACGTCACCCGATGCTCCCAGGCGTCACCCGTCGCCCCCGGCGTCACCCGACGCCCGGCGCCCCCGATCTCCCAGCGTCACCCGACATCCCCCGGCGTCACCCGACAACACCGAACGTCACCCGACATCCCCTGGCATCCCCCGACATCACCACCCCCCTCACGCCATATCCGCGATATCAAACTTCAGCCCGGAAGGAAGATCCACCCGACGCGTCACATTCAGCTTCTTGTACACCCGCGTCAGATGCTGCTCGACCGTGCTGATCGTGACGCACAGCCGCGTGGCGATCTGCCGGTTCGTCAGGCCGCGGGCGGCGAGCGCGGCCACCCGCCGTTCGGCGTCCGAGAGCGTGTCGACGCCGGTGCCCTCCCGTACGGGCACCTCCGGACGCACGCCCTTGGCGCGCGCCGTGGCGCGGCCGGGCATGATCTCCTCCGACAGGGAATGGGCGCCGCACTCCTCCGCCATGTCCCAGGCCCAGCGGGCGGTCATCCGCGCCCGGTCGGCCTCTCCCTGGGCCTGCTGGTGACGGCTGAGGGCCGCGAGCGCCCGGGCGTGTTCCAGCCGGTCGCCGCTGCCGTGCAGCGAGTCGATCGCCTCGGCCAGGATCTGTTCCCGGCGGCCCTTGTCCGCGGTCTCCGCCAGCACCCGCAGGGTCATGCCGCGCGCCCGGGACCTCCCGGGGCTCAGCCGCGCGTACTGGGCCTCGCACAGCTGCCGGGCCTCGGCGCGCTTCCCGAGCGAGAGGTACGCCTCGGCCGCGGCGGTGCGCCAGGGCAGGACGGCGGGCCGGTCGATGTTCCAGCCGGCCATCAGCTCGCCGCACACCAGGAACTCGCCCAGCGCGGCGTGCAGCCGGCCGGTCGCCAGCCAGTACCGGCCGCGCGCGTACATGTAGTGGAGCCCCGGCCGGGAGTCGAAGATCGTCTCGGGGACCGGCTGCTGGAGCACCTTCTCCGCGTCCTCGTACCGCCCCGCCGCGGTGCACGCGAGCAGCAGCGAGGACAGCGGGAACCCCAGCGACATCCCCCAGCTGTCCGGGGTCGCGTACGTGATGGCCATCCGCGCGTGGTCGCAGGCCCCGCTCAGGTCGCCGCGCCGTACGGCGACCTCGGCGCGGGCACCGGCGAAGACCGCCTGCCAGCCCGGGGAGCGCCGCTCGGCGGCCTGCCGGAGCAGCGAGTCCGCCCAGTGCAGGGCGCTGTCCAGCCGGTCGGAGTAGATCAGCGTGGACAGGGCGGGTTCCACCACCTCGTACGTCTTCTCGGTGAGCCGGCAGCTCTGGAGGAGCTGTTCCGCCTGGGCGTACGCGGCCTGGTCGGGGCCGTGTTCCAGGACCCGGGACAGCGCCCGGACGGCCTTGAGCCGCTGGTGCACGACGACCGGGGCCGCCGCCACCGTCTCCGGCTCGGAGACCGAGGGTAAACGTTCCAGCAGCGGCGGGCACAGGCCGGAGAGCCACACCCGCGTGATGAACAGCTCCACGTCGCCGGGCGCCTTGGGGCTCGCGCACACCTTCGCCAGCGCCTCCCCGGCCTCCTCAAGCTGCCCATACCAGACCAGGCAGCGGATCAGCGCGAGGACGTGCGGCCCGGGATGCAGCTCGGTGTCCGCGAGCCGGTCCCGGTAGGAGAAGCGCCGGGACGCCATGCCGGGCACCATCCGCCAGGACGCGGCGACCAACCCGGTGGCGATGCGGGCCAGTTGCTCCTCGTCGGTCGCCGAACGCACCGCCAGATCCAGGAACCCGAGCGCCTCCTCCAGCCGGTCGTCGGTGAGCGCCTGCTCGGCGGCGGCCTCCAGCACCGGCAGCTCCCAGGCCCCGGCCGTGATGTCGGCCGCGCTGTCCGCCGCCCGCAGGTGCCGGCCCACCACGGCCGCCACCGCCCCGTCGCGGTGCAGCAGCGCGGCGGCCCGCCGGTGGGTGGCGGCCCGGACCCGGGGCGGGATGTCCTGGAGGACGGCCTCGCCGACCGCCCGGTGACGCGGCGTGCCGTCCTCGTGGAGCAGTCCGATGGCGGTCAGTTCCTGGACGTGGCGGTCGACGGCCGTCACGTCCATACCGGCGAGATGTTCGATCAGCCCCGCGTCCGCCCGCCCGAGGACGGCGAGGCAGCGGGCGACCTCCATGGTGGCGGGCTCGCTGTGGTGCAGACAGGCCAGCACGGCCTGGACGAACGCGTCACCGGTGACCACGTCCTGGTCCTTGCCGCCCAGTCCCGTCTTCCGCGCGGCCTGGTGGTCCTGGATCAACGCCCTTACGAGGAGCGGGTTCCCTCCGCTGGTGGCGTGGTAGGCGGGCGCGAGGCGTTTGGCGAGCGCGCCGTCGAAGTGCCCGGCCAGCACCTGCGCGACGCCCTGCGGGCTCAGGTTCGCGGGCCACAGGTTGTGCCCGTTGGGATGGCGGATCAGCTCGCTGCGGAACATCCGGTACTCCGGGCGCAGCGAGGCCCGTTCGGCGAAGACGAAGCCGATCCGGCCCTGCCGGAGCCGGCTGATGCAGGAGAGCAGGAACTGGAGGGAGGTGGCGTCCGCGTGGTGCGCGTCGTCGACGACGAAGAGGAGGGGGAGATGCCGGTCGGCCAGGTCCAGACAGGCCCGCAGGTCGTGCATCTCCTGTGCCTGTAGGGGCTCCGTCAGCTCGGCCGCGCGGGTGCCGATCGCCGCCCGGATGCGGTCCACCAGCGCCTCGGCCGCCGAGGTGTCCGCGCCGTATTGCGCGGCACTCTGTAACAACTGCCCCACGAGCCCCAGTGGGAGAGTGCTTTCCCCCGCCGACGCCCGGGACATCCAGACCGTCACTCCTGCCTCGTGCGCGATCCTCCGCAGCGTCTGCACCAGTTCGGTCTTGCCGCTCCCGGCTGCCCCGGTGATCAACGCGATCGGGGTCTCCCCGTCCTCGCAAGCTCCGAGGACGGCATGCAGTGCCGCGATTTCCTCATTACGTTCCACGAGTGCCATGTCCAGGACTTCCCCCTGCTCCCAGGAAAGCGAACTAACCGCACGTACACCGTCCGTCACTCTACTCAAGTGTGCAACATACAGTTGAAACCGAGTGCGCGGAGTTTGCCGGGGGCCGGGCTGGTCCGCCTTCCTGCTTCCTGCGGGCGACTGTTGGGGCGTCAGAGAACGGGGGAGGGCACCTCGGCGCGTGGGCTCTGCCGCGGCGCCGCCCGGGCCTCGTGGGCCTGGGGGGGGGGGGGGTGGTCGCGCACCGCGGGCCCCACGAGACGCGCTTCAGAACCCAACCGGGGCACCAGCCCCCCCCCCCGCACCACAAAGATAAAGAAAGAGGT
>NZ_JBEXNM010000122.1:0-12502 GCF_040611095.1 Streptomyces sp. NPDC003077 | reverse complement strand
CGAAGATGCCGCTTCGGCATCTTCGCCGCTTCGGCACCGCCACGGGCCTCACCTCCGTACCGGCCTAATGCGCCGCTGTGCCCTGACCCGCCTTGCCTCGACGTCCGGAGTCTCGATGACGACCGCTCTCCTTTCGTACCGCGCACCGACCACCCGTCGCCCGGCCACGGGGTGGTGCCGTGCTGCGGTCCGGTCCGCCCCGCACCGCGACGGCGCAACGGCGCCGCGCGCGACACGGGCACGGAGCGGGCGGTGAAAGCCGCGCTGCGCATCGAGTCGGTCGGTGGTCCACGCACGGGCGTGACGGCTGAGTGGTACGGGCCCAACCCGCCGAGCTGGTTCCCCGATGCCAGAAGGTGGCGGTCGGAGTGGCGATCCGAGACGGTCGGCGCCCGGCAGCCCGACGTGGTCTGTGATCGCCAGGTCCATGACGGTGCCGTACCGGCGATGCGGTGGGTGTACGCCAGCCTGAAGTCCTTCGCGCGGGTCCTGCCCGAACCGCAGCGTCTGCCGGTGCAGGAATGGCTGCGGCAGACGGGACTGCGTCGTATTCGCGAGGTCGCCGTCAACGGTTTGGTGCAGGTTGTGCGGATCCAGGGCGAAGGGGGACGGCTGTACCTGTGGGTAGTCGGCCCGGAGAAAGCCATGGCCAGTGGCCGACTTGCCCAAGCCCCTGTGGTGCCCATCACGACGCAGAGCGCCGCGGTGGCCGCCGCCTACCTCTCCCCAACGCCCATCGCCGTCATCCAGCGAGTCCACCGCGTGACCATCCACACGCTCTACCGGATGATCGGGGAAAACGGCCTGCAACAGCGGACCGGCCGGTCGGTGCCCTTTCCGATCATCGCCCGCGAGTACTTCCGGCGACCAGATTCCCACGAGGCGGCCGTGCGACGGGTCGCCCTGCATGTCGATCGGACCTCTCAGTGGGTCAGGGGTGTGCTCGATTACCAGGGCCTGCGCAAGACACGTCCGCCCCCGATGACGCCGTTGCCTCCTGGGCACCACCGGCGGTTGCGGGCTGCCCCGTTGCCCCGCGGGCAGAGACGGACCCGCTCCTCGGGCACACGGTGTGGTGCACGACCGAAGAAACGTTCCTTCCGCTCATTCCACCCCATCTCGAAGACTTGATGACCAAGGGCGTCCAGGCGCCGTTCCGACGGCACCGCCGTCGGCCCATGAACCCCTCGCAAGGGGGGCCGTGCGTCCGCCTCCTTCCGCTCGGCGGCGGCGCGCGCCTCCTCGGTGACGTGCGGGCGAAGACGCAGCCGCGCCGCTTCGTCCCGCGGGCGGTGTGAGGTGCCCCGACTTGGAGCGCTCGACGCCGCCTCGCGCTTCCGCGACCAGTACGAGATGCGCCCGGCGACGCGCGCCGACGAGGAACTCGTGCTCGAACTGATCACGGCGCGCTTGAAAGAACTCGACCTTCGTGGGCACGAGCTGGCGCTTGACCGAGCGAGCGTCGTGGACAACGTCGGTACTTCCGAGGAGGCCCGGGACCGCCCGGTGGTCTGGCTCCTGCTCAACGGCTTGGACCTCGTCGGCTGCATGGCGCTGCGAACCTCCACTCCCGACTGGGGCTGGTCGCTGCGCGAACGGCAAGACAAAGCGCTGACGATCAGCGGCCTGTTCACCCACCCCGCCTACCGCTGGGAACGGCTGAGCCGGTACATGGTGTGGTGGGCTGTGGATCACGCCTGGCACCGTGACGACACGGACGGCCCTCTGTGGTGGGTACGCGGCAGCACTCCCAGCGCCCGCGTGGCCGAATACGCCCGCGAACACATGGGCGTCACCGTCATGAACGCAGCACGCGACGCCCCACACGCCTTCCTCATGCAGCGGCGTCCCCAGGCGCTGCCGGGTCTGGCGCGCTGGTTCGCACCTGCCGAACGTCCCGGCCTACCGGCCCGCCCCCGGAAGGGCTGGGACCTCACGTAACCGGCCGCTTCCCTCGACCGCACCGCCGCTCGCCCACCTCTCGGCGAACGAGCGGTCCCGAGCTGGCCTCCGGCAGCGGTGACCACGCCCGCAGCCGGGGTGCCGTCTCGCCAAGGCAACTAAGATCATCACCGCTGCGTTCTCAGGGCCCGCTTCCGGCACACGGGGTGTAGGAAGCGGGCCCGCAGGGCGCTAGCTGTGGGAACCCAGGTGCGTCGTTCCCGCCCTGCGCTGCCTCGTTCAGGGTCAGCGGCGGCTGCCCAGGCGGTCGAGGACCGTGCCGACCGGCTGAGCGGCGCGGTGGGGTTTCAGTTCGGTGGCGAGGTCGGACAGCAGGGTCGTGCACCGGCCGGATTCGATCAGATCGGCGATGTCCATCGCGGTGGTCGCGGTCTCGGCGGCTGCGTCCAGGTCGCGGCGGCGGGCCTGGGCGGTGGCGATCCAGGTGAGGTAGAGGACGCGGTCGCGCACCGCGAGTGGTTCCAGTGCGGACAGGCCGTCCGTCAGCAGGCTCTCGGCCGTTGTCGGCTTGCCCAGGTCGAGGAAGGCCCGGCCGGTCTCGGCCATGTGGCTGGGGCGGCACATCCAGTACGCCCAGGTGGGGTTGTCGTCCCCCGCACGGGCGCGCTCGTACTCGCTCTCCGCCTGGGCGAGCAGGCGGGCGGCTTGTTTGGCGTCGCCGGTGGCAGCGGTCGCCCGCACCCGCCAGGTGTCGATCATCGCGGCGACCAGGGGGGTGGTGCGGGTGCCGGCGATGTCCCGGGCGGTGGCCAGGAAGTCGCTGCCCATGCCGGGCCGGCCGCCGTAGACGCAGGCCAGGGCGAGGTTGGCGAGCAGGTAGGCGCTGTGTGCCGGGTCGGCGGCCTCGGCGGAGGCCCGCAGGGCGGCGTGCCAGGCGCGTTGGGCGCCGGGGGTGTTGCCGGCGTCGAACTCGGCCCAGCCCAGGAAGCGGGCGTACTCGGCGGCCAGGAAGTGCAGGTCGGTGGTGAGCTGGCCAGTGTGGCGGGCGTGGCGCAGTAGGTCGGTGACCGTCTTCAGGTCGGAGCGGGCGCTGGTGGTGCAGGCGGTGCCGCCGAGGGAGTGGTCCAGATGCCACAGCGCGGTGAGCCGGGCTGGAGGGCGGTGGCGACCTCGACGCCGACGTAGCCACCGCCCAGGCCCCGTGCGATGGACTGCTGGACGTGCTCGGTCCACTTCGTGGTGAGCGCTTGAAGGACGCACGGCGGCAGCAGCGGGGTGCCGGCGCGGTCTGCGCGGGCGGGGTGGGCGGCGAGGTCGTCGAGGGCGGACAGCGTGACCTCCGGGGTGAACGGGGCCAGGACGTCGGGTCCGGGCAGGGCGAGCAACAGCCGGCCCGGCCATCCTCGCGCCCTTACCTGGTCCGGGTCGACCCCGGGCGGGTCGGCCATCGCCCACCGGGCGGGCATCTTTGCTCGGCACACACCGGCGGGGCGGGGCCAAGGGCGTCGTCTCCGGCGAGGCGGAAAGGTTCTTCGCGGACGGCTCGATAGGGGAGCGGGCCTTGATCTTGTGTTCGGCGCCCATGCGGAGACCGCCGTGATGGACATAGGCGGGGCGGGCTCGCTGCGCGGGGCTTTCCGTCTTTCTCATGCAGAACAGCGGCTGGCGAAAACGAACTGAGCTGCTTTTGGGCCCCGGTTTCCCCTCACACGCGTCCGGTGCCGTGTTCGCTGCTGAAGTTCACGGCTGGTGCGATGCTGTGGCAGTTCGCCCACGGCAGACGCGAGGGCACGCCAAAGGGCTGGAATGACGTCGGGACTCATGTCAATGTACGACGTCCTTGAAAACCCGTGTCAGTACGGAGAGGAAAGTGTGTCCGAGCGAACGGTAACCGGGCCCGGCCTGCTCCCGTTGTTTGGCCGTTTGCCGCACTCTTTTACTGCTTCAGCTTCACCGGAATGCTGGCCATCGACTCAGGAGCACCCCTGCGTAAGTCCATCACTCGATCTCTCCTTTCTGCCGACTTCAGTGACCTCATGTCGTCGACAGGTCGTCCGCGCAGCTCGCTTCAAGTGACTACCGTCTCAAGGAGTAGCAGTCCGAAGTTCCGACTTCCTGGCGGGCACCGCCTTTCACGGTGATGCTGGATACGCCGTAGTGTCGCCAGTCGTGCCGACTCCTTTCCTGCGGCTGACCTCAGTGGTGGAGCAATGCGTCAAGGCTCCTTAATGCAGGCAGAGCGTTACATAGCAGGGAGTCCCCGGTTGGTGAAACCGGGGATTGTTCGGACCCTGGTCTTTGTTCGCGGCGGCCGTGTCTGACGGTGGTCCCATGCGAATGCAGCGAACCACGGTTACGGGCTCCAGGTGAGGGAGGCAACGAAGCAGCTGCCGTTATGCCTGACGGCGTATCGACGGCGCCGGTCTGACTTGTGGTTGCGCGAGCGGCTGTTTCGATCCTCTCGTCTGTTCCGCCTCTGCCCGCCTGTTCCGTGATGGTCCTCGATTCCAAGGTGACAAGAAAATGGCTCGTCCTCCCGCGTTGAAGTTGGCCGAGGTTCTTGCGGAGATCCGCATGAGCCCGTCGGCGTTCTACCGTATGCGTGCCCGGGGGCAGGCCCCCCGCATGATCAAGCTGCCCAACGGCGAACTCCGCTGCCGCCGCGCCGACCTGGATGCCTGGTGGCAGGCGTGTGAGAGAGATGCCGTCCATTGGCGCTGAGCTACCACATACGCTTTTGGGATATACGCGAGCGCCCCGGCCGGCGTAACCGATTCCAGGTCCGATGGACGGTCAACGGACGCGAAAAATCGGAGTCCTTCAGCACCACCGGTCTGGCCGAGAGCCGGCGCGCGAAGCTGATGACGGCCGCGCGTGAGGGCGAGCCGTTCGATGAGCACACGGGCCTGCCGGCGTCCGAGCTGCGCGCCATCAAGCAGCGCACCACCTGGTACGACCTCGCCCACGCGCACACCGGCCAGCGCTGGGAGTCGATGCCGGGTAACACCCGGCGTACCGTGGCCGACTCGCTGGCCACGATCACGGCCGCGCTGGTGCTCCCGGGCGTGCGGTATTCCGAGCCGCGGACGCTGCGGCGGGCGCTGTATTCCTGGACGTTCAACAAGAACGCCTGGAGCCAGGAGCCCGTCGAGGAGTGGCAGAAGGCGCTGGAGTGGATCCAGCGCCACTCCCTGCCGGTGAGCGCCCTGGCGGAAGCCGAGACGCTGCGGCACGCGCTGGACGCCATGTCGCGGAAGCTGGACGGCAAGCCCGCCTCCCCCAAGACGGTGCTGCGGAAGCGGGCCGCGTTCAACGACGTCCTCAACACAGCGGTGGAGAAGGGATTTTTTGCCGATAACCCCCTCAAGGGCCTGCGGTGGAGCGTGCCGGCTGTCAACGAGGAGGTGGATCCGGCCTCCGTTCCCAATCCGGCCCAGGTGGCCCGGTTGTTGGCGGCGGTGGCACGGCAGCGGGGGCGCGGTCCGCATCTGGAGGCGTTCTTCGGCTGTCTGTACCACGCGGCGATGCGGCCGGCGGAGGTCATCCACCTCCAGCTTCCGCAGTGCCATCTGCCCCGCACTGGCTGGGGGATGCTCAACCTGGCGGGCGGGGTCGTCACCGCGGGCAAGGAATGGTCCGATGACGGCGCGGTGCACGAGGTGCATTCCCTCAAACGCCGCCCGGTCACCGCGACCCGACCGGTGCCGATTCCGCCGGCGTTCGTGGCCACCTTGCGGGCGCACATCGACCGGTTCGGTGTGGCGCCTGATGGCCGGCTGTTTCGTAATGCGGCGGGCAACTATGTGGAGCCCGCCGCGTACGGCACGACGTGGAAGCGCGCCCGCGAGTATGCCCTGACCCGGACCGAGCTGGCCGTGGGCCTGGTCAAGCGCCCCTATGACCTGCGGCATGCCGGGATCTCGTTTTGGCTGCACTCGGGGGTGGACCCGGCGGAGTGCGCGCGCCGGGCGGGCCAGACCATCGAGGTCATGTTCCGCCACTACGCCAAGTTCATGGACGGCATCCAGGAGCGCGCCAACCGGTTGATCGAGCAGTCCCTGCAGGAGTGGGAAGGCCTCAGCCAGGGGCCGGTGAACGCGGGATGAGCCGGGTTTTGGACCGGAAATAGACCGGAACAGCTGGTCAGAGGCGGGATAGCCGTGGGAGGAAGTGGGAGGTAGTACGTAAGTCGGGCTCACCCGCAAGCGAGCCGCGCCGGAGGCGCCTGACCGGCAAAACCCCAGGTCAGGCGCCCTTTTCATGGCCTCTAGAACAGCCCCATCCTCTTCGGCGAATACGACACCAGCAGATTCTTCGTGTGCTGATAGTGATCCAGCATCATCCGGTGGTTCTCCCGGCCGATCCCCGACTGCTTGTAGCCGCCGAAGGCCGCGGCGGCGGGGTAGGCGTGGTAGCAGTTCGTCCAGACGCGGCCGGCCTGGATGGCGCGGCCGGCGCGGTAGGCGGTGGTGCCGTCGCGGGTCCAGACGCCGGCGCCTAGGCCGTAGAGGGTGTCGTTGGCGGTGGTGATGGCGTCGTCGAAGTCGGTGAACGGGGCGACGGCGACCACGGGGCCGAAGATTTCCTCCTGGAAGACCCGCATGTCGTTGGTGCCTTCGAAGATCGTGGGGCGGACGTAGTAGCCGCCTTCCAGTTCGCCGCCGAGTTCGGCGCGGGTGCCGCCGGTGAGGACGCGGGCGCCTTCCTTTTGGCCGATGTCCAGGTAGGAGAGGATCTTTTCCAGCTGGTCGTTGGAGGCCTGGGCGCCGACCATCGTCTCGGTGTCCAGGGGGTGGCCCTGCACGATCTGCTCGGTGCGGTGCTTGCCCGCTTCCAGGAACTCGCGGTAGTGGCCCTGCTGGATGAGCGCGCGGGACGGACAGGTGCAGACCTCGCCCTGGTTGAGGGCGAACATGGTGAAGCCTTCGAGGGCCTTGTCGTAGAAGTCGTCCTTCGCGGCGGAGACGTCGTCGAAGAAGATGTTGGGGCTCTTGCCGCCCAGTTCGAGTGTGACCGGCTTCAGGTTCTCGGACGCGTACTGCATGATCAGCCGGCCGGTCGTGGTCTCGCCCGTGAAGGAGATCTTCGCCACGCGAGGGCTGGAGGCCAGCGGGCGCCCCGCTTCCGCGCCGAAGCCGTTGACGATGTTGACCACGCCCGGCGGCAGCAGATCGGCTACCAGGCTCATCCAGTAGTGCACCGACGCCGGGGTCTGCTCGGCCGGTTTCAGGACGGCGGCGTTGCCCGCGGCGAGCGCCGGGGCGAGCTTCCACGTCGCCATCAGGATGGGGAAGTTCCAGGGGATGATCTGCGCGACGACGCCGAGGGGCTCGTGGAAGTGGTAGGCGACGGTGTCCTCGTCGAGCTGGGAGAGGCTGCCTTCCTGGGCGCGGATCGCACCCGCGAAGTACCGGAAGTGGTCGATGGCGAGCGGGATGTCGGCGGCCAGGGTTTCCCGTACGGGTTTGCCGTTCTCCCAGCTCTCCGCGACGGCCAGCTGTTCCAGGTGCTCTTCCATGCGGTCGGCGATCCGGTTCAGGACGAGCGCCCGCTCGGCCGGTGAGGTGCGGCCCCAGGCGGGGGCGGCGGCGTGTGCGGCGTCCAGCGCGCGGTCCACGTCCTCGGCGGTGCCGCGGGCGATCTCGGTGAACGGGCGGCCGTTGACCGGGGTGGGGTTCTCGAAGTACCCGCCCTTCACGGGCGCGACGTACTCGCCGCCGATCCAGTGGTCGTAGCGCGACTGGTAGGACATCAGGGCGTCGGCGGAGCCGGGGCTGGCGTAGCGGGGCATGGTACGGCCTCCCAGGGGTCTGGCGGGCGCGCCGCCCGGTCCCTCGGCGGCGCGTACGGTCTGCCCGGCACCTCCCGTGATCCGCCCGCGGGCCGGGCCCTCCGGGCGCGTGACGGGAGGTGCCGATCCCGACCCTAGGACCAGGACGCGCGGCTCGGCCAGATGGCCGCGTGCGCCCGACGGAGAGGGCGGGAGAGCCATTGCGGCGGGGGAGAGGAGGGGAGGGGAGGGCGTCGTAGAGGGGGCGGGGCGCTGAAGGCGGCACCACCGGGGGGAGTTGATGGTGCCGCCTTGGTTGTTCCGGATGAACGGCCTGGGTCCGGATGAACGGCCTGGGTTCGTTGGGTTGGTGTTTTGTTGTTTTGGGTTGTCTCAGGTGGTGCGGGCGTTTTGTTGTTGTTAGTGCTCTGTTGTGGGGGTGAGGGGGATGCGGCGAGCCCGTTATGGGGAGGTTTCCGCCGGGTGGTTCTGAAGATGTATGGAGCCGGGTGAACCGTCGCCTGTTTGCATCTTTGAACGGGGCGTTGCGACGGCCGCGGGGACTTCCCGGTAGGACCGGGCGCCGCCGTCGCGCACGACCTACCGGATGGCCTTGATCAGCTCACCGTTCGTGGTGTCGCCGCTCAGCTCCCAGAAGAAGGTGCCGCCCAGGCCCTGGGCGTTCTTGTAGGTCATCTTCGTGCCGATGGTCTCGGGGGTGTCGTAGCTCCACCACTCGTCGCCGCACTTGGCGTACGCCGTGCCGCCGACCTTGCCGTTCGCGGGGCAGCGGGTCTTGAGGATCTTGTAGTCCTCCATGCCGGCCTCGTACTTGCCCGGAGCCGCGCCGGTCGCCGTGCCGCCGGGCGCGGACTGCGTCACGCCCTTCCAGCCGCGGCCGTAGAAGCCGAGGCCCAGCAGCAGCTTGTCGGCGGGCACGCCCATGGCCTTGAGCTTGGTGATCGTCTCGCTGGTGCTGAAGCCCGCCTTCGGGATGCCGGTGTAGGGGGTCAGCGGGGAGTGGGGCGCGGTCGGGCCCTTGGCGTCCCAGGCGCCGAAGTAGTCGTACGTCATGGGGTTGTACCAGTCCAGGTACTTCGCGGCCCCGGCGTAGTCGGTGGCGTCGAGCTTGCCGCCCTTGGAGGCGTCGGCCGAGATCGCCGCGGTGACCAGGTTGTTCGGGCCGAACTTCTCGCGCAGGGCCTTGACCAGGTTCGTGAAGGCCTGCGGGCCGCTGGTGTCACAGGTGAGGCCGCAGGAGTTCGGGTACTCCCAGTCGATGTCGATGCCGTCGAAGACGTCCGCCCACCGCTTGTCCTCCACCAGGTCCAGGCAGGACTGCGCGAACGCCGCCGGGTTCCGGGACGCCTCACCGAAGCCGCCCGACCAGGTCCAGCCGCCGAAGGACCAGATCACCTTCAGGTTGGGGTGCAGTTTCTTGAGCTTGCGGAGCTGGTTGAAGTTGCCGCGCAGTGCTCCGGCGTCCCAGGTGTCGGCCTTTCCGTCGACGCTCTGGGCGGCGGTGTACGCCTTGTCGTAGTCGGCGTACGCGTCGCCGATGGCGCATTTGCCGCCCTGGACGTTGCCGAAGGCGTAGTTGATGTGCGTGAGCTTGTCGGCCGACCCGGACGTCTGGATGTTCTTGACGTGGTAATTCCGGTCGTAAACGCCCCAGTTCGTAAAGTATCCGACCACCTTGTTCCCGGCGGCGGTCGCGGACGGCGTGGTGGCGGCGGTCTGGTCCGCGGAGGGGGTGGCGGCTGCCGCGGTGGCCGGGCCGGCGAGCAGGGTGCCGGCCAGCGCCGTCGTGCACAGCAGCGCGGCGGTCGTGGTGGCCGAGCGGCGGGAGGGCCGCTTCCGGAGCAGTCTGAGCATGTCGTCTCCTGGGAGGGGGCGGAGAGGGGGGTGGGGGATCCGTTCGCGCGTGAATTGACATGGACGCGTTGGGTGTTGGGGGAGAAGTTAAAGGACTAGACCACTTCGGTCAATGGTTTGGACCAGTTGCGTTCCCGCGCGGCCCGGAAGCCGAAGTACCGGCCGATGAAGATCAACCAGTGACGTCGGGCGCCGGATCGGGCATACTCCACTAGCGCCACAGCCGCAGGTCATGGCCCTTCGCAACCCGACGGGAGATGATCGGCTGAGCATCACGCATCCGGCGGCGCCCCACCTTTGGCGACCGCTGCCGCAGCGCCCTACAGGGAGGAGAGCGCCGCCATGACCGAATACGGCCCCCGTCCGGTGGACCGCAGGCTGCCCACCGAGGAAGCCCAGGATCTGCTGGCTCTGGTACGGGATCTCGTCGAGCGCGAGATCAAGCCCGTCGCCGCCGAAGAAGAAGAGGCGGGGCACTTCCCCCGCGAGACGTTCCGGCTGTTCTCCGAGGCGGGATTGCTCTCCCTCCCTTATGCCGAGGAGTTCGGTGGCGGGGAGCAGCCCTACGAGGTCTACCTCCAGGTGCTGGAGGAACTGGCCGCGGCCCGCCTCACCGTCGGTCTCGGCGTCAGCGTCCACACCCTCGCCTGTCACGCCCTCGCCGCCTACGGCACCAAGGAGCAGCGCGCCGAGCACCTGCCGGACATGCTCGGGGGCGGCCTGCTGGGCGCCTACTGCCTTTCCGAGCCCACCTCCGGTTCCGACGCCGCCGCGCTCACCACGCGCGCCACCCGCGACGGTGACACCTGGACGCTCAACGGCACCAAGGCGTGGATTACCCACGGCGGCGTCGCCGACTTCTACACCGTCCTGGCGCGTACCGGGGAGCCGGGGCCGCGCGGCATCACGGCCTTCCTCGTCCCGGGCGACGCCGAAGGACTCAGCGCGGCGCCACCCGAGCGCAAGATGGGCATGAAGGGTTCCCCGACCGCCCAGGTGCACTTCGACGGCGTGCGCGTGCCGGATGCCCGGCGCCTCGGTGACGAGGGCCAGGGATTCTCCGTCGCGCTGGCGGCCCTGGACTCCGGTCGGCTGGGCATCGCGGCCTGCGCCATCGGCGTGGCCCAGGCCGCGCTGGACGAGGCGCTCGCCTACACCGCCTCCCGCAACCAGTTCGGCCGGCCCATCGCCGACTTTCAGGGGCTGCGCTTCCTGCTCGCCGACATGGCCACCCAGATCGAGGCCGGTCGCGCCCTCTACCTGTCGGCCGCCCGGCTGCGCGACGCCGGCCAGCCGTTCTCCAAGGAAGCCGCGATGGCCAAGCTGTTCTGCACGGACACGGTCATGCGCGTCACCACCGACGCCGTCCAACTCCTCGGCGGATACGGCTACACGCTCGACTTCCCCGTGGAACGCTACATGCGCGAGGCGAAGGTGCTGCAGATCGTCGAGGGCACCAACCAGATCCAGCGGGTCGTCATCGCCCGGCACTTGGCGGGGCCCGAGTCGCGGTGAGACTGGCCGGGTTGAGTCGAGTTGAGCCGGGAGGGCCCGGTTTCGCGGTGATCTGAGGGCCCGGTTTCAGCGGTGGGCGGACGGTCCGGAGCGCGCGTAGGGGCGTGCTCCGGGCCGTTGCCTTGTCGTGCCTTGTCGTGCCTTGTCGTGCTTGTCGCGTGGAGCCTGTTCGCCGTCGCGTGGCCTTACGAGTTCCTTGCCGGGGTTTCTTGTCGGGCCAGGGACGTCCGGGAGTGGTGTGGCGGGCGTGGCGCTCACGTTCGGTGGCCGGCTTCCGGGGCTGCCGCCGTGGGCGGGGGTCGGGGCGATGCGTGCGGGAGGGGCCTGATCCCTGGCGGCGCCGGCGTTGTCCGTGCGCGGTTCCGCTTCCGGCGGCGGCGGGTACCGGGCCGTGCCGGGGGCGGTGCGTGCGGCGTTCCGCGGGCGGATCGCCTCCCGCCCGAGCCTTGCTGTCGTTCTCTCCGGCGCGGCAGACTCCATGGACGAACCCGAAGACAAGGGCTCCAATCGGCCAGATATCCGGCCGGGTTGGGGAAACGCCGCCTCGACGGGCCACCCCGAGGCACGGTTGCGATCACCAGTGCCGCGATCGCCGGAGCGCTGACGTGCTGCGCCGCCCGCCACGGCCCGGACCGCCCGCGCCCGGCCGTCGCCAGCCGCTCACCTTCTGTGCGGAATGTGACAAGGAGGCTGGAGATGGCCACACCTCCGACCGCCGACCAGTTCCTCGCCGCCCTGCGGACCGAGGGCCTCACGATCGTCGAAGTCGGTTCCTGGCGCACGCACAACCGGAACCACAAGGGGCCCTGGGGCCCCGTACACGGCGTGGTCATCCATCACACCGCGACCTCGGGGGCGCAGCGCACGGTGGAACTCTGCCGCGTCGGGCGCGCGGGCCTGCCGGGGCCGCTGTGCCACGGGGTGATCACCAAGGACGGCACGGTGAGCCTGGTCGGGTACGGCCGCGCCAATCACGCGGGCCTGGGGGACGGCGACGTCCTGCGTGCCGTGATCAACGAAGAGCCGCTGCCGCCGGACAACGAGGCAAACACCGACGGGAACCGGTACTTCTACGGCTTCGAGTGCGAGAACCTGGGGGACGGCAAAGACCCCTGGCCCGAAGGGCAGCTGGCCGCGATCGAGGCCGCCGCGGCGGCGCTGTGCCGTCATCACGGCTGGTCGGAGCGGTCGGTCATCGGGCACTTGGAGTGGCAGCCCGGCAAGATCGATCCCCTCGGCTTCACCATGGACTCGATGCGCGAGCGCATCAAGCGGCGATTGGGAAGGTGAGGGGCGGTCGGTCCGGGAGCGGAAGTCCCGGAGGTGTCGAGTGGGGTCTCCGTCCGGCCGTCGTCCCAGGCGCCGGGCCGGGCTCCCGTCCCAGGCGCCAGGCTCGGTTCGTTCCGTCCGGATCCCGTCCCCGGCACGAGCCGGGGCTCC
>NZ_JBEXNM010000121.1:0-13089 GCF_040611095.1 Streptomyces sp. NPDC003077 | reverse complement strand
GGCCCGGACGGGCCTGATTGTGCCGGGCCACCGCCTACCGGTGCGGCCCGGACGGGCCTGATTGTGCCGGGCCACCGCCTACCGGTGCGGCCCGGACGGGCCTGATTGTGCCGGGCCACCGCCTACCGGTGCGGCCCGGACGGGCCGGAAACGGCGGCCTCGGGGAGCGCCCCGAACAACTCCGCCTGCACCGCCTCACGCGCAGCGACCACCGCACCGCGCAGCACGGCCCGGCCGCCGACCGTCCCGGCCCGTACCTCCGTGCGCAACGGCGAGATGCGGGCCAGATGTTCGGCCACCCGGCCGGCCAGGACATCGCCGCCCGCGTGGCCGATCTCGCCGCCGAGGACGACGCACCCCGGATCGAGCACCGCGCTCACGGCCGCCACACCGATGGCGACGCGGGCGGCGAGCGCGTCGAGGAAGGCGTCCTCGGGGGATCCCGCCGGACCCGTCACGGCGGTACGCACGGCGGCCTCGCCCGGCGGCGCGTACGCATCGGCCGACGCCCCGGCGGGGACGCGTACACCGTGCCGCTCGGCGAGCGCCTGGACCGCCGCGCCCCCGGCCAACGAGTGGAACCCCCCGTCGCAGCCGCCAGGCGTCGGCAGCCCCCCGGTACCCGGGACCGGCAGGAAGCCGATCTCCCCGGTGCCACCGGACGCGCCGCGACGGAGCGCGCCGTCGAGGACGACCGCGGCCCCGGTCCCATGGCCCAGCCACAGCAGGACGAACGTGTCGCGGTCCCGGGCCGCGCCGTCCCGCTGCTCCGCGATGGCGGCGAGGTTGACCTCGTTCTCCAGCAGGACCGGTACGGACAGATGGTCGCCGAGGGCGCCGATCAGCGTCGCGTGCCAGCCCGGGACCCAGCCGGTGCCGCCGAGCCGCCCGGTGGCGGGGTCCACGAGCCCGGGGGCGCCCACGGCGACGGCGTGCGGACGCTCGGCCCCGGCCTTGGCGAGCGTCCGGTCCAGGGCGGCGATCACCGTCCGAACGGCCGGATCGGAGCCGTCACGGAACGCGCCCCGCATGTCCGGACCGACCCCGGCACCGAACTCGTCCCGCACATCCGAATCGACCCCGTCACTGAACGCACCCCCCACGTCCGGACCGTCCCCGCCGACGAGCCCCGCACCGGACCCGTCACCGCCCCCGTCCCCCAACGCCACCGTGTCCTCCGCGAGCACCCGGCCGAGCAGGTCGGCCACCGCCACGGTGACCGCGTGGTCCCGCAGGTCGACGCCCACCAGGTGCGCGCGCTCGGCCACGATCCCGTACAGCCGGGCGTTGGGGCCGCGGCGCCGGGCGCCGGCCTCGCCGACGACTTCGATCAGTCCGGCTTCCCGCAGGCGTTCCACGAGGTCGGCGACGGTGGGCCGGGAGAGCCCGGTGAGCGTCTTGAGCTGAGTGGCCGTCAGGGGGCCTTCGGACTGGAGGAGCTGGAGGGCCAGGCGGTCGTTGATGGCCCGTGCGGTGCTCGGGGAGGCCGTGCGGCCGACGGCGGGTACCCGCGTTTCACGCATGCCCGGGATCCTTTCGAAACCGTTCATCCCGCGCGCCGCGGGCGGCCTCATTATTCCCCTAACTATTAGGCAGGCTCCCTGATAGTTTGCGGGCCATGACTTCCCACGGCGTGTCGGACGCCGACCTCCCGTCCCGGCGGCGGCTGCGCCGCGCCCGCTGGGCCATCGCCCTCGTCTTCCTCGTCCACGGCTCGGTGACCGGCAACTTCGCCACCCGCATCCCGTGGATCCAGGACCACACCGGCGCCGGCGCGGGGCAACTCGGCCTCGCCCTCGCCTTTCCCGCGATCGGCGCCTCGCTGGCCATGCCGCTCGCCGGACGGCTCAGCCACCGCCTCGGGGCCCGCACGGCGCTGCGCGTGCTGCTCGCCCTGTGGACGCTCTCCCTGACGCTGCCCGCCCTCTCCCCCAACGTCTACGTGCTGGGCGCGGCGCTGTTCGTGTACGGCGCGACGTCGGGCCTGGCGGACGTGGCGATGAACGCCCTCGGCGTGGAGACCGAGAACCGCCTCGACCGGCCGATCATGTCCGGCCTGCACGGCATGTGGAGCGTGGGGGCGCTCGTCGGGTCGGCGGCCGGCACGGTCGCGGCGCACGCGGGCAGCGACGCGCGGCTCCACCTGGCCGCCGCCGCTGCCGTACTGACCGTGTGCGGCGTGCTGGCCTGCCGGGGCGTGCTGGACCCGCCGCCGCCCGGGCCCGAGGAGAAGGCGCCGCCGCGGTTCGCCCTGCCGCCCCGGTCCGCGTTGATCATCGGCGCCGTCGGGTTCTGCGCGGTCTTCGCGGAGGGCGCGAGCCTGGACTGGTCCGCGGTCTACCTGCGCGACGAACTGGGCACCGACGCGGGCCTCGCGGCGGCCTCGACCACGGCGTTCTCCTGCACCATGGCGCTCGCCCGGCTGGCCGGGGACAAGGTGGTGGCTCGTTTCGGAGCGGTGCGCACCGTGCGGGTGGGCGGCGCGCTGGCGACCGCCGGCGGCCTGCTGGTGGTGGCGGCCCGCCACCCGGCGATGGCGCTGGGCGGCTTCGCGCTCCTGGGCCTGGGCATCGCGGTGGTCGTCCCGCTCGCGTTCGCCGCCGCCGCGCGCAGCGGCCCGGCGCCGAGCCAGGCGATCGCGGGCGTCGCGACGATCACGTACACCTCGGGCCTGATCGCCCCCTCCGCCATCGGGTCGATCGCCCACGCGACCTCGCTCACCGCCTCGTTCGGGCTGGTCACGGCGTTGGCCCTGGGCCTGTTCGCGGGCGCGGGCGTGCTCCGTACCCACCGGGGCCGGGACGCGGCCGACGCCGCAGCCGCCCCGGCAGGCGAACGCGAACGCGCCTGAAAGGAACCTCCGGCGGGCTCCCGCGCCAGGGGGAGAGCCGTCCGGCGTCGAACCTCGCGTCCCCACATCCGGACGCCCCCTCCCCCGTCCCCTCCCGCTCATGGCGCGACCTGTCGGCCGTTGTCGGCCGTCCCGGAACAACCCCCGCCCGCAGGGTTGGCCTCGCCTCCCCCATGTGGTGCCATGAGGCGAGTTCTGCCGGGATGACCGAAGTGACCTAGAAGTAACCCATGGAACGCGAGGATTCATGGATATTTCTCGCAGGCGCCAGCAGACACAGGCCCCCCACGGGGACGCCCTCCCCCACGGCCCCGCGCACCCGCCCCGGGCCGTCGAGGGCGAGGACGGCCGCACGGCGGCGGAGTGCGGCCACGAGCACGGACACGTCGTCGACTCACTCTTCCACGGGGAGGGGTACGCCACGGCGGCCAGCCGGAGGATCTTCTGCGACCGATGTCGGCTGCAACGCTGGCTTTCCGTGGAGGCCGAACTGACGGCCAGTCAGGAACAGCTTGGCATGGTCGCGCCCGGAACGGCGGAACGGGTGGCGCGGGCCTGCGAGCCGGGCCGGATCGACCTCGCCTCCCTGGCGCCCGAGTTCCGCCGTACGGGGCACTCCCTCGTCCCGCTGCTGCGCGGCCTGGCGGCGACGTGCGAGGAGGAGGCGGGAGAGATGGTGCACCTGGGGGCCACCACCCAGGACATCCAGGACACCGCGCAGTCCCTGGAGATGCGGGACGTGCTCGGCGAGGTGGACCGGGAACTCACCGCCATGGTCACCCGACTGGTCGCGCTGGCCGAGCCGCACCGCGACACCCTGATGGTGGGCCGTACGCACGGCCAGCCCGCCCTGCCGATCACCTTCGGCCTGAAGGTGGCGAGTTGGCTGGACGAACTGGTGCGGCACGGCGAACGGCTGGCCCAACTGCGCGAACGCGCCCTGGTGGCGCAGTTGCACGGCGGCGTCGGCACCATGGCCGGCTTCCACGGGCGCGGGCAGGAACTGCTCGCCGTCTTCGCCGCCCGCCTCGGGCTCGGGGTGCCCGCCGTGGGCTGGCACGTCGCGCGGGACCGGGTGGCGGAGTTCGGCACCACGCTGGCCCTGGTCACGGGGACGCTCGGGCGGATCGCCGAGGAGATCCGGGTGCTCTCGCGCGCCGAGGTCGGCGAGCTGTCCGAGGGCTGGGAGTACGGCCGGGTGGGCAGCAGCACCATGCCGCACAAGCGCAATCCCGAACGCTCCGAACAGGTCGTCCTGCTGGCCCGCCTCGCCCGGTCCGCCGCGGCGCTCGGCATCGAGGGCATGGTGCAGGAGCACGAGCGCGACGCGCGGGGCCTGCGGATGGAGTGGGTCACGGTCGCCGACGTGTCGCACTACACGCTGGCGGCGCTGGCGATCCTGAACGACGTCCTCGCCGGGTTGCGGGTGCACCGCGAGCGGATGGCGGCGAACGCGGCCACGGTGGCGGAGTTCCTGTGCACGGAGGCGCTGATGCTGGCGCTCGGCGACCGCATCGGCAAGCAGAGCGCGCACACCCTCGTCTACGAGGTCAGCCAGCGCGCCCAGAGCGACGGCCGCCCGCTGCGCGCCTGCGTGCGCGAGTGCGGGGAGATCACCTCCCGGTTCGCCCCGGCCACGCTCGACGACCTGCTCGACCCGGCCCACTACGTGGGCGAGGCGGGCCCCCTGACCGACCGCGCGGTGGAACGCGCCCGGCTCTGGCTGGGCCCGTCCGAAACGCCCGGCACGCCGCGGCCCGCCCCCGCGGAGGGGGTGCCCACGTGACGGCCGTACGCGGGGCGGGGCGCAACCGAGGAACACACAGATCCCCCGCCCCACGCCACGTCCCCCAGCCCCCCGCGCGTCCCCTGGAGGAGGGTCCCTCATGACCGCTCTGCTGCGGTTCGACGGCGAACGGGCCTGTGAGGCCGACATCGAGGCGCACACCCCCGAGATGCGCGAGCAGCGGCGGCACCTGCGCCGGCAGCTCGCCGTGTCCCCTGGGGACCGCGTCCTGGACGTCGGCTGCGGCCCCGGTTACCTGATCTCGGAGCTGGTGGACCCGGTCGGCCCGGACGGCGAGGTGTGCGGCATCGACATCAGCGCGTCGATGCTCGACCTGGCCCGGAAGCGGTGCGCGACGGCCGGCGCGCGGGTGAGCCTGACGGCGGGGCGCTGCGAGGAGATCCCCTTCCCGGAGGGGACGTTCGACGCCGCGGTCTCCTCGCAGGTGTACGAGTACGTCGCGGACATCGAACGGGCGCTGGCCGAGCTGTACCGGGTGCTGCGCCCCGGCGGCCGGGCGGTCGTCCTGGACACCGACTGGGACTCCCTGGTGTGGCACTCCGCCGACCGCTCCCGGATGCGCCGGATCCTGGAACTGTGGGAGGACCACGTGGCCGACCCCCGGCTGCCCCGGCGGCTCGGCCCGCTGCTCCAGGAGGCGGGTTTCATCGAGGAGAGCCTGACCACGCTGACCTTCCTCAACCGGCGGTGCCACCGGGACACCTACAGCTACTGGCAGGTCGGGTTCATCGAGGCGTTCCTCGCCGACCACCCCGGCGCCGACCCGCACGAAACCACGGCGTGGAGCCGCGAGTTGCGCGAGCTGGACGCGGCGGGGCGGTACTTCTTCAGCCTCGGCCGGTACGCGTTCACGGTGGTCAAGCCGGACGAGTGAGGCGCGGTCGGGGCGGGACCGGCACCGGCCCGCCCCACCCCCGCGCCCACCCGCGCGCAGGGCCGGGACGCCTCACCCCCGTACGCGCTCGAACTCCCGCAAGAATCCGGCCAGCGCCCGCACGCCCTCCTCGGGCATCCCGTTGTACACGGACGCCCGCACCCCGCCCACCAACCGGTGCCCGGCCAGGCCGAGGAAGCCCTCCTCCCGCGCGCGGGCCAGGAACTCCCCGGTCAGCGACTCGTCGGCGAGCCGGAAGACGATGTTGGTGACCGAGCGGTGGTCCGGGTGGGCGGTGGGGCGGTAGAACGCCGTGCGGTCCAGTTCCCCGTACAGCAGCCGTGCCTTGGCCAGGTTCGTCCGCTCGACCGCCGCCAGGCCGCCCTGGTCGCGCACCCACTCCAGCACCAGGGAGAGGACGAAGAGGGCGAAGGTGTTGGGGGTGTTGTCCAGGGACTTGGACGCCGCGTAGACGGAGTAGTCCAGCAGCCGGGGGGTCTGGGGCAGCGCGTGGCCGAGCAGGTCGTCGCGGACGGTGACCAGGGCCGCGCTGGAGGGGCCCAGATTCTTCTGGAACCCGGCGTAGACGATGCCGAACCGGCCGTGGTCCAGCCGCCGGGACAGGATGTCGCTGGTGGCGTCGGCCACCAGGGGGGCGGGGCAGTCGCGCGGGAAGTCGTTCCAACGGGTGCCGTAGACGGTGTTGTTGCTGGTGAGGTGGAGGAAGGCGGCGTCCGGCGGGCAGTGCCGGGCGGTCACCTCGGGGATGCGGTCGAAGCCGGTGTCCTCGCTGTGGGCGACGATCGCGGCGGTGCCGTAGCGGGCGCCCTCGCGCTGGGCCTGCTGGGCGAACAGGCCGGTCACGACGTATGCCGCGGTGCGGGTCGGGGACCGGCCGATGAGGTTGAGCGGGACGGCGGCGCACTGCATCCGGGCGCCGCCGTGCACGAACAGCAGGTGGTGGTCCTCCGGGAGCCCGGTCAGCTCGCGGTAGTCCGCGACGACGGTGTCGAGCAGGTCGACGAAGCGGGGGTTCTTGTGGCTGATCTCGACGATCGACGCGCCGTCGGCCGCGTGCGCCGCGAACTCCTCGCGCATCCGCCGGGCCACCGGCCGCGGCAGTGTCGCGGGCCCGGCCGAGAAGTTGTACGTGTCCCGGGGCTCCTTCGCGCCCGTCACGTCCGAGTGCCCCGTCACGTCCGGATGCCCCGTCACGTCCGTCGCCTCCCCGCGCCGTTCCGCGCCGGGCGCGGCCCGCCGGGCCCTCTCCCCTTGCCACCGGTCCACTTCCGGCACCTCCTCCCCGGTCCCCCGCTCGTCACCGCTCCGGACGGCCCTTCGTACGACGCGGGTGCCCGGCACGGCGTCCGCCACCGTGCCGGGCACCCGGCCTCACGCCTCTTCCCCCGGCCCGTCCCCCGCCCCTCAGCACATCCGCAACGTGTCCACGAACGCCTCGACCCCCTCGGCCCGAACCCGCGCCACGGCGTCGGCCGACGGGCTCGTCCGGTCCCGCAGCCGCCGGGCCAGCGGCTCCAGCTCCTCCACGGGCGCGGCCGGGTCCCGGCGCAGCGACCCGTCCGCCAGGTCCAGGGCGCGCCGGCCCCACTCCGTCAGCGGGGCCCCGGCGACCTCGGCCGCCCAGCCGCGGGTCTGGACCTGTTCGGCGGCCGTCCGGGCGTCCGCCAGCGACCAGCCGCCGAACAGCTCGCGGCATGCCTCGATGTCGCCCAGCCAGCCCAGCAGCAGGGCCAGCCAGGAGAACGTCTCCTCCTTGCCCATCGTGGGCAGGTGGCGGATCTCGACGAAGGTGCCGCGTCCGCCGTCCCGGAGGACCGCCTCGCCCCGGCCGGCCGCCACCGCCTCCAGCGCCTCGGCGACCGTGCAGGACTGGTCCAGCCGCATCCGGACGCGCACCGCCGGCCAGCAGAAGACCAGGCCGGACGCCAGGTCGGCGGTGGTGCAGTGCAGGGTGCGCTTGGTCCCGGCGAGGTCGACGAACTCGGCGTGGCCCGCCTCGGCGAACTGCCGCGTCGTCAGCTCGGGCACCAGGGGCGTGTAGAGGGTGCCGTCCCGGGAGACCTCGAAGATCGGCAGCGCCCAGGCCTCGCGCATGTAGTCGGCCAGGTTGCCGTACAGCCGGCGCGGGAAGTGCAGGCGGTGGGCGAAGAACGGGTTGGTCTCGGACAGTTCCGTGTAGCCGCGCAGCCGCAGCGAGAGCCAGGGCTGCACCCGGCCGCCGAACACCGCGGAGTTGGCGCCCCACGCGAAGATCAGCGGCGTCATCTTGATGAGCGTGTTACAGGCGTCGATCACCCGCGGCAGCGGGACGTCCACGTTGAACTGCACGGCCGCGAAGCCGGGCCAGGCGTCGGCGGCGTAGTGCCCCGGGTAGCGCTCGGCCTGTGCCAGCCACAGGCCGTAGTGGGCCTTGTCGGCCAGGTACGGGCCGCCGAGGGTCTCGGTCAGCGGCTGGCAGCCGTGCGCGAGGGCGGACAGCCCCTCGGCCGCCAGGGCCGGGAAGACCACGTCGTCGAGCGTGCGGTGCCAGGCGGCCTTGGCGGCGGCGAACCCCTCTTCCGGCGGCAGGGCCGTCTCGACGGTGCAGACGCCGTAGTCGTTGCCCACGTCCAGGGTCCCGTTGTCCCGGGCCGCCCGGGCGCCCACGAGCGCGCCGGTGGTGGCGTCGTGGTAGGCGGTGAAGTCGGGGCGCTCGGCGAGCCGCCGGAAGACGGCGTGTACGGCCGGGCGGCCGGCCGCGGCCCCCTGGCGGTCGACCACGGGCAGTTCTGACTCGATGCCGATCTTCATGATCCAAACTCTCCGTCGGAAGAGGGGGCGTCGGTGGCGGAGCCCCACCAGGGCCGGTCGTCCCAGGGGCGTCCGCCGGACGACAGACCCTAGGGCTCGGACCCGACCCCCCGCCGAACGCCGGGCCGCGCTTCACGCTTTACGGTGAGCTCCACCCCGTCCCCGATCGCCAGCACCTGGCTCTGCGCGTCCGGGACGCCGCCGACGTGCCGCCGGTACCCGGCGATGACCTCGGCGTTCTTCTTGGGGATGAGGATGTTGTCGGCCACCACCAGGCCGCCCGGCCGCAGCGCCGGCCAGCAGGCGTCGAAGTCCCGTACGTACAGCTCCTTCCAGTGGTCCAGGAGGACGAGGTCGAGGGGGCCGGTCAGGGTGGGGACGAGGGCCGGGGCCTCCAGGGCGGTCAGTTCGACCACGTCGGCCAGTCCGGCCGCCTCGACGTTGTCCCGCTGCTCGGCCTGCTTCCCGGGGTCGACCTCGATGGAGTACAGGCGTCCGCCGGTGGCCCGTACCGCCTCGGCGAGCCACAGCGTGGAGTAGCCGACCGAGCCGCCGACCTCCACGACCGTGCGCGCGGCCAACGCCCGGACCAGGGTGTTGAGCAGTTGCCCGACCTCCGGGCCGACGTCGAGCATGAAGGAGCCGGCGCGCTCGCGCAGGGCGGTGCCGCCCGCCGCGCGCAGCGCCTCCAGCTCCCGCTGCTCCTTGAGGGAGCGTTCCTCCAGCTCGGCCAGGACGGCGGTGAACCGGGCGTCCGGTTCGGGCGGGAGCCGCTCCATCAGGCGATCCCGAAGAAACGGCGGGCGTTGTCGCACAGGAGCTGCCGCTTGGCCGTCTCGTCGATGTCCTTCCGGTCGGTGAGGGCGGTGACCGCGCCGGGGAACTTCGCGTCGAAGTGCGGGAAGTCGCTGGCGAACAGCAGGTTCTCCGCCAGCCCCTGCTCGATGAGCATGGGCAGCAGCGGGTCCTCCGGTTCCACGCCCAGGTAGCACTGGCGCTTGAAGTAGGTGCTGGGCCGCTCGGGCAGCGGCGGGCGGTCCTTGGCGAACTGCTCGGCGTGGTCGTCCATCCGGTTCAGCCAGAACGGGGCCCAGCCCGCGCCGCTCTCCATGAAGGCGAACCGCACCCCGGGGAAGCGCTCCAGGACGCCGCCGGTGATGAGCAGCATGACCGCCATCATGTGCTCGAAGGTGTGGCTGACGAGGTGGCCCTGCATGGTGTCGTGGGTGCGCTCGGTGCCGATGCGGGGGATGCGGGCGACCCCGAACCCCTCGTGGAAGCACACCGCCACGCCGTTCTCCTGGCAGAACTCCCACAGGAGGTCGTAGACCGGGTCGTCGACGTTGGTGCCCGCGACGGTGTTGGGCCGCAGGATGACGGTGCGCACGCCCTGCTCCAGGGCGCGGCGGGCCTCGTCCACGGCGAGCACCAGGTCGTGCTGGGGCAGCACGGCGACGGGGAACAGCCGCTCGCGGTCCTCGGCGCAGTAGGCCAGGACCCAGTCGTTGTACGCCTTGGCGACCTCGTAGGCGAAGGCGGAGCTGCGCAGGGCCGGGAGGAGGCCGAGCACCTTGGACGGGAAGATGTAGGCGCGGCTGATGCCCTCCCGTTCCATGGCGGTGAGCCGGTCCTTGGGGTCCAGGCCGCCGCGCCGGAGGGCGCCGAGCACGTCCATGGCGGCCGGGTCGGCGGACTTCCAGCTCCCGGGCGTGTAGGTGGCGCCCTGGCTGTCGCCGAACCAGGCGGCCTGGGTGGGCCGGCCGTGGAAGGTGGCCGAGGGGCCTTCGATGACCCGGCCCTCGGCGGTCAGCCGGTTGTCCTGATAGGAGGGCATCCAGGCGGCGTACTTCTCCGGCAGCCTCCCCCGCCACCAGTCGTCGGAGTCGGGGAGCACGATGTGGCTGTCCGCGTCGATCACGGGGTAGTCACGGTGGGCGACCATGTACCACTCCTTCGGGAGGTCCCGGGAAGGTCTGTCGGTCGGCGCGCACGGCCCCGGCGGACCGGCGCGTGCGCGCCGGTCCGGACGCCGGGTCTCAGGCCGGTGACCGCTCACGCGCCCGAGTAAGGATTTCGTCCCCTCTTTCGATACTTCGGACCATTGTTCCCGCCCACCAGAGAATGGGAAGAGGGGGCGCCCGGCCAATGAGGCGTCAGGCGGCCACCGCCGCCGCTCCCGCCCCGGCGTCCCCGTCCGTCTCCGTCCGCGGCTCCGCCTGCGTCTCCGTCCGCGTCTCCGTCCGCGTCTCCGTCCGCGTCTCCGCCTGCGGCCGGAGCAGACCGGTGGCGAGCGCGCGGGCGCGGTCCGACCACGGGGCGGGGCGCAGCAGCTTCGGGTCCACCCGGACCACGACCCGGTGTCCGTGGGCGAAGGTCCGGGCGCCGTCGGCGGAGCAGACCCGGAAGCCGTAGCGCAGGCTCGTCCGGCCCACGTGGTCCACCCACAGGTGCACGGCGTACTCGCCGGCGCCGACTATCGGCAGCTCGTAGGAGATCCGCATCTCCTTGATGACGTTGCTCATGTCGCCCGCCTTCTCCCAGTCACCGTCGAAGCGGTAGCCGTGCCCCTGCCAGTACAGGGCCCAGGCGCGCTCGGCGAGCAGCGGGTAGCGGGAGTTGTGGAGCATGCCCAGCGCGTCGAGCTCGTCGAAGTGGATGGTGACGGGGACCAGCGCGCCGAACGGGACGAGCGCGGCGGCCTGGGGGGCTTCGACGGTCACGGGGGATACTCCTGTTACGTGTGGTGCTATTGCTGCGCGACGCATTGCTTGCTGCGCGACGCATTGACGCACAGCGCTTTGATGCACAGCGCATCGCTGCACCCTGCATTGCCGCGCGCGTCGCGTGCGGAACCGGTGGTTCCTCTGATATCGGACGAACCCCATCGTAAGCGGCTGCTTAGAATGCTCCCGCGCCGGTAGGAGGCCCGGCCGCGAGGAAGGACTCGACCCCGGCGACGTCCGGGGGTGCACCGGGCGCGGACCCGCCGAGCCGCTCAGAGCGGAATGAAGCGGACTTATCCCGCACTAGCATTGCCCGGTCACGACTCTCGTCCGGTCACCACCGGACGGAAGACGACCATTGCGCGACGGAACCGGGCCGGGACCACGCGACGGCCGCCCGGCCGGACGCGCGGCACCGCGCCGAGGACGTCGCGACCGCGCGGGACACGGCCTCCGTGAAGAGCGCGGGCAGCAGGCGCAGAGCAGGCCCGGGCCGCGGAACACGCTCGGGTCGCGGAACAAGCGAGGAAGTGGAGCAGGCATGGGTCTCGGTGTGCGCTGGACCGTGCACGGCGACGGGCGCACCCCCGCCCCGGGAGCCGTCGTCAGACCGGACGAACGGCTGTCCTGGCCGCGGACGGCGGGCCTGGGCGCCCAGCACGTGGTGGCGATGTTCGGCGCCAGCTTCGTGGCCCCGGTACTCATGGGTCTGGACCCCAACCTGGCGATCATGATGTCGGGCATCTCGACCGTCATCTTCCTGCTCGCCACCCGCGGCCGGGTGCCCTCCTACCTGGGCTGCTCGCTGTCCTTCGTCGGCGTCGCGGCGGTCATCCGGGCGCAGGGCGGCAGCAGCGCGACCGTGACCGGCGCGGTCTTCGTGGTCGGCGCCGCGCTGTTCGTCATCGGCCTGGCCGTGCAGCGGTTCGGCGCGCGGATCATCCACGCGGCGATGCCGCCGGTGGTCACCGGCGCGGTCGTCATGCTGATCGGGTTCAACCTGGCGCCGGTGACGGCCAGCACCTACTGGCCGCAGGACCAGTGGGTGGCGCTGCTGACCATGCTCTTCACCGGGCTGGCCGTGGTGTGCCTGCGCGGCTTCTGGTCGCGCATCGCGATCTTCCTCGGGCTGGTCTTCGGATACGGCATCTCGTGGGTCTTCGACCGCGTCTTCGGCATGATCCACTCGGCGAACGGCGCCGGGCAGATCGTCGACCACTGGCGCCTGGACCTCTCCGCCGTCGGCAAGGCCCCGTGGGTGGGCCTGCCCTCCTTCCACGCGCCGAGCTTCCAGTGGTCCGCGATCCTGGTCGCGCTGCCCGTGGTGATCGCGCTGGTCGCCGAGAACGCCGGGCACGTCAAGGCGGTCGGCGAGATGACCGGCGACCCGCTGGACGACAAGCTGGGCACCGCGATCTCCGCCGACGGCGTCGGCTCCATGCTCTCCACCGCGCTCGGCGGCCCGCCGAACACCACCTACTCCGAGAACATCGGCGTCATGGCGGCCACCCGCGTCTACTCCACCGCGGCCTACTGGGCGGCGGCCCTCTTCGCGCTGCTCTTCGGCGTGTGCCCCAAGTTCGGCGCGGTGGTCGCCGCGATCCCGGGCGGGGTGCTCGGCGGCATCACCGTCATCCTGTACGGCATGATCGGCCTGCTCGGCGCGCAGATCTGGGTCCACAACAAGGTGGACCTGCGCAATCCGCTGAACCTGGTGCCGGTCGCGGCGGGCATCATCATCGGCATCGGCGGCGTCAGCCTGAAGATCAGCGACAACTTCGAGCTGGGCGGCATCGCGCTCGGCACCATCGTGGTCCTCTCCGGCTACCACGTCCTGCGCGCCCTGGCCCCCGCCCACCTGCGGGAACAGGCCCCGCTGCTGGACGAGGGCACCAGCTCCTACGACGAGGCCGAGGGCGGCGAACCGGCGCCCGGGAAGCCGCGGGGGCAGAACCCGTCCGAGGGCCGTTCGTAGCCCCGGCTCTCCGAGTGACCCGCCGCGACCGCGGCACCGCGAGCGCGC
>NZ_JBEXNM010000120.1:0-13261 GCF_040611095.1 Streptomyces sp. NPDC003077 | reverse complement strand
GAGGCGACGCGGGAGTTGGGGGCGGTGCGTGCGGTGGGTGGGGATGCGCGGGTGGAGGAGCAGTTGCGGTTGCTGGCGGCGGATCCGGCGGAGCGTGATGGGGTGCAGAGCGCGGTGCGCAGCCGGTTGGCGCCGGGGGCGTCGGCGGGGTGAGGCGGCGGCGAAGGGGGGCGGGCCGGGGCCGGTCCGCCCCCTTTTCGCTTGCACCGGGCCGGGCGCCCGGCCCGCCCTTTCGCTTGCGCCGGGCCGCCTCTCCGCTTGCGCCGGGCCGGTGACCGGCTCGCCCTTTCGCTTGCGCGCGGAATGGCCGGCCTGTCGACCTTCGCTGGCGCGCGGAATGCCAAGCGCCAAGAGGTCATCCCATACGGGACGGGTGCGGGACGGGTACGGGACGGGCGCGTGCGCGGAATGCCGCGGACTGCCAGAAATCCGAATCAATCACATGTGGGCGGAAAGCCGAAAGGCACCCGCCCGCCAACGCCCGTATCCGCACGGGAAAATGAGCGGCGACGCCTCCTGCCCTGGGCTATGGTGCGCCGATGTCATCCATCAAGCAGGTGCAAGTAACCTTCGACTGCGCGGAACCTGAGCGCGTCGCTCGTTTTTGGTGCGAGGTGTTGGGATACGTCGTCCCGCCGCCGCCGGAGGGATTCGCCACTTGGGACGATTACAAGCAATCCCTTCCCCCTGAGGACCGGGATGCGTGGTTTGCCTGCAGTGACCCCTCAGGCGTGGGCCCGCGGCTGTACTTCCAGCGCGTTCCCGAAGGGAAGGTCGTCAAGAATCGGGTGCATCTCGACGTGCGGGTCGGCACCGGCCTCGTAGGGGAAGAGCGCCTGGCCAAGCTTGAGGCCGAATGCGCACGACTGGTCGCGCTCGGCGCGGTACAAGAGCGGGTATTGCTCGCCGATGAGGAAAACGAGTCGTGCATCGTCATGCAGGACGTCGAGGGCAACGAGTTCTGCCTCGACTGAGTCCCTCCTTCGCGATGGCGAGGCGGGAAGCCGTCTCCCTTCGCCCGGCCGGCCGGGCGAAGGGAGACAACGCGACGACGACGCGGTGCCGGCGCTGATGACGGCCTCGTAACCGGCCCGGTACCGGTAGTTCTTCGCCTGCTCGCCAACCGTGTGGCCCCGCGTGCGATCCCCGCTCGTTTCGGTCGGTTGTGCCGTCCCCGTAAGACGCCGAAATGGGCACAGAAGGGAGGCGGAACACCACGTCCCCGACGCGTTCGTTCCCGATCGTTTTCGGCCAACTCCCGCCACCAGTCATCAGCGGCGAACGCCCCCTCCCGACCCCGGCGCGACGCGTGACACGCGGACGCGCGAACCGGCGCGGCCCTGCCCGCTGGCGGCGGCGGAGCTCCCCGCCGATCCCGGGCGCCCGTATCCGTGCCCACCCGTACCACCCGACGCCCGTTGCCCATCCCGCTACTTCACGCCAATTTTCGAGTGACCAGGTCGGTCTGGGGTTACGATCGCCTCTTGTACGACCATCGTCGTAAAGCGGTCGAAGGCAGTCATGGGGCGTGCGCAAAAGGCACGGCCGAAAAAGACCTGAGAGGGACGTGGCATGAGGAGCGGTGACCGGTGACGCTTCACGGCCCGTCCCGCCGGAACCCCGGCGCACACACCCGCGGCGGCGCGAACCCCCGGGGCAACGCGGACAATCGTGGGGGCGCGAACCCCCGGAATGGTGCGAATCCCCGTGGTGGCGCGAACTCCCAGGGCAACGCGGACAACCGTGGCGGTACGAATCCCCGAAATGGTGCGAACAACCCCCGCAGCGGCGCCGATCACCGCAGTGGCGCCGATCACCGCAGTGGCGCCGATCACCGCAGCGGTACCGATCGCCGCAGTGGCGCCGATCTCCGCCGCCGTGAGCTGAGCCAGAATTTCCTGCGCAATCACCGGGTCGTGCGCGACCTCGTCGCACAGGTCGCGGACCGCGACGCCCCGGCCCTGGAAATAGGCCCGGGCAAGGGCATCATCACCCAGGAACTCCTGAAGTCCTTCGCCACCGTCACGGTGGTCGAAAAGGACCCGCGCTGGGCCTCGTACGTGAGACAGCGGTTCGCGGACGGCAACCTCGACGTCATAGAGGACGACTTCCTCAACTTACGGTTACCGGACCAGAATTACACCGTCGTCTCCAACGTCCCCTTCGGCGCGACGACCCAGATTCTGCGGCGCCTGCTGGAATCGCCCGGCTGGTCCGCCGCCTCCCTCCTCGTGCAGTGGGAAGTGGCCCGCAAACGGGCCGGGCAGGGCTTCGGCTCGCTGCTCACCACCTCTTGGGCTCCCTGGTACGAGTTCTCGCTCGGCAGCCGCGTTCCGGCCACCGACTTCCGGCCGGTGCCCCGGGTGGACGGCGGCATCCTCGTCATCAGACGCCGGCCCACCCCTTTGATCCCGGACGCCGCGCGCCGTCAGTTCCAGGAATTCGCCGAGGCGGTCTACACCGGCCCGGGCCGGGGGATCGCCGAGATACTCCGGCGGCACATCCCGGGGCGCACCTACCGCACGCTCGCCGGCACCCTGCGCCTGCACCCGGACGCGCTCCCCAAGGACCTCACCCTCGACCAGTGGGTCGCCCTCTTCCAGGCGTCCCGGCCCGACCGGAACGGCGGCGCGGCCCCGCCCGAGCCCCGGCCCTCGCGCTCGTCGCGCTCCTCGTCCCCGTACCGCTCGTCATCCTCCTCCCGTTCCTCGTCGTCCTCGTCCCGTTCTTCCTCTTCCTCGTCCTCGTCAGGAAGATCGGATGGCGCCGGATCCGGGAATGGACCGGGCATCCGCCCCACGACCGGCAACGCGACCCGCTACCGAGGAGGCGGCGGCCGTCCGGCCTCCACCCGAGGGGCCCGCGGACGAGGAGGTGCCCGATGACGATCCCCTTCCCCGGAAGCGCCCGGCCGGGCCGGCTGCTGGCCGTGAGCGACCTGCACATCGCGTACGCGGAGAACCGCGAGGTCGTCGAGAAGCTGCGTCCGGAGTCCCCGCACGACTGGCTGCTGGTGCCCGGGGACATCGGTGAGCTGAGCGAGGACATCGAGTGGGCGCTCACGCTCCTCGCCGAGCGGTTCGAGAAGGTGATCTGGGCCCCGGGCAACCACGAACTGTGGACGCCCAAGGAGGACCCGTTGCAACTGCGCGGCGAGGCCCGTTACCGGCACCTCGTCGAACTGTGCCGCCGCCTGGGCGTGGTGACGCCCGAGGACCCGTACGTGGTGTGGGAGGGCGAGGGCGGGCCCGTCACCATCGCCCCGCTCTTCCTGCTCTACGACTACTCGTGGCGCACCGACCCCGGCCTCAGCCGCGCGAAGGCGCTGGAGGAGGCGTACGAGGCGGGTGTGGTCTGCACGGACGAGTTCCTGCTGCACCCGGACCCGTACCCGACCCGCGACGACTGGTGCCGGGCCAGGGTGGCGGAGACCGAGCGCAGACTCGCCGAACACGACGCCTCGGACGCGCCGTTCGTGCTGGTCAACCACTTCCCGCTGGTCCGGAACCCGACCTCGGTCCTGTACTACCCGCAGTTCGCCCTGTGGTGCGGCACCGAGCTGACCGCCGACTGGCACCGCAGGTTCCCGACCGCCGCGATGGTGTACGGGCACCTGCACATCCCCCGGGTGACGCACCACGACGGGGTGCCCTTCCGGGAGGTCTCGCTCGGCTACCCGCGCGAGTGGCGGCGGCGCGGCTTCCCGTCCCCGCTGCTGCGGCCGGTGCTGCCGGCGGCGGTGGGGGCCTGAGAGACGGCATCGCCCGCGATGCCGACAGGCTGTCCTTTCCGCCGAAGGCATCCTGCCAACCCGTTCCGGCAGAATGCGTACCCGTGACCATCCGCCTACTGATAGCCGACGACCAGGAAATGGTCCGCCGCGGAATGCGCCGCATTCTGGAGAGCCAGCCCGACATGGAAGTCGTCGGCGAGGCGACCAACGGCGTGGACGCGGTCGAATTGGCGCGCTCCCTGAAACCGGACGTCGCGCTCGTGGACATCCGCATGCCGCGCATGGACGGCCTCGAAGTCACCCGCGTCCTGGCCGACCCCGCCGCCGCGCACCCCGTCCGCGTCGTCGTCGTGACCACCTTCGACCTGGACGAATACGTCTACCCCGCACTGCGCTTCGGCGCCTCGGGCTTCCTGCTCAAGCGCTCCGGACCGACCCTCCTGCTGGAGGCCGTCCGCGCGGCCGTGGCGGGGGACAGCCTGATCAGCCCCTCCATCACCGTCCGCCTGCTCCAGCACGTCACCGGCAACGGCCCCCGCCGTCGGCAGCGCGATGGCGTCCTCACCGAACGCGAGGCGGAAATCGCCGGCAAGGTCGCCGAAGGCAAGACCAACGCCGATATCGCCGACGAACTGTTCATCTCGGCGGGCACGGTCAAGACCCACATCGCCAGCATTCAACGCAAACTCCAGGTGCGCAATCGCGTCGGAATCGCCGTCCGGGCCTGGGAGATGGGGTATGCCACGGGGCGGATGCCGGGGTGAAATCGTGAAGAAGTCTTGAGGGGGGCTGATGGAGTCCGGCGGGAATTCTGGGGGGAGCCTGACCGGAGTCCCGCAGGAGTTCTGACGGTGCCCTGGCGGAGTCCGGGAGATGCCTTGAGGGAGTCCGGGCGATGTCCTGAGGGAGTCCCGGGAGAAGTTCCGAAGTTCCCCTGACGGAGTCCGCGAGAAGCCCCGAAGAAGCCCCGGCGAAGCCCTGTAACAGCCCTGAGCGGAGCCCTTGCCGGAGCCCCGGCGAAGCACTTCGGCAGCCCCTGAGTGGAGCCCTGGCGGAGTCCCGGCGAAGCCCCGGGAATCTCCCGCAGAAGCCCCGCCAAGTCCTGGGAAGAACCCGAGGAACACCCGCAGAAGCCCCAACGAAGCCCGGCGAAGCTGCAACGAAGCCCCAACGAAGCCCGGCGAAGCCTCAACGAAGCCCCGGCGAAGCTGCAACGAAGCTCCAACGAAGCACGGACGTACCTGCAACGAGCCTCAACGAAACCCCGACGAAGCCTCAGCCAAGCCCCAACGAAGCCCTCCGAATATCCACCGTCCGGCAGATGCCTGGAATTCCCATCCATGCCCGGCCCGCCACCCCTCACCTCCATGCGTAGCCTCGGCCCCATGGACACCCAGGAACACCCCCCTTCCAGCGGAGTCGGCCGACGTCGGCGCCGCTGGACCGCGGCGGTCGCGGCGCTGGTCCTCGCGCCCGCCATCGCGGCGCCCCCCTCCACCTGGACGACCGCGGTCATGGCCGCGCTGACGGTGGCCGTCGCCATGCTGCCCTGGCGCGCGGGCCGAATTGGCCTGGGCCGGATCGGCCTGGGCCGGGCGGCGGGGGGCGTCGCGGCCCTCTCCCTCGTGGCCGACCTCGCCTACTTCGGGAGACCCGGACTCGTCCTCCTGTGGCTGCCCGTCGAGACGGCCGCGCTGCTCGTCCTCCTGTACCGCGCGATCCGTCACCTCCCGGCCCCTCGCGTGGCGGCCGTGACCGGCGGCCTGACCGGCGCCGCCGTCCTCGCGCTCCCGCTCCGTATGACCCTCCACGCGCCCCACCTCGGCCTCAAGGAGTCGGTGTTCGTCGTGGCGCTGTCCCTCTTCCCCGCCGCCGGAGCCACCGGCGTCGGCCTGTACCTGCGGTCCCTGGACGGCCGCAGGGCCCGCGCGGTCGCCCTGGCCCGCCGCGAGCAGCGCCTCGAAGTGGCCCGCGACCTGCACGACTTCGTCGCCCACGAGGTGACCGGCATCGTCCTGGAGGCCCAGGCCGGACAACTGGAGGCGGATGGCGCCGGGCCGGACGAACACCGCGCCCTCCTCGTCCGCATCGAACAGGCCGGCCTGCGGGCGCTGGACTCCATGGACCAGACCGTGCGGGCGCTGCGCGAGGCGGACGGCCGCAAGTGGGGCGAGCCCCCGCCGACCCGCCTCCACGGCCTGGCCGACCTCCCCGAACTCGTCGGCCGCTTCTCCTCCATGGCCGCCTCCGAGGTGGACCTGTCACTGGAGGACGGCGTCGCCGACACCCTCTCCCGGGAGGCCGAGGACACCGCCTACCGTGTGGTCCTGGAGTCCCTGACCAACGTCCGGCGGCACGCCCCGCAAGCCGGCCGCGTCACGGTCTTCGCCGGCCGGACGGCCGACCGCGCCGTCGAGATAGCCGTCACCGACGACGCGGGCCCGAGCGCCCCTGCCCCCACCCGCCACGGCGGCGGCACCGGCCTGGCCGGCCTCGCCGAACGCGTCAGTACCCTCGGCGGCACCCTGGAAGCCGGTCCGCACGAGAAGGGCTGGCGGGTGCGCTGCGTCCTGCCGGCACCGGCGTTGCGGTAAGGAGCACGGGACGCGGGACGCGGGACACCCCTCCCGGATATCTGCCGATCGGCAGATGTGCCTGATCACCCCTCCGACGATTCTTGTGACGTGCACAGATCCGGCCCCGGACGGACGCCGACCCCGGAAGCCCGGACACCAACGCGTCAGTGCACCCGCCACCGCGCTCGTCACTCTGGAGGAACCCCGATGTTCTCAGGCACCACCCGGAAGCGGTCCGTGCCCCGCGTCGCCGCCGTCGTCGTGGCGCTCGCCGCCACCGTCGGCCTGACCGGTTGCTCGGTGGACGCGTCCAAGGTCAAGCCGGACACCAAGGTCTTCCCGTACGACGGCACGACCCTGAAGCTGACGACGCACGAGGTCGCCACCAAGCTCGTCGCCACCGACCGCAAGGACATCAAGGTCACCCGCTGGTTCGACGCGGCGGCCGGCTCCGAGCACCTGAAGTGGGAGCTCAAGGGCGACACCCTCGACATCGACGCCGGGTGCAGCGGCATCGCCGTCTGCGACGCCAAGTTCCAGGTGGACGTGCCCAAGAACCTCACCGTCATCAAAGACGGCAAGAAGGCCGACCTGAAACCCGACGCGCACACCGCCCCGAAGACCGACCCGAAAACCGACCCGAAGACCGACCCGAAGACCGACCCGAAGCCCTCCCCGAAGGACGAGAGCTGACCGTGCTCGACCTCCTCGACATCACCAAGGTCTACAAGGGCGGCAAACGCGCCGTCGACGACATGACCATGCGCCTGGAACCGGGAATGCTCGGCCTCCTCGGCCCCAACGGCGCCGGTAAGTCCTCCCTGATGCGGATCACCGCCACGGTCACCCGGCCCACCTCCGGCCGGCTCCTCTTCCACGGCGAGGACGCGGTCGCCCGCCCCAACACCCTGCGCCGCAGACTCGGCTACCTCCCCCAGGACTTCGGCGTCTACCCGAACCTCACCTCCCGCGAGTTCCTGACATACCTCGCGGCGGCCAAGGGCATGTCCGCCAAGTCCGCCAGGGCCCGCATCGACGAGCTCCTGGAGCTGGTCAACCTCACCGAGGCGGTCAAGCGCCCATTGGGCAAGTACTCCGGCGGCATGTTGCGCCGGGTGGGCATCGCGCAGGCCCTGCTCGCCGACCCCGAGGTGATCATCGTCGACGAGCCCACGGCGGGCCTGGACCCCGAGGAACGCGTCCGCTTCCGCAACCTGCTCAGCGACCTGGCCGCCGACAAGGTCGTCATGCTCTCCACCCACATCGTCTCCGACGTCGAGTCGGTGGCCTCCGACATCGCGGTGGTCGCGAACGGACGCCTCCAGCGCCGAGGCACCCCCGAGGAACTGCTGCGCTCGGTCGAGGGCCACGTCTGGGAGGTGCTGGTCGACCCCGCCTACGTCCCGGCCGTGCAGAACGAGTACATCGTCAGCCGCATGGTGCGCACCACCGAGGGCGTCCGCATCCGCCTGCTGTCCCCCGAGGCGCCGTACGAGGGCGCGGCCCAGCTGGTGCCCGACCTGGAGGACGCCTACCTCGCCATCATCCGCGGCACGTCCGGAGACCAGCCCGCTTCCGCCCCGACGCGCGCCGGGGCGGTGTGACCCGATGCTCCGCACTCTCACCGCTCCCGCCGTGGCCGACTTCCGCGACCGCGTCCGGCGGCCCGCCTACGTCGTCGTCCTGGCCGCCGCGGTGGCCCTCGGCTACGTGGCGGTGCCCGGCACGGACGCCAAGTGGGTGATCATGCAGGTCGGCGACTTCCGCGGCGTCTACGACAGCGCGTACGTCGGCATGGTGACCGCCCTGGCCGGCGGCCTGTGGATCATGCTCGGCGGCTTCTACATCGTCCGCAACTCCATCGAACGCGACCGCGCCACCCGCGTCGGCCAACTCATCGCCGCCACCCCCCTGCGCACCACGGCCTATATGGCGGGCAAGTTCCTCAGCAACCTCATGCTGCTGTCCTCCATGCTCGGCGTGCTCGCGCTCACCGCCCTCGTCATGCAACTGACCCGCGGCGAGTCCCACACCCTCGACCTCTACGCCCTCTGGCAGCCCTTCGTCCTGATCGCGCTGCCCCTCGCGGCCCTCACCGCGGCCTGCGCCCTGCTCTTCGAAACGGTGCCGATCCTGCGCACCGGCTTCGGCAACGTCATCTGGTTCTGCGCCTGGCTCGTCATCGCGACGGTCGGCCAGGGCCCGGGCCAGCCCCTCGGCGGCACGGGCGTCTATGACGTGGCCCGCTCCATGTACGACGACATGGTCGCCCAGGGCATCCACATCACCGGCTCATTCAGCCTCGGCCTGACCTACCTGGACAAGCCCCTCAACACCTTCACCTGGACCGGCTTCACCCCCACCGCAACCTACGTCCTGGGCCGCCTCTCCCTCCTCCTCATCGCCCTCACCCTCTCCCTCCTCCCCACCCTCTGGTTCACCCGCTTCGACCCCTCCCGCACCCGCCAACACCGCGAACGCAGCCCACGACAGGACAACGCGACCTTCCAACCCGTCTTCATCGACGAGGTCGCAGGCCGGGCCCCCTCCTCTACCGACGTGTCCGTAGGCGGGACCCCCTCCACCACCCACCCCGGAGCCACCCCACGCACCCACCCCGCACGCACCCCACGCACCCGTCCCACGACCACCCTCCACACCCGCCCCGAACCCGGCGGCGTGACCGCCCGCCTCCTGGCCGGCGAACTCCGCATCCTCCTCAAGGGCATCCCCTGGTGGTGGTGGCTGGTCGCCGCCTTCCTGGTGCTCTTCGGCATCGTCTCCCCACCCCACGGCGCCACCCGCGCCATGCTCCCCCTGGCCTGGATCTGGCCCATCACCATCTGGTCCCGCCTGGGCACCCAACGCCACGAACACGCCGTCGACACCCTCCTCGGCGCCTACCCCGCCCCCCACCGCCGCCTGCTCGCCGAATGGTGCGCCGGCCTCACCCTCACCGCCCTGACCGGCGCCGGCCCCCTCATCCGCCTGATCATCGCCACCGAACCAACCGGCATCACCGCCTGGCTCGCCGGCACCCTCTTCATCCCCTCCCTGGCCCTGGCCCTAGGCACCCTCAGCCACACCCACCGCCTCTTCCAGGCGATCTACCTCCCCCTCTGGTACACGGTCACCAGCGGCCTCCCGGTCTTCGACTACATGGGCGCCCTCCGCGACACCAGCGAACTGGCGAGCGCCCAGCCGCCGGTGACCATGGCGGTGGCCGCAGCCCTGCTCGCCGTTGTCTTCGTGACAGGGAGCTTGCGGAGATATGGGCGAGACTGACAGGCGCGTTTCGCACTTCGCCGCAGAAGGCCCAGGATTCAGAGAACGTGACCCGCCCAACCAAAAGGCGGGTCATCGGGGGAAACCCCGGCGGCCCGTCTTTTATCGTTACTGGGATGTCGTTACTGGGACCGGTGCCCTGCGTCGTCGACCTCAGCCTGAAGATGCACCACTCCACCCAGAGTGACAATTTCAGGCGGATCGATCGGTTCGAATTCCCCACTCTCGGTCTGCGTGCCGAGGAATAGATACTCGGTCACCGCCCGACCCCCGCTACGCGTCAGCCTGCGGCGCTCTTCGACGAGCAGGTGCACCTCGTCTCCCAGCCGCCAGGGGACCTCAGTGATCTGCCCCGGCTCAAACTTCACAGTGACCGCGGAGGTCGCTGGAGGTTTGATCACTGCCACGCCTGAAAGCTTCAATTCCGTAACGCGTCCTGAAATGTTTCGTCGAACGCGAGTAAAGGCTTCCGCGTGCGTTTTCCGAAGTTCACGGACGTACTGCTTCCCGGACTCGGTGAGTGTTGAGCTATGCACAGAACCGTCATGCGAGAACCAGCGTAGTTGTACCGCCAGATTGAATCGGTCGAGTGCGCTGACCAGCCTGGACAGGCTCGAAAGCATAGGCGTCCACTCGGTGACGTCTTCCCTCGCCTCGACAGTTTGGACAGCGTCGAACAGCACGCTTATGGCCTGTTCCACGGTTTCGGTGTCGCCGCCGTCAGGTTCCTGACCGTCCCCGGACGCTTCTTCGGCGTCGAGTCCTCGTGCCATGGGACGGACATGGAGAACTGTGCTGCCCGACGAGATGCCCACCAGCTCAAGCTCGACATCCTCGTCAGTGGAGGCTGTTACCCCGTCTTGAAGGGGTTTCAGGATGGCGTTCCCTACAGAGAACCTCAGGCCACCCTTCCCGGCCTCCTCGCCGGTCAGGCGGATGGTCAGTTCTTCGCGGAGCCGAGCTTCGGGGTCCCATTTCCTGACAGAAGAAAGCCACTGGCTCCTCTGCTCCGAGTCAACGGTGTCCGCGTCTCGCTCTGCCGCGTCCTCGTGCTCGAACCACTGATCCAGATCGGCGCGATGGCTCTCCAAGACGCGCCGCCGCCAATTGGTGGTCACAGCGTCACCTCCAAGTAGCCCCGCCTGGGCGTAGCACTCTCCAGAGTAGGCGCATCCTTCTGGCCGGCGGGCCTGCAACGCTGCCACCAGTCGTCCCAAGCCCCGCGCTGGCGCAAGTACTCCAGTTCAGGATGCTCAAGTACATCGAGATCAAAGACGGAGCGAACCGGGTGGTAGCGCACTTCCAGAGCCGAGAGAAGGTACTCCCTCTCGGTATGGACCCGTGTGAATGCTTTGGTCATCCATCCCGACCGGGGTTTCCCTTTGATCGACTGAGCGGCCGCGTCGTTGATGAAGACGGTGAGGTCGGCGTTTCGAGGATTGAGCCGGGAACTGACGAAGCTACCGCCGAGCCACACGCAGTGCACGAGTGACTCTCCCTCCAGTATTTCGCTGAAGTGCTCGTCCAGCAGAAAGAAGCGCGCCATGTACTGCTCGAAGCCGCTCCAGATGAGTTGCCTCGTGCTGGACTCCGCGAAACGCTCGTTGCCGACGAGCAGAGCGTGGGCCTCGTCAGCGTCGACCTGATACCTGCCGGGCGCGAGGAAGTAGTCCTGGCCGTTCGCTTGAACACTGAAGTCGATCACCGGCAACCCCCCTATATCCCACCGGCTCTCGGACGCTACACGAAGGCACGGACAGTGGGTACCCAACGATCATCGATGGGCGGTACTTGTGTCGGAGGTGTGTCGCGATCAATGGGCGACAACGAGAAAGGACGGGAGCCAGTGAGACTGACTCCCGTCCTTTTCTGTCGGCATCCGCCTGGTCAGCGCTTGATCGCGACTGATTCTCGGCGAGTGCCCCCGGCAGGATTCGAACCTGCGCACACGGCTCCGGAGAGGGTTCACGGTTCGTGGTATTTCGGTGCGCTGACCTGCGGTGATCCACGAAAATCCGCCGACACGCGGGCCGGGTGTGTCGCAGACGAGGCGTACTGCTCACACCATCTCTGTAACAAACATGGGAGTCATTTTCAGTGCAGGGGTAATGCCTGGGGGGGTAGTACGGGCCGCCCTTCGGGCGGACGCCTCTCGGCCGCACGAGGCGTGCCGGATGTATGGCCGGTCGGCACCTGTGGCTTCCCCGGGCTCAGTCACGGTGGCTCGGGGCCGTCGGCGTCATCCTCCCGGGGCTTGGGCGTTCGGGTGTGCAGGCGGGCGGTGAGTTCTTCGCGGGCGGTGGCCGGGCGTACCGACATGGGGTCGGCGTCCCAGTCGTCGCCTCCGGCTGGCGGGTGCAGCACGAGCCGGTGGCCGAGGTGTCCGGCTACCCGGCCGACCCGGCGCCGGCCGGTGTCGAAGACCAGCGTCCCGAACGGCAACTCGTTGCCCTCGTTGCCGGTCACGTGCCGTCCTCCCGGTAGGGGGTCAGACGGTGCTTGGCCAGACAGGTGGGACAGGCCCACAGGGCTACGTCCGCGCCTGAGAGTCGGGCCACCACCCCGATCAGCGTCGCCCCGCCCGTCAGTCCGCCGTGCCAGTCGCACCAGCGGACCACCGCTTCCCCGCTCTGTCCAGTTTTGGCCGCTGATGGGTCGGTAGGATCGTTCATGTCGCGCTCCTTCGCAGCGTGGCCGTGCCCCCGGACCGTGCCCCCGGTCGCGGGGGATTGCTGTGCAGCGCATTGTAGAGAGCCCTACAGAGCTATAGGGAGCTACCCGGAGATACGTGCAGCTCAGGCGATCTTTATGTTGCTCGCATGAGTGATCGTGAGGTGCCGGAGTTCCAGCCCACCGGGCCCCAGCTCGTCTACGTGGCGCTCGCCGACCACATCGCGGCCCGCATCCGGGTCGGCGAACTGCCGCCCGGATCCCGGCTCCCCGCCGAACGCGACCTGGCCGCCGAATACGGGGTCGCCTACATGACGGTGCGCCGGGCCGCCGCGCTGCTGCGCGAACGCGGCTGGATCGTCACCGTGCACGGTAAAGGCACCTTCGTCGCCGACCCTCTCCCGACCACCGACTAGTGACCGAGCCCTGCCTCCTGTGTAAGGATCGGCACAGGCGAACGAAAACCGGGCCCGGTGCTTGCAGCGCCGCAGGTCAGCAAGTGTCGCCCCCGCGCGTGCGGGGGTGGTCCTGGATGATGGGGCTCCCCGCCGGGTGGGTTACGGTCGCCCCCGCGCGTGCGGGGATGGTCCCGTCATCTCGCTAGACGAAATAACCTTCCGGACGTCGCCCCCGCGCGTGCGGGGATGGTCCGATGTGCGCGCGGACCGCCTTGCGGCCACTCGTCCGCCGTAACGGCCGGGTGATCGCGTAACGGTGTTACGCCGTCTAACACCCAAGCCCCTAGGCAGGCGCGCCGTTACGCGCTCCTAACAGTGGCCGCTCCGACCGCGTAACACTTGCCCGTAACGCTGCCTGACGCTGGCCGTAACGGTTGCCCCCTCCCTCCTGTCTTAAGAGCCTTACTGTCTGCGTGACCGACCGCAGGCGCCGCTCTGGCGTGACCGGGCGCCGGCGGCGGGGTGTGGTCCCGCCCGAAGGGCTCGAAGGACCGCCCTTCGGGCGGACGCCTCTCGGCCGCACGGGACGTGCCGGACGC
>NZ_JBEXNM010000119.1:0-13775 GCF_040611095.1 Streptomyces sp. NPDC003077 | reverse complement strand
TGGGATCTCGCGGCACCCGACCCCCCCAGGCGGCGGGTCGCGCCGTTGGTGTTCATGCCGGCCGCCCGGGGAGTGGGTCAAGAGGAGAGCCGGTGCGCGGGAACGCGGACCGGACGGGTCCCGGGGCCGCCGATGTGGGAGAACGGCTGCCGGCGCCAGTCGAACCCTTCCGGGAGCGTGAGCAGCGTCGCCGCGTCGTGGTCCTGCGCGGCCCCCTCGTCGTCCGCCGGTGCGGCGTCGCTCACCGGGCGCCCCGAGCCCTGGCACACGGTCAGGCCGAACGGGTTCCACGGTGAGGCGCACAGCGCGTGCTCGGGCAGCGTGTCCTCGTCCGCCAGCATGGCGATCGGCCGCGCGCAGTCCGGGCAGATCACCCGGAAGATCTCGTAGGTGTCGAAGACGTCGAGCGTGTCGTCGAAATTGTCGTCGAGATCGGGAACGTCGCCGTCCAGGGCGTCGTGATCGGCCGTCGCGGAATCGGGCTTAACGCGTCGCATGATGTCCATCCCCCTCGGGTGGGCCGGACGGGCCGCCGCTCCTGCCGACTTCTTCTGATGGGCGGCCCCGGCCAACACGAGCAATTCCCTTCATGCCGCGCGCATAATCGCTCGGCCGCACGGGATACGGGGTCACTCGTGTGGCATTGCTCACACGAGAGGCGTGGACGTGCTCACGACCCGGCGCGCGGTGCGCGCACGCGCCTGCGCACAGTAGGTTGATCGCGTGGAGGAGTTGGACCGACAAATCGTGGATCTGCTCGTCAAGGACGGGCGGATGAGCTACACCGACCTGGGCAAGGCCACCGGCCTGTCCACGTCGGCGGTGCACCAGCGCGTGCGCCGTCTGGAACAGCGCGGAGTCATCCGCGGCTATGCCGCCATCGTGGACCCGGAGGCCGTGGGACTGCCGCTCACCGCCTTCATCTCCGTCAAGCCCTTCGACCCCAGCGCGCCGGACGACATCGCCGACCGCCTCGCCGAGGTCCCCGAGCTGGAGGCGTGCCACAGCGTGGCGGGTGACGAGAACTACATCCTCAAGGTGCGCGTCGCCACGCCCCTGGAGCTGGAGCATCTGCTTTCGCGCATCCGGAGCCTGGCCGGCGTGTCCACCCGTACCACCGTCGTCCTCTCCACTCCGTACGAGGCCCGTCCGCCACGGATCTGAGCCGGGGCGGCCGGCGCGCGCGGGCGGCCTGGTTCCCCCGACGGTCGCGCGGTGCGCCCTGGGGCGGTGTCCCGCGCGGCGGCGCCCGTGTCGTGTGCGTGCCGCCCGAACGGTGGCGGGGCCGGGCCCGTGGGACGGGGAGCCGGACCCCGCTCGCCGGGCGTGTGCCCCCAGGGGCCAGACTGTCCGGTATGAGCGATCGCGTTTCCACGCCCGACCGGCCCCGTACCGTCCTGCTGCGCGGTGGGGAGGTCCACAGCCCCGCCGATCCGTTCGCGACCGCGATGGTGGTCGAGGGCGGCAGTGTCGCCTGGGTGGGGGAGGAGGGGGCCGCGGACTCCTTCGCCGACGGCGTGGACGAGGTGGTCCACCTGGACGGCGCGCTCGTCACCCCGGCGTTCACCGACGCACACGTGCACACCACCTCGACCGGTCTCGCGCTCACGGGACTGGACCTCTCCGCCGCCCGCACGCTGCCCGACGCGCTGGCCCGCGTGCGCGCGTACGCCGCCGCGCGCCCCGCGGACCGGGTGCTGCTCGGCCACGGCTGGGACGCCTCGGTCTGGCCCGAGCGCCGGTCCCCGCTGCGCGCCGAGCTGGACGAGGCCACCGGCGGCCGGCCGCTCTACCTCACTCGCGTGGACGTCCACTCGGCCGTCGTCACCACCGCCCTCCTCGACCTCGTGCCCGGCATCCGGGACCGGGCCGGGTTCGACGGTGAACGGCCGCTCACCGGGGACGCCCACCACGCGGTGCGCCGGGCCGCGTACGCGACGATCACCGCCGAGCAGCGCGCCGCCGCCCAGACCGCCGCGCTCGCACACGCCGCGTCCCAGGGCATCGGCACCGTCCACGAGTGCGCGGGGCCGGAGATCTCCAGCGAGGACGACCTCGCCGCCCTGCTCGCGCTCGGCGCGCGCGGGGACGGCCCGCGCGTGGTGGGGTACTGGGCGGAACTGGTCACCAACGCAAAGGACGCCGACCGGGTGCGCGACCTCGGCGCGATCGGAGCGGCCGGCGACCTCTTCGCCGACGGCTCCCTCGGGTCGCACACCGCCCACCTGCACGACCCCTACGCCGACGCGCCGCACACCGGCGCGGCGCACCTGGACGCCGACACCGTCGCGGCCCACGTCGCGGCCTGCACCGAGGCCGGGCTCCAGGCCGGCTTCCACGCCATCGGCGACGCTGCCCTCACCGCCGTCACCGACGGGGTGCGCGCCGCCGCCGAACGCGTCGGCCTGGGCCGGATCCGCGCGGCCCGGCACCGCGTGGAGCACGCGGAGATGCTCACCGGGGCGACGATCGCGGCGTTCGCCGAGTACGCGCTGACCGCCTCGGTCCAGCCCGCCTTCGACGCGGCGTGGGGCGGCGAGGACGGCATGTACGCGGCCCGGCTGGGCGCCGGGCGCGCGCGCACCCTCAACCCGTACGCCGCCCTCCTGCGGGCCGGGGTGCCGCTGGCCCTCGGGTCCGACAGCCCCGTCACGCCGCTCGACCCCTGGGGGACCGTTCGCGCCGCCGTCTTCCATCGCACTCGCGAACACGGCATCTCCGCGCGGGCGGCCTTCACCGCGCACACCCGGGGCGGCTGGCGCGCCATCGGCCGCGACGACGCCGGCGTCCTGGTGCCCGGCGCCCCGGCCGACTACGCGATCTGGCGCACCGGCGACCTCGTCGTCCAGGCCCCCGACGAGCGCGTCGAGCGCTGGTCCACCGACCCGCGCTCCGGCACGCCCGGCCTGCCGGACCTCACGCCCGGCCGGGACCTGCCCGAGTGCCTGCGGACGGTCGTGGGCGGACGCACCGTTTACCAGCGGCCGAACGAGTGACATTCGTGTGACGCCGCCCGGGCTCGCCTCGTCAGTCGCCGCACCGGTGGTCACTCGCGTCACCTGCGGCACTCCGCGCCGACCTGGGGCGACGCGGAAACCACGCAGGTCGGGCAACTGTTGACAGCGGGCGGGCGACGGCCGGTAGGTTCGGCCGGGTCCACCACAGGACGTCCGGCCGGGAGACCTCCGCGCACCCGTCGCACGCCGCTGGGCCAGGGGCGGCGCGCCGCACCGGCGCACCACCACCGGGAGCCAGGTCCAGCATGCGCGGCACGGGGCCAGGGAAAGGTTTCCGCCGGCCGGCGGGTGTGACCCGGGTGGGGCCCGGCAGCTCAGTAGACAACGGCTTTCGGTCGACCCGCAGCCAGCGGGCGCCAGGTCGGCCCGAAGGGCGCCGGGCCCTGATCCGCAGGGGGTGTGGGGACGCCGCGGAGTTCCGCGGCGGTCCCGTAGGGGACGGTCTGGGCGTCGTCACGTGGGCGGACGGTCCGGGCTCCCGCGCGGCCTCGTCCGGCGCCTCGTCCGCCTCCGTTCGTGAACGGTCTGCTCCTCCCCGCCCATGGCCCGCGCTTTTCCGCCGCCGCACCCCAGGTCCGTTGCCGCCCCCTGCCGATGTACCGTCGCCTCACCACAGCACGACCAGGAAAGGCCGCGACCGTGCCCATGGGTTCCCAGACCGCCGCAGACGGCGTCACCGGTTTCATCGGCGACGCGCCAGAGCCGGCCGCAGGGCACCGGAAGGAGGCCGGAGACGGCTCCTCAGGTGGCTCCGCGCCGACCACCGGTCCGCCGTCCGACGACGGGCCGGCCGGCGACCTCACCGCCCGGGCGGACCGACCACCGGCGTCCGCCGGGACCGTTCCGTCCGATCAGGCCGACAAGACCGGCAAGGCCGCTGAGCCTGACCAGGCCGATGAGCCTGAGAGTGCCAAGGCCGACGCCAGCGCCGCGCCCGCCCCGTCCGCCGGGGACGCGCCACCGGCGCCCCGGCCCGGCCGCCTCCGGCGCCTCGCGGCGCTGGCGCGGCGGGAGGCGGTGCGGACGGGGCTCGCCGTCGTCAGCGGACTGGCGCTGGGGCTCGCCTTCCCGCCGTTCGACCTGTGGCCGCTCTCGCTGGTCGCCGTCGCGGCCTTCAGCCTGCTGACACGGGGGCGCACGGCCCGGCAGGGGGCGTGGACGGGGCTGGCCTTCGGGCTGCCGTTCTTCTGCCTGCTGCTGCAGTGGCTGCGGGTCGTCGGGTGGGACGCGGCCGTCGGCCTGTCCTTCGTCCAGGCCTGCTACCTCGTCCTGCTGGGCGCCGCTCTGGCCGTGACCTCGCGGCTGAAGGCGTGGCCACTGTGGTCGGCGTGCCTGTGGATCGCCGAGGAGTGGGTGCGTGACCGGGCGCCCTTCGGGGGGTTCCCCTGGGGGCGGCTGGCGTTCGCCAACACCGGGTCGCCCTTCACCCCGCTCGCGGCGCTCGGCGGGGCGCCGCTGGTGACGTTCGCGGTGGCGCTGACGGGCGCCCTGCTCGCCGCCGCGGTCGTCGCCGTGCTGCGGCTGCGCGCCCCCGGCCGGTCCCTGGCGCGGGCGCTGCCCGCCGTGGAGGCGGTGGGCCTGGCGGCGGCGGTCGGCCTCTCCGGGCTCCTGGTGCCCGTCCCCACCAAGGCCGACGACACCGTGGACATCGCCATAGTGCAGGGCAACGTCCAGCGGCCCGGCATGGACTTCCTGGGCCGTCCGATGATGATCCTGGACAACCACGCGCGGGCCACCGAGAAGCTGGCCGCGGACGTGAAGGCGGGCCGGGCCAAAAAGCCGGACCTGGTCGTGTGGCCGGAGAACGCCTCGGACCTGGACCCGTTCCGCTACCCCGAGGCGTACGACCGCATCGACGAGGCCGTGAAGGCCGTCGGCGTCCCCGTCCTGGTCGGCGCGCTCGTCGACCACCCCGACAAGCCCGGCTACGTGTACAACCAGGGCATCGTCTGGGACCCGGCGAAGGGCCCCGGGGCCTCGTACACCAAGCAGCACCCGGTGCCGTTCGGCGAGTACGTGCCCTTCCGGGAGCAGCTCAGCAAGATCATCACGCGGTTCCAGCGGGTGCCGCGCGACTTCTACCCCGGCGACCACACCGGTCTGCTGCGGGTCGGCCCCGCCAAGCTGGGCGACGTCATCTGCTTCGAGGTCGCCTACGACGAGATCGTGCACGACACGGTGGACGCGGGCGCCCGCCTGCTGGTCGTCCAGACCAACAACGCCACGTACGGCCGCACCGGACAGCCCGAGCAGCAGCTCGCCATGTCCCGGCTGCGCGCCGTCGAGCACGGCCGCGCCGTCGTCACCGCCGCCACCAGCGGCATCAGCGCCATCGTCGCGCCGGACGGCACGGTGACCCAGCGGATCCCCGAATTCACCCAGGGCGTGATGTCCGCGACCCTCCCCCTGCGTGACGGGAAGACCGTCGCCGACCGCGTCGGTGCGGCTCCCGAGTGGGTGATCGCTATCGTGGGCCTTCTGTCCTGCGCCGCCGCGACAGTCATCGGCCGGCGCGGGCGTACGAAGGACGAGAAGAGGCAGCAGTGACAGACGGCGGTCAGCGGCAGTACGGCCCGCTCGGCACCACCTTGGTGATCATCCCGACCTACAACGAGGTGGAGAACATCGAGACGATCGTCTCGCGGGTGCGGTCCGCCGTCCCAGAGGCGCACGTCCTGGTGGCGGACGACAACAGCCCGGACGGCACCGGGAAGGTCGCGGACGAGCTGGCCGCGGCGGACGAGCGGGTGCACGTCCTGCACCGCAAGGGCAAGGAAGGCCTGGGCGCCGCGTACCTCGCGGGCTTCCGGTGGGGCATCGAGAACGGGTACGGCGTCCTCGTCGAGATGGACGCGGACGGCTCCCACCAGCCCGAGGAACTGCCCCGGCTGCTCACCGCCCTCAAGGGCGCCGACCTGGTGCTCGGCTCGCGCTGGGTGCCCGGCGGCCGGGTGGTGAACTGGCCCCGGCACCGGCACTTCCTGTCCCGGGGCGGCAGCACCTACTCGCGCCTCCTGCTGGACGTGCCGCTGCGCGACATCACCGGCGGCTACCGGGCCTTCCGCAAGGAGACCCTGGAGGGGCTGGGCCTCGGCGAGGTGGCCTCGCAGGGCTACTGCTTCCAGGTCGACCTGGCCCGGCGCGCCATCCAGGCGGGCTACCACGTCGTCGAGGTCCCCATCACCTTCGTCGAGCGGGAGCGGGGCGACAGCAAGATGAGCCGCGACATCGTCGTGGAGGCCCTGTGGCGGGTCACCGCCTGGGGCGTCGGGTCCCGGGTCAACAAGCTGCGGGGGCGCCAGGAGACCCCGGGGGCCGCGGCTCCCGCGGCGACGCCGGCCAGTGCGCGGCGCGAGTCGCCGGCGGGTTCGTAGGGGGCCGTCGGGGCGCGAGGACGGCAGGTCCACGACGCCGGGTCGGAAAGGGCTCAGGGGAGCGCTTCCCGGCCCGGCGTCGTGTTTTCGTTGTGTTTCCGGTGGGCGGTGACCTCGGCGGTGGTCGGTGCGGCCGTCCGGGGCCCGCGTCGCGTGAGGAGTGAGGGGAACCTGTCCGTGCGCGGTCGGCCCCGGGCGGACAGGACCCGCGCGCGGACGGGAGCCCGGGCGCGGACAGGACCTGCGCGCGGATGGCCGAGGAGCTGTTCCGTCCGCCCCGAGCCCGAGTTTTCCGCCGAAACGGCGGGGCACTCAGGGCGCATGGTGCAGATCGGCTACACGATGATGACCGAACACGCGGGGCCGCGTCAGCTCGTCGAGGACGTGGTCCACGCCGAACAGGTCGGCTTCGACTTCTCGGTGACCTCCGACCACTACTTCCCGTGGCTGGCCACCCAAGGGCACTCGCCCTACGCGTGGGCCGTCCTGGGCGCCGCCGCGCAGGCCACCTCGCGGATCCCGCTGATGACGTATGTGACCTGCCCCACGGTGCGCTACCACCCGGCGATCGTCGCCCAGAAGGCGGCGACGGTCCAGCTCCTCTCGGAGGGGCGCTTCCGGCTCGGGCTGGGGGCCGGGGAGGCGCTGAACGAGCACGTGGTGGGCGCCGGATGGCCCGGCATGGCGACGCGGCACGAGATGCTCACCGAGGCGGTGGAGATCATCCGGGCGCTCTTCGGCGGCGACTACGTCAACCACCACGGCACCTACTTCGACGTGGAGGCGGCCAAGCTCTGGGACTGCCCCGCCGATCCGCCGCCCATCGGCATCGCCGTGTCGGGGGAGCGGTCCTGCGAGATCGCGGGACGGCTCGCCGACCTGGTTATCGCGGTCGAGCCCAAGGGCGAGCTGCTGACGGCCTTCGACCGGCACGGCGGCTCCGGCAAGCCGCGGGTGGGCCAGGTCCCCGTCTGTTACGACGCGGACCGCGAGACCGCCGTACGCCGCGCGCACGAGCAGTTCCGCTGGTTCGGCGGCGGCTGGAAGGTCAACTCCGAGCTGCCCAGCCCGACGGCGTTCAAGGCCGCCACCCAGTTCGTGCGTCCCGAGGACGTGGCGGCGTCGATCCCCTGCGGGGACGACGTCGACGCGTTCGTGGAGGCCGTGAGGCCCTACAAGGAGGCGGGCTTCACCGAGGTCGCCCTCGTGCAGGTCGGGGGCGAGCGGCAGCGGGAGTTCCTGGACTGGGCGGGGGAGAAGCTGCTGCCCGCGCTGCGGGGGATGTGAGGACGGCCGGCCGGTTGGTCCGGTTCGGATGTTCCGGCTGGTCCGGGCGTGAGGTCAGTCGGCCGGCTCGTCGGGCGTCGGGTGGTCGGGGCGCGTGCCGCCGCTGTGGACGGCGCCGCGCCGCCCCGTTCCGGACACGTCCGGGTCGGGGAGATCGGCGTCGGCCTGCTCCTCGGCGTCGTCGTCCTTGTCGCCGCCCGCGCGGCCGGTGCCCTCCCACGGGTCGGGCGTCGTCCGCGGCTCGCCGGCCTGCTGGTCGGGCAGGTCCCGGGGGACGCCGGTACCGCCTTGCTCGGGTGTCTCGGCCCTTCGGTCCATCGCGGTGGTCCTCCTCGGACGGGAGCGTGGGGAGGGCGCCCGGGCCCCGCGCGGGAGCCGGCCGCCGGGTGGCGGTGGGCGCTGGTGGGCGTACCTCCCGGAGTACGCCCTTTCGGGTGCCCGACCGTCCGGGCACCATGCGCGCCGACCCCGAGGAGAAAATCATGGAGCTCGCCGTCGTGCTGGACTGCGCGGACCGAGAGGCGCTGGCCGTCTTCTGGGCCGACGCGCTCGGCTACCGGCGGGTCCGCGCGCAGCCCCCGTACGTGGCCCTCGCCCCACCGGAGGGGAGCGGCCCCGAACTGCTCCTCCAGCAGGTCCCCGAACCCAAGCGGGGCAAGAACCGGATGCACATCGACCTGCGGGTTCCCGCGCTGGAGCCGGACCTCGGGCGGCTGCTCGCGCTCGGCGCGCGGCTGCTGCGCGGCCCCTTCGACGACGAGGGGTGGTGGACGGCCGTGCTGGCCGACCCCGAGGGCAACGAGTTCTGTCTCATCGCCGTCCCCGGAAGCCCCCCGCACGCGAGCGCTGTCAGTGCGGCCAGGCACACTTGAGCCATGACGTTCCACGCCACGCCGCAGTCCGGCTCCCGTCCGCCCCAGCGCTCGCGCGCCCGCCGGTTGCTGCCGGTGGGCATCGCCGTCTGGCTGGTGCTGGAGATCTGGCTCTGGACGCTCGTGGCCCACGCCGCGGGCGGGCTGACCGTCCTGCTGCTGATCCTCGCGGGCATCGTGCTCGGCGGCTACGTCGTCAAGCGGGCCGGCCGCCGGGCCTGGCGCGGCCTGACGGGGACGTTCCAGGGCGGCGGCCCCACGCCGAAGGACGCCTCCCCGGGCGCCACCGCGGACGCCTCCTCCGGGGGCAACGCGCTGCCCATGCTCGGTGGCCTGCTGCTGATGTTCCCCGGCCTGATATCGGACGTGGCGGGGCTGCTGTGCCTCTTCCCGCCCACCCGCTCCCTGATCCGCCGCCGCGCCGAGCGGGCCCTGTCGCGCCGTACGGGCTTCTCCCCGGGGAGCTTCGCCCCGGGCCCCTTCGGGGAGGCCTTCGGCCGGTCCGGCCCGCGCCACCCGGACGACAAGGTCGTCCCGGGCGAGGTCGTCCGCGAGGACGAGCCGCCCGCCCAGAGGCGTCAGGACCCGCCGCTGCCGAGGTGAGGTGGCGCGCCGGTGCGGCCGAGGTGGGGTCTCGCGGCCGGGTCACTGAGGTGGGGCCGCTATCAGGCGGCTGACGAGGCGGGCGTCGCACACGCGGGTCGTGGCCGGCCCGTCCGGCCGTCCTGTTACGCCTTGTCCTGGGAACACGGCGCGGAACCGGTGGCCCCGGGCCGAGGGCGCTACCAGGTGGCCGACGAGGGGGGCGGGCGTCGCGCACGCGGTCGTGGCCGACCGGCTCGGCCGCTCCGCCTCGTGCCGGGAGCACGGCAAGAGCCGGGTGCCCTGAGGGTCGGGCGCGAGCCGGGTCCTCGGAGGCCGCAGCGAGGGCCGGGCTCTCCGAGCCGAAGGCACGGCAAGGGCCGGGGCCACCGCGATGTGCGGTGGCCCCGGCCCTGGTACTGCTGGTCGCCGTAAGGCCGCCTCAGGCGGACTTGCGGTTGGTGTCGCGCGGATGCACGGCAATGTTCATGGTGCCGGAACGCAGGACGGCCAGCCTCTCGGCCAGTACCTCCTCCAGTTCCTCGCGGGTGCGCCGCTCCATGAGCATGTCCCAGTGCGTACGCGCGGGCTTGCCCTTCTTCTCCTCAGGGCCGTCGCCATCCACCAGGAGAGCTTGTGCACCACATACCTTGCACTCCCACTCCGGAGGAATCTCGGCCTCCACCGAGAACGGCATCTCGAATCGATGTCCGTTCTGGCATGCGTACTCCACCGCCTGGCGCGGGGCCAGGTCGATGCCGCGGTCGGTCTCGTAGCTGGTCACCACGAGTCGCGTGCCGCGTAGAGCTCGCTCACTCATGAATCGTGCCTCCCGGGCTTGTCGCCCACAGGACAGGTGTCGCTGTCGTCGTCATCCGGTCAACGTCCGGTCGGCGGTGAAGATTCCCGAAATCGGGACATGCGCCCACCCGTCGCCCACCACCGCCGATGACGGAGGCGCTACGCGCCGCTGCATTCTTCGTGCCGCCCCTTGTTGTACCCACCAGCGCCCGGTTTGTCACATCTGGCAGCAGATGTCACCCAGCGTTTTTGTTGCCTAAACGCGCAGTAACGGTCCGTCTGGTGAGCCAAGCGCGTACACTACCGGCCCGCACCCGACATGCCTAAATCCGGCCCGGCGTGCCGTCCCTCGCCGGGGTCGTCCGGCCCTTCCGGAACCGGAGGTTCCCCGCTTCGGGCCGTGCCCCTCGCGCGTCCAGCGCCGCCCGCGGCGCCGGGCAGGTCGTCGGTCGTGATCCCGTCCAGTCCGAAGTCCGGCAGGTCCGCCAAGCACCGGGGGCGTTCGCCGTCCACCGGGGGCGTGGGCCGTTCGCCGTCCATACGCGCACCTGGAGCCCCAGCGCGTGCGCGGCCCGCAGGAACGGCCGGTCCATCACGCGGACCCCCATGTGCCGTACCGGGGCCTGCGCGCGGACGGCGTCGCGCCGTACGGCGGCCCCCCGGCGGGCCGGTCCAGCGGCACCCCGCGCCCGTACGAACACGGCCGCGGCCCCGCCGCGCCCCCGGTGCCGAGCGAGGAGGCCATCTCCGCGCCCCGGCCGGGACGCCCATGCCCCCGAGCCTCCGTTTGCGATGAAGAGACATGACGTAGATCAAATTGAAATATTTTCAAGGCGGGAACAGCCCCCCGCACACCCGGTCCCACGCGTCGGCCCGGCCCACCACCGGGAGCAGCGGTTCCGGCGCCGCCTCCGCCCTGATGTTTCCAGGTGGCGGTAACCGCGCGTCACGGCCCGCCGGAAAGCGGGCGCGGTGTTCTCCGGGCCGTCCGCCGCGCCGCCCCGGGGGCGAAGGCGAGCGGGGCCGGGTGGTCGAGGCAGGGATGGCGGGGCGGGGTCACTCGGGCGGCGTCGCGCGCTTCCGCGAGGCGGTGCCGCGCGCCACCACCGGGGACGGCGCCCCTTCGGGCTCGCTGAGGGCGAAGAAGCGCAGGAAAAATTGGGCCAGTGGCCCGATGGCCAGCGCGTAGAGCACCGTCCCGACGCCCACCGAGCCGCCGAGCACGAACCCGACCGCGAGCACCGTCACCTCGATGCAGGTCCGCACCAGACGAAGCGGCCGGCCCGTACGCCGGTGCAGCCCCGTCATCAGCCCGTCCCGCGGCCCCGGACCGAAGCGGGCCGAGATGTAGAGCCCCGTCGCCACGCCGTTGAGGGTGATGGCGAGCGCCAGGAGGGGGACGCGTGCGCCCAGGGCGGAGAGGGGCGGCAGCAGCGTGAGGGTCGCGTCCATCACGAGGCCCAGGATGATCACGTTGGACACGGTGCCCAGGCCCGGTCGCTGCCGCAGCGGGATCCACAGCAGCAGGATCAGCGCGCCGGAGACGATCGTGACCGTGCCGATCGACAGGCCCGTGTGCCGGGAGATGCCCTGGTTCAGCACGCTCCACGGCTCCAGTCCCAGTCCCGCCCGCAACTGGAGCCCCATGCTCACGCCGTACAGGACCAGCCCCGCATACAGGTGGGCCAGCCGGCGGGGGAGCCGCCGCCCGCGCCACGGAGCGTCCCGGCGCGCCGCTGCGGCCGAAGTGCCGTGGCCGGACGGCGCCGGGGTGCTGTCGTCATCGGACGGCGCTGTTCCGGCGTCCTCGTGCGGTGCGGCCGGTGCGCGGCCCGCATGCGGGAGGGGCCGGCCGTCCTCGGGGAGGGGGTAGCCGTCCTTGGGAAGGGGGCCGCCGTCCGTCACGGCCCCTTCCCCGGACTCGTCGGCGGATTCCTCGGCGGCCGTTCCGCGATCCGTCGTCCGGGCCCCGTGCTCCACCTCCGCGGCGGTCCCCGACCGCCCGTGCGGCGCTCCTGTGACGTTCAAAACCTGTCCCCCTCCTGGCGCGATTGGACCGACGCGTGACACTCTGTGGCTCGTCGGCGCGACGGCTCCAGGGCCAATCCGGGGAAGGTGGACTGATCGAATGACGCAGTGGACCTCGGCAGTGGGCGCGGCCCAACTGGCCCGTCTGCTCCGGTCGCAGGACGCCCGGGACGCGGCGCGGGCCGCGGGCACCCGCCGCGTCCCGGCCTACCGCGGCCTCGCGGACGGCGTGCGCCTGCTCGTTCTGGAGGGGCGGGTCCCCGTCGCCGCCCGCCTCCCGGCCGAACGGGAACTGGCCGCCGCGCTCGCCGTCAGCCGCACCACCGTGGCGGCGGCGTACGAAGCCCTGCGCGGCGAGGGGTTCCTCGCCTCCCGCAGGGGCTCGGGCAGCTGGACCGCTGTACCGGCCGGGAACCCGCTGCCCACCCGCGGCCTGGAGCCGCTGCCGCCGGAAGCCGTCGGCTCCATGATCGACCTGGGGTGCGCCGCCCTCCCGGCGCCCGAACCCTGGCTGACCCGGGCCGTCCAGGGAGCCATGGCCGACCTCCCGCCGTACGCCCACACGCACGGCGACTACCCGGCCGGCCTCCAGGTGCTGCGCCAGGCCCTGGCCGACCGGTACACCGCACGGGGCATCCCCACCATGCCCGAGCAGATCATGGTCACCACCGGCGCCATGGGCGCCGTGGCCGCCATCTGCAAGCTGATCACCGGGCCCGGCGAGCGGGTCGCCGTCGACTCCCCGTCCTACGCCAACATCCTCCAGCTGATGCGCGACGCCGGCGCCCGCCTCGTCCCCGTCGCCCTCGGGGAACGGCTCACGGGCTGGGACATCCCGGCCTGGCGGCAGGTCCTGCGGGACGCCGCGCCCCGGATGGCCTACGTCGTCGCCGACTACCACAACCCGACCGGCACCCTCGCCACCGAGGACCAGCGGCGCCGGCTGGTGGCCGCCGCGCGCGCCGCCGGCACCGTCCTCGTCGTCGACGAGACCATGACCGAACTCCGCCTGGACCCGGAGGAGGACACCGACCCGCCCCGTCCCGTCTGCGCCTTCGACCCCGCGGGCAGCACGGTGATCACCGTCGGCTCCGCCAGCAAGGCGTTCTGGGCCGGGCTGCGCATCGGCTGGGTGCGCGCCGCCCCCGACGTCATCCGCAGCCTGGTCGCCGCCCGCGCCTACGCCGACCTCGGCTCGCCGGTGCTCGAACAGCTCGCCCTCACCTCGCTGCTGGAGACCGGCGGCTGGGAGGACGCGGTGCGGATCCGCCGGGAGCAGGCCCGTCAGAACCGGGACGCGATCGTCGCCGCCCTCCGCCGCCACCTGCCCGACTGGGAGTTCTCCGTGCCCGGCGGCGGTCTCACCCTCTGGGCGCGTACCGGGGGGCTGTCGGGCTCCCGGATCGCGCTGGCGGGGGAGCGGTTGGGGGTGCGGGTGCCGTCGGGGCCGCGGTTCGGGGTGGACGGGGCGTTCGAGGGGTTCGTCCGGCTGCCCTTCACGGTCGACGGCGCCGTCGCCGAGGAGGCCGCCGTGCGCCTGGCCAAGGCCGCGGACCTGGTGGCGACGGGGGCGGCCGTGGAGATGGAGGGGGCGCGGGGGCTGGTGGCGTAGGGGGCGGCTTCGGGGCCGGTGTCTCGCTGCGGCTGCGTCGTCCCCTTCTCGACGGGCGGACGGGCCCGGTCTCGGCCCTCGGTCCTTCCCGGGGCCCCGGCCTCGGCCTTCCCCGGGCCCTGGGCCTCGGCCCTCGGCCTTCTCCGGGCCCCAGTCCTCGTCCTCAGCCTTCTTCGGGCTCTGGGCCTCGGCCTCCTCGGGG
>NZ_JBEXNM010000118.1:0-13884 GCF_040611095.1 Streptomyces sp. NPDC003077 | reverse complement strand
ACGGAGAGTGCCGGGCGCCGTCTTGTCCGGGCGCTTCCCGCCCCGTCTCTCCGGCGCCTTTCTTCCGCTCCGGGGCGGGCGCCTCCCCGCCGTGCGCGCCATGCCCGCCTCCCCTCCCGTATACGCGGTGATCGTTCCTCCCCTCCCGCGTACGCGGGGCCGGCCCGGCATCCCGAGAAGACGTGATGCGGCCGGGCGGCCGTTCCCGGGAGGCTGAGGGCCACCGTGCGGGGAGGTCCGCCGTACGAGCCCCCGGGAAGGCCGAGCCGGATGGACGGAGTGCCGGACGGACGAGAGCCGGCGGACGCGAGCCGTACCGGGCGGGTGCCCGGCACGGGTGGGCGGACCGGCCGGTTCTCCACGGGGGAAATCAGGAGAAGGGTATGGCTGAATCACTCAATGTCCCGTTCGGGCGGCGGCTGCGGCTGCGGCGCCTGTACCGCGAGGGCGCCGACCGCCTGCTGGTCGTCCCGCTCGACCACTCGGTGACCGACGGACCGGTCACCCGGGGTGGCCGGCTCGACGACCTGGTCGGGAAGCTCGCGGCGAACCACGTGGACGCCGTGGTGCTGCACAAGGGCAGCCTGCGTTCCGTGCGGCCGGACCGGTTCCACCGCACCTCGCTGATCGTGCACCTGAGCGCGAGCACCGTGCACGCGCCCGATCCGAACGCCAAGTACCTGGTCGCCAGCGTCGAGGAGAGCCTGCGGCTGGGGGCGGACGCGGTGAGCGTGCACGTCAACCTCGGTTCGTACGAGGAGCGGCGGCAGATCGCCGACCTGGCGGCGGTCGCGGACGCCTGCGACCGCTGGAACGTGCCGCTGCTCGCCATGATGTACCCGCGCGGCCCCAAGATCGACAACCCGAGGGACCCGGCCCTGGTCGCGCACGCCGTGCAGCTCGCCGCCGACCTCGGCGCCGACCTCGTCAAGACCATGTACGTGGGCTCCGTGCCCGAGATGCGCGACCTCACCCGCGCCGCACCGGTCCCGGTGGTCGCGGTCGGCGGCCCGCGCGCGGACGACGACGGCCAGGTCGTCGCCTACGTCGAGGAAGTGCTCCGGGGCGGCGCGGCCGGCGTCGCCATGGGCCGCAACATCTTCCAGGCGCCCGACCCGGGCGCGATGGCCGCCAAGCTGGCCGGCCTCATCCACGACGAGGACCCGTCCGGCGACACCTCCGCAGCACCTCCCATCCGTACTCCCGAAAGGGTTCTTCCGTGAAGCTCAGCTGGCTGGACATCCGTGGCCTCGGTGACGTCCAAGAGGCAGTCGTCCAAGAAGCACTGCACTACAGGGTCGAGGGCATCGTCACCGACGACATCGCGGACCTGGCGCAGCTCCCGCCGACCGTGACCAAGGTCCTCTTCCCCGGCGGCGACGCGCTGCCCGAGGACTTCGGCGACGCGGACGTGGTCGTCGTCGATCCCCTGCGGCACGGCGTCACCCCGGCCGAACTGTCCCTGAAGCACCCGGACCTGGAGTTCGGCCGGTTCGTGGAGATCGTCGACGCGCCGACGCTGGAGGACGCGTGCGAGTCGGCGCGCACCGACCGGTGGAGCCTGCTGCTGTTCCGCGACCCGACGAAGATCCCGTTGGAGATCGTGATCGCCGCCGCCGCCCGGTCCACCGGCAACCTGGTGACCATCGCGCAGGACGTCGAGGAGGCCCGCATCATCTTCGGGGTCCTCGAACACGGCTCGGACGGCGTGATGATGGCCCCGTCGGCCGTGGGGGAGACCGCCAAGCTCAAGGCCGCCGCCCAGGCCGAGGTGCCCGACCTGAACCTCACCGAACTGGAGGTCGTCCGCACCGCCCACATCGGCATGGGCGAGCGGGCCTGCGTGGACACCTGCTCGCACTTCCGCGAGGACGAGGGCATCCTCGTCGGCTCGCACTCCAAGGGCATGATCCTGTGCGTCAGCGAGACCCACCCGCTGCCGTACATGCCCACCCGCCCGTTCCGGGTCAACGCGGGCGCCATCCACTCCTACACGCTGTCCAAGGACGAGCGGACGAACTACCTCAGCGAGCTCCAGTCGGGCAGCAAGGTCATGGCCGTGGACATCAAGGGGCGGACGCGGATGGTGACGGTCGGCCGCGTCAAGATCGAGTCCCGGCCGCTGATCTCCGTGGACGCGGTGGCCCCCAACGGGCAGCCGGTCAACCTGATCCTCCAGGACGACTGGCACGTCCGCGTGCTCGGCCCCGGCGGCGTGGTGCTCAACAGCACCGAACTGCGCCCGGGGGACAAGGTCCTGGGCTACCTGCCCAGCGAGGACCGGCACGTCGGCTACCCGATCGACGAGTTCTGCATCGAGAAGTGAGTCGAGAAGCGGGCTGAGGAATGCGCTCAGGAATGAGCTGAGGAATGAGCTGAGGAGTGAGTCGAGAAGTGAGCGGACCGTAGCCGTCGCGCACGGTCACATGGAGCGCCCGGGGCCACCGCCGCAGCCCCGGGCGCTTCGCCGTGCCGGGAGCCGGGAGCCGGGGGACGGGGGCCGGGGACGGGGAGCCGGGGCCGCGAACCGATACGCGCCTGGGCCGGATCTCCGGCGACGGCGAAGCGCCCGGGACCTTTCATGGCCCCGGGCGCCCGCCGCGTCCCCCGCTCACTGGTACAGCAGGGCCTTGCTCCAGTCCTCGTCCGGGCCGAAGAGGCTGCGCGGCTTGACCACGTCCGGCATGGCGCCGAGCACGTCGGAGGGGACGATGGAGCCGGGCGGCAGGGCCTCCACCCGTACGGGCACGCCGAGTTCGGCGCCGACGGCGCGGGTCAGCCGGTCCGCCGCGCCGCGCCGCCGGTCCGGGGCGGCCTCGATCTGGACGCGCAGCACGTCCGGCTCGGCGCGGGCCCGCCAGAACAGCACCTCGTCCGCGTCCGGCAGCCCGAAGACCAGTTCCTCCAGCCGGTGCTGGGTCACCGTGCGGCCCCGCACGGGGTGGCCGAAGGCGGTGCGGCCCAGCACCCGGACGGTGGGCAGGTGCCAGCCGCAGGGACAGTGCCGGTGGGAGACCTCGACGGTGTCCTCCAGGTTGTAGCGGACCAGCGGCATGGCCTCCCGGTAGAGCGTGGTGACGACCAGCTGGCCCGCGCCCTCGGCGGAGAAGGCGCCGGTGGCGGGGTCGAACACCTCGAAGAGCGCCCGGTCCGCCCACAGGTGCAGCCGCCCCTGCGGGCACTCCCCGGCCAGGCTGCCGGTCTCGGTGGACCCGTACTCCTCCACCACCCGCGCGTTCCACGTCCGGGCGATCCGCTCCCGGCGCGCCCGGGTCAGCGGCTCGCCGCCGACGAACAGGGCGCGCAGCGCCGGGAAGTCGGTGCCCGGGTCGTACCCGGCGGCCCGCGCGCCGGCCGCCCACAGCAGGCACTCGGTCGGCATCGACCAGGTGAGGGTGACCTTCAGGTCGTGCAGGGCGCGGATCACGCGCGAGCACGGGGTGGCCAGCGAGCGGTTGTCGGCGGGCACGACGGTGGCGCCGCGCAGCCGGGCCGCCGCGTGGGCGAGGTGGCCGGTCAGCAGCAGCGCGTAGGGCGTGCGGACCAGCAGGGTGTCCGACGGGGTGATGCCGACGTGCTTGCGGGCGAACCGTTCGGCCAGGTCGGTCCAGTCCTCCTCGGTGTAGTACGAGGGGGTGGGCTGCCCGGCGGTGCCGCTGGACTCGTGGTACGTGGCCAGCTTCTCCTTGGGCACCGCGAGCAGGCCGAAGGGGTAGGCGTCGCGCAGGTCCTGCTTGGTGGTCGGCGCCAGCGCGGCCAGCTCCTCACGGGTCGCGGGCGGGACGGCGGAGGCGAACCGCGCGGCGTAGAAGGGGGAGCGGGCGGCCCAGGAGAGGGTCCGGGCCAGCGGCTTGTCCTGGCTCTCCAGCAGTTCGTCGATGCTGTTCCACTCGCCCAGTCGGGGCAGGGGCTCGGTCATGGGAACTCCGTGAGGTGTGGAGGACGGGGCACCGGTGGCTTCCGGTGCGGTGGTCGCCCCGGACCGGGGCGGGCCCGGCCCGGAAGCCGTGGTGCGGCGGGGACCCGGGCGACCGCGCCGCCGCCCGGTCGCAGGCCCGCGCCGCCGCGCGTGCCCGGGGGCTCACCTCCGGGCGGCCGGCTCCTTGAGGACGCGCCGGGCGTTGTCGCCGAGCGCCCCGCGCAGCATGTCCGGGGGCAGCCCCAGCACGGCGTACTTGGCCAGTTCGACGGCGGGGTCCTGGAGCGGGTACTCCGAACCGAACAGCACCCGGTCCGGGCCGAGTTCGGCGAGCGCGGCGCGCAGGACGAGGGTGTAGCCGCCGGACGTCTCGACCAGGACGTTGGGCAGGTCGCGGACGAGCGTGAGCCCGTACAGGTCGATGTTGCCGATGCCGCAGTGGCCGAGCACGAACGTCACCTCGGGGTGCCGGGCGGCCAGCCGCGCCAGGTCGGCGACGCCGGAGCCCTCCTGCTGGAGGCACACGGCGTAGACGCTGTGGCCCACCTCGCCCGCCACCGCGACCAGCGCGTCGGTGCGCGGATCGGCCAGCGGCACGCCGTGCACCGCCGGGGAGACCTCCACCGCGCGGAAGTTGGGGGCCGCCGCGCGGTACGCGACCACCGGCCGGTGCGGGTTGGCGAAGTAGCAGGGCACCAGGCGCCGGGGGTGGGCCGCGCAGGCGGCGCGCACGGCGCCGTTGTCGGCGTCCTCCGTGGTGCCGCCGCCCTCGATGACCTGCCGCGAGATCCGCGCGGGCGGGAGGGTGCCGCCCGCGCACACCAGCGCCCGGCCGATGCCGTGGGCGTCCATGGCGCGCAGCAGGTCGGCCACCGCCCCCGCCGTGGGGCGCAGGCGGACGTGGAAGTCGAAGGCGGGGCGGGGGTGTTCGGGGTCGGGCCGGGGGTGTGCGGAGGCGGGGTCGGGACGGCGGGGGGTGTGGCCCGACCGGCCGGGAGTGGCATCGGGACGGCCGGGGGTGGTCCCGGGTCGGCCGGGGGGCGAGCCGGTTCGGTCGGGAGCGGGATCGGGATGGTTGGTGGGCATGAGGATCACCTCGCGCGGTGGTGGGTGCCGGGCCCCGGCGCCGGACCGGCGAGGGGCCCGGGCGGCGGGCCTTATCGGGGCGTCGGGGACGTCCCGGTCGCGGGCGCCGTCGGCCGGTGGCCGCGTACGGCGTCCAGGACGGTGCCCCAGTCCGCCGGCGGGGCGTCACCGCGCCAGGCCACGTGCTGGTCCGGCCGGACCAGGACCAGGTCGCGGCCCCAGACCCGGCGCGCGAGCGGGTCGTTGACGCGGACGTGCCGCACCGGAACGGACCGCCGCGCCGCGGCCTCCAGAACGCCCCGGCCGCGCGCCGCCCCGGAGAAGTCGACCAGGGTGAACCCTTCGGCCAGGAGGTCCAGCAGCGGGGAGCCGTCCGCGAGGAACACGCTCGGCGCGCGGGAGCCGGGCCGGGTGGTGGGGACGATGCCGCTCCAGGACCACAGGGGCGCATCGGTGTCGTTCGGCTCGTGCGCCGGGCTCGTCCGGGCGGCCGGACGGACGGGGATGCCGTCCGGCCGCTCCTCGTGGACCACCACCGGGGAATCGCCGTAGTGGTAGCCGAAGTGGATGCCCGAGTTGTGGATCTGGTACTTCTCCTGCGCCAGGAAGCCGGCCAGGTGGCCGGGGGAGGCGCCGTCGGCGACGAGCTGCGGGAAGCGGCGCCAGACCTCCAGGAGGTTGAAGCACATCTCCCGGTTGAACAGCGCGACCGGGCGGCGCTCGCTCTCATAGGAGTCCAGCAGGCCCGGCCCGCCCCAGCCGCCCAGTACCGCCGCCAGCTTCCAGCCCAGGTCCACGGCGTCCGCGAGCCCGGTGTTGGCGCCGTGTCCGCCCATCGGGTAGAACTCGTGCGCCGCGTCGCCGGCGAGGAAGACGGAGCCCGCGCGGTAGCGCTCGGCCACCGCCATCCGGCCGCGCCACCGGGTGACCTTGAGGATCTCGTCCGCGGTGATGTCCGTGCCCAGCCGGCGGCTGAGCACGCCGATCGGGTCGCGGTCGAAGTCCGTGTCCTCCAGGACGGGGAAGAAGGCGGTCCAGGTGTCCTGCTCGTCCCGGGACACCAGCGTGGCGCCGCCGGCGGCGATGGCCAGGAAGTACCGGCCGTACGGGCGCAGCCGGGGGTCGGAGCTGCGGAAGTACACGTCGCAGTGGTCGGTCTCCGGGCCGGTGACCCGCACGGGGACGCCCGCGGAGCGGCGCACCGCGCTGTTCGCGCCGTCGCAGCCGACGACGTACCGGGCCCGGACGGTGTACTCCTCACCGGTGGTCATGTCGGTGAGCGTGGCCCGCACCGCGTCCGCCTCCTGGACCAGGGACCGGAAGGCGGTCCCGGCGCGCAGTTCGACCAGCGGGTGACCGTCGGCCTTGGCGCGCAGCAGTTCCTCCAGGGCGTTGCCGGGCAGCCGTTGGTGGGGCTCCAAGGGGCTGGTGCCGTCGTTGTGGTCGGCGATGCCCTTGAAGGTGTCGCTCACGGACGGGGCGATCCATTCGGAGACCGGTGGTTCGTCCAGGGACCGGTACCACTGGAAGTTGAAGGTGCAGTCGGCGGGCACCCCGCGCTCCCGGATCTCCTCCGTGACGTTCAGCCGCCGCAGCAGTTCCATGCTGCGGCCGTTGACGAAGTCCATCTTGGGGTGGAGGGAGGGCGCGGCGTGCTGCTCGACGAGGAGGGCCGGGACGCCGTGCCGCGCCAGTTCCAGGGCCAGGGTCGAACCGACCGGCCCGGCTCCCACGATCAGTACCGGATGGGCCGGTCGGCCGGCCGTGCTCTGGTGGCTGCTCATATACGCACTCCTGTGGCGAGGGAGGATGTACGGGGTGATGACCCCTTCTCACACCCTGCCAAGCGCTACGGGAGTGGGCATCACGTGATCGCGTGATGCCCGCCGGGTGCGCGGATCGTCTCCCGCGGGGCCGGCGCGGCCGATCGGTGCGGCCGGAACGCCGCACGTGGGACGGCGTGTCCGGCCGTGAAACCGTCAACGACTTCGCGCGGCGCCGATGTGACGGTTCGTCAGGAAGGCGGGCGGCCCGCCGCCTCCTGCCGCAGGGCCGCGGCCAGTCCGGGGAGCACCTCGCCGAAGGACCGCAGGTAGTCAAGGACGATCTCCAGCTCCTCGTCCGAGTGCCGGGCGCACCAGGTGTCCAGCGCGTCCAGCACCGGCGTGTAGAGCGCTCCGACCTTGGCCCGCTGCGCGTCCACGGGGTGGATGACGACCTTCCGGCGGTCCGCCGGGTCCTTGGCGCGGCGGGCGAACCCGGCCAGTTCCAGCCGGTCGACGACGCCGGTGATGGCGCCGGTGGTCAGGCCGGTGAGCTCGGCCAGCCGGCCGGCGGTGAGCGGGCCCATGTGGTCCAGCACGCCCAGGCACAGCAGGTCGGTGCCGCCGATGCCGAGCCGGGCGGCGACCGCCTGGTCGGCCAGGGCCTGCCGGGTCGCCGTCGTACGGGCCTCCTGGTAGATCGAGCGTGTCAGTTCCCGCCGACGCGGGCTGCCGGTGTGGTGCGTGTTCCCGCCCAAGTGCCTTGCACATCCCTCACGGTCTAATTAGCTTAGAAACTAAGATACAGCGACTGTCCTCGGAAGGACACAGCTTCATGAGTATCGACTCGACCGCCGCCGCGCCCGCTCCGGGGCCCGCGGCGGCCGGTGAGCGGGGGACCGGCGGCACGCACCACCGCGGAATCCTGGTGGTCGTCCTCGTCGCCATCTTCGTGGACGTCCTGGACGCCAACATCGTCAACGTCGCCATCCCCGCCATCCAGACCGACCTGAAAGCCTCCTACTCGGCGATCCAGTGGTCGCTGATCGGCTACACCCTGCCCTTCGCCCTGATGCTCATCACCGGCGGCCGGCTCGGTGACATCTTCGGCCGCCGACGGCTGTTCCTCATCGGCATGACGGGCTTCACGCTGGCCTCCGCGGCCTGCGGCCTCGCGGTCTCCCCGGGGATGCTCATCTCCGCCCGGGTGGTGCAGGGCGCGATGGCCGCGATGATGGTGCCGCAGGTGCTGTCGATCATCACCGCCACCATCCCGCCGGCCAGGCGCGGCGGGGCCTTCGTCCTGTACGGGATGATCGCCGGCACCGCCAACGTCAGCGGCCCCATCCTCGGCGGAATCCTGCTGGAGGCCGACCTGTTCGGGCTCGACTGGCGGCCCATCTTCCTGGTCAACGTGCCCGTCGGCATCGCCGCCCTGGTCATGGCCGTCAAGGTGCTGCCGGAGAGCAAGAGCGAACACAGCCTGAAACTCGACCCGTTGGGCGTCGCCCTCATCACCGCCGCGCTGCTCGCCGTCCTGTACCCGCTGCTGCAAGGGCGGGAACTGCACTGGCCCACGTGGGGCTGGCTGCTGATGGGCGTGGCGCTGCCGCTGATCGTGCTCTTCGTGCTGTGGCAGCGGCGCAAGCAGGCCAAGGACGGCTCGCCGCTGGTGCCGCTGTCCTTGTTCCACCGGCGCGGCTACTCCGCCGGCCTGGTGGTCATGCTGACCTTCCTCACCGCCATCATCGGCTACTTCCTGATCTTCACCCTCTTCCTCCAGCAGGGGTTCGGCTTCACGGCGCTGGCCGCCGGTGTCACCAGCCTGCCGTGGCCGATCGGCGTGACGATGGCGGCGATCTTCGTCAGCAACGCCGGGCTCCGGCCCAGCCGGCACGTCGTCACCCTCGGCGCGCTCGGCATGGTCGCGGGCCTGCTCCTGCTGATCCTCACCCTCCAGCTCGCGGGCACCGGCCTCAGCGGCTGGCACCTGATACCGGCCCAGCTCGTCGGCGGCCTCGGCATGGGCCTGGTGATGGCGCAGGCCACCAACGTCAGCCTCCTGAAGGTGCCGCCCTCCGACTCGGGCGCGGCCTCCGGCGTGTTCAACGCCGTGATGCAGACCGGATCGGTGGCCGGTGTCGCGGTGATCGGCGTCATCTTCTTCGGCGCCGTCAGCGGACACGCCGGCACCGGCGCGCGCGCCGCCGAGAGCGGACTGCGCGCCGACCTGACCGCCGCCTCGGTGACCGGCCCCGCGCAGGACCGGCTGGTCGCGGGCTTCGCGCGCTGCCACGACCGGAGCATGGACCACCCGGACGTCCGCCGCGCCCCCGCCGGCTGCGACCGGTTGGTGACCGCGCTGCCCGCCGACCTCCGCGCCCCCGCCGGGAAGGCGCTGGGCGACGCCGCCCACGAGGCCCGGCTGCACACCTACGACGCGGCGATGAAGAGCAGCCTGTGGTGGAACGTCGGCCTGCTCGGCGTCGTCGCGCTGCTGACCTTCCTGCTGCCCCGCGACGGCGGCGCCCACGACGGACCCGTCCCGGACGGCCAGGAGGCCGGCGCGTCCGGCCCCGACCCCGAGGGCACGGCCGCCGCGAGCGCCGTCCCCGACGCGGCGACCGTCAAGGCCCCCGAAGGGACGGCCACCCACCACACGCCCGGCGACGGCCCCGAACCGGCCCAGGCGTGAACCCCGCGCGGCGCGTCCCCACGGGGGCCGGGCACCCAACGGTCGGTCGGCTCGAAGGCCGCGCCGCGCAGGATGAACGGCGGGACCGCCACCCCCGAGGCGGTCCCGCCGTTCCCCGTGCCCCCGAAGGGGAGTCGGCAGGCGGCGCGCGGTTTTTCGGCGAGCCGGTTTTACCTGGCGATCTCGGGCGCGGGTTCCGCCGCCGGGTCCGTCTCCTCCGTCAGGTCCAGCCCGAACGCCGTGTGCAGCACCCGCACGGCGTCCGTGAGCCGGTCCTGCGGCACCAGCGCCGAGGTGCGGACCTGCGAGGTGTGGATCCAGGTCGTCGGCGTCCCCGAGGCGGCCAGCGCGGTGAGCATCCGGGCGGTGACCTCCGGCCGGTTCAGCAGCCCGGTCCCCACCACGGTGACCTTGCCGACCTCGCCCTGGAAGCGCACCTCACCGCCCAGTTCGCGGACCAGCCGCTCCAGCGGGCGGCGGACCCGGGCCAGTTCGCTGCGCCGGGTCGCGAAACCCATCCGGAACTCGTCCTCGTAGGGACCCGAGCGGGCCACCAGGTCCACCGGCAACCCGTACTCCGCCAGCAGCGAGAGCACCTCCGGGGCCGGGTCGCGCCCGGAACCGGCGCAGTGCACCAGCACCCGGGAGACGTCCGGGTCGTGGGTGACGGCGGTGACGACGGGCGCCGTCTCCAGCGCGCGGATCAGGTCCTCCTGCTGCTCCGGGCAGGGCATGTCGGTGGGGATCACGGTTCCGGGTCCTTCCGTCGCGGCACCCAGTACGTGGGTGGTGACTTGGTGCGTCTGCGCCAGCTCGACCGCGCGCGAGTGCAGCACCCGGGCGCCGGTGAAGGCCATCTCGGCCATCACGTCCACCGGGACGAGGGGCAGCAGGCGGGGCGCGGGCACGATCCGGGGGTCGGCGCTGAAGACGCCCGGCACGTCGGTGTAGATCTCGCAGCGGTCCGCGCCGAGCCCGGCGGCCAGCGCCACCGCCGTGGTGTCCGAGCCGCCGCGGCCCAGCGTCACCGTGTCGCCCCGCTCGTCGACGCCCTGGTAGCCGGTGACGACGGGGACGGCCCGCCGCCCCAGCAACTGGTGCACGCGCGAGGGGGCGAGCCGGTCGACGACTCCCGCCCCGTGCCGTCCATGGGTGCGCACCCCCGCCTGCGCGCCCGTCAACGACTCGGCCTCCAGGCCGCGTTCGCGCAGCGCGAGGGCCATCAGCGCGGCGGAGGCGGTCTCCCCGGTGGCCAGGAGCTGGTCCATCTCCCGGGAGCCGTCCGGCACGTCGAAGGCGCACCCCTGGGCCAGCAGCCGGTCCGTGGTGTCCCCCTGGGCGGACACCACGACCACCACCCGCTGTCCGGCCGCGACGGCGGCCACCCGGCCGGCCGCGTGCCGCACCCGGTCCACGTCCGCCAGCGACGTGCCGCCGTACTTGTGCACCACCAGGGCGCGCCACGGGGCGCGGGCCGTGGCGCGCGCGAGGTTCCCTGTGGGCATCACGACCCCGTACCCGCGGGCCGGGCCTGCACCACGCGGAAGTCGGTGGCCTCGATCGGCTCGCCGATCCCGGCGAGTTCGAACCCCGCCGCGGCGAACACGGTCCGGAACTGCTCCTCGGTCCGCTCGAACCCGCCCGCCGTCAGCACCAGCATGTTCAGATCGCTGAACGCGGTCTCCACGCAGGTCGCCGCCCGCGCCGTGGCGGGCAGGACCGGCTCCAGCACCAGCAGCCGGTCCTGCGGGCCCATGGCGGCCCGGCAACTGCGCAGCAGGGCCACGCAGCGCTCGTCGTCCCAGTTGTGCAGCACACTCTTGATCAGGTAGGCGTCGCCCTCGTCCGGCACCGCGTCGAAGAAGTCCCCCGCGACCACCTCGCACCGCTCGGCCAGCCCGGCCCGCGCGATCCGCTCGCGCGCCACGTCCGCCATGGCGGGCGTCTCCAGGACGATGCCGCGCACCTTCTCGTGCTCGGCGAGCACGGCGGACAGGAGCGTGCCGTCCCCGCCGCCGACGTCCACGATCGTCCGGTACTGCCCGAAGTCGTGCGCGGCCACGATGAACGGCGCCTCGAACGAGGCGTTCTCCGCCATCGCGTCGCGGAACGTGCGGGCGAAGTCGCTGTCCTCGGACACGTACGCGTAGAAGTCGCGGTCGTGCACGGCCTCGAACGCGGCCCGGCCGGTGCGGATGCTGTACGCCAGCCGGCCCCAGGAGCGCCACACCTGCTCACCGCAGAACAGGCGGGTGATGGCGTCGATGCCGCCCTCGGCGCACGGGTCCAGCGGCGTGCCGGCCGGCGCCAGCGCGAACCGCCCCGGGTCCGTCTCCAGCAGCACCCCGAACGTCGCCAGCGACCGCAGCAGCCGGTAGAGCGACGGGGGGTGGGTGTCGGTCAGCGCGGCGAGCTCGTCGCTGCGCCGCGGTCCGGCGCGCAGGAGTTCGGGAATCCGCAACTCCACGGCCGTGTGGATCATCTGGGAGGTCATGTAGCCGTAGGTCATCCGGACCATCAGCGCCCGGGTGGCGGGATCGGCTGCTGTCATCGGTGGTCGTCCTTCTCGCCGCCCCTGGGACGGCTGGTCGGGAGGGATGTACGGGATCGATGGGTAGGCGGTGACGAAGGAATAGGGACATATGGCGCGGGGTGGGCGGCCGACGGCCCCCTCCGGGGCCGCCGGCCGTCGTCTCACGCCGCGATCACGACGCCGGCCAGCACCGCGTCCACCACCGCGCAGAAGCTGTCCACGACGGTGTGCGCGCCGGCCGCGACCAGTTCCTCGGCGGTCGCGACGCCGTACGAGACCCCGATCGTCGCCATGCCGGCGGCCAGGCCCATTTCGATGTCGGCGAGCCCATCGCCCACGACGACGCACTCCTCGGGGGCCAGTCCGAGCCGGTCGGCCACGTACAGCGCCATGTCCGGGTGCGGCTTGCCGCGCGCCACGCTGTCGTGGCCCGCGATGGCCGCGAACATGTCGTCGATGCCGGTGATCTGCACGGTCTTCACGGCCGCGGCGTGCACCTTGGAGGTGGCCACGCCGAGCTTGCGGCCCACCTCCCGCAGGTGCAGCAGTCCGGGCGCCACGCCCGGGAACAGCAGCCGGCGGCCCTCGGAGCGCACATGGTCGCCGAACCGCCGCCGGTACAGGCCCATCGCCTCGCCGACCTGCTCCGCGTCCAGCGGCAGGCCCAGCAGGTAGGCGAAGTTCTGGTCCAGCGGCTTGCCGACGGTGGCGCGGATCGCGGCCTCGTCCGGCTCCCGGCCCATGTCGGTCAGGATGCCGGCCGTGATGGCGGTGATGGCCCCGGCGGTGTCCGCCAGCGTGCCGTCCAGATCGAAGATCACGCCGCGCTGGACGGGGCCGCCGCGCCGCGCGGTGTCGTCGCTGTCGAGCGTCGTCACCTCAGCTCGCCTCCTCGTGGGTCTGCGCGGCGCTCAGCGCCACGGCGAACTCGCCGGCCAGCCGGGCGTTGCTGATCAGCACCGCGCGGGTGGCGGCGCCGGACCGGCCGGCCGTGGCCCTGGCGACCGCGCGCATCAGGAAGGGGCTGATCGCGTTGCCGGTCACCCCGGCGCGCTCCGCCTCCTCCAGGGCGCCCTGGATGGCCCGTTCGATCTCCGCGCCGTCCAGCGCGTCGGCCTCGTCGATCGGCGCGGTGAGCAGTACCGTGCCGCCCTTGTTGACCTCCCAGTGCAGCCGCACCGCCCGCGCGGCCAGCGCCAGATCGTCCACCTGGGGCACCGGTACGTCCGACTCGCGGACGTAGAACGCCGGGAACCAGCGCGTGCGGTAGCCCAGTACCGGGACCCCCGCGGTCTCCAGGTACTCGGCGGTCAGCTTCAGGTCCAGGATGGACTTGGCGCCCGCGCACACCACGGTCATCCGGCTGCGGGTGAACTGCAGCAGGTCCGCGGAGATGTCGAAGGACTGCTGGGCGCCCCGGTGCACGCCGCCGATCCCGGCCGTGGAGAACACCGGGATGCCGGCCCGCTCCGCGCCCACGATCGTGGAGGCCACGGTGGTGGCGCCGAGCCCGCCGCCGGCCAGCACCGGGCCGATGTCCCGGGCGCTGACCTTGGGGATGCCCTCGGCGCGCCCGAACCGGTCGACGAGGTCGCCGTCCATGCCGACCACGAACCGGCCGTCGGCGATCCCCAGGGTCGCCGGTACGGCGCCCGCGTCGCGCACCGCCTTCTCCAGGGCCAGGGCGATCTCGACGCTCGCCGGATATCCGGGACCGTGCGCGATCAGCGAGGACTCCAGGGCGACCACGGGGCGCCGCTCCTCCAGTGCGGTGCGGACTTCCTCGCTGATGAGTGTCAGGGAATCCATTGGGGCCGTTCGTCAGGCTCGTCAGAAGAAGCTGACCGACGGGCTCGTGCCGACGAGCCATACGATCGCCAGCACGGTG
>NZ_JBEXNM010000117.1:0-14177 GCF_040611095.1 Streptomyces sp. NPDC003077 | reverse complement strand
CCCGGAGCCGTCCGCCCGGCTCCGGGCACGAGCGCCCCGGCGCGGGCGAACCCGCCGCCCGGGACCCCAAGGGCCCGCCCCTACCGATCGGCCCCGCGCACTCACTGATCGTTCCCGTAACCCCACGGCTCAACTTGCGCCGTCCCGCAGGTCCCACCACGCACCGGCCCCGACCTTTCCGGAAGCCCGTCCGCCGCTTCCCGGAGCGGTGCGCGCGCCCTCCGGCCCGAGGCGGCCGGGCCCGGCCCCGAGGAGCCGGTACCAAGCGCCCCGGACGGGCATCTGTCCAGGTGGTGGGACTGCCGTCAACCGGATGTGAGACCTTTGCCCCGTGCCGGATACCATCGGAGAGCCTGATGCGACGGCCCCTCCGCCTCGGAGACGACCGTCACCGCCACCGCTTCAGAAGGAGGCCGCTCGCGTGAGTGTGCTCGACGAGATCATCGAGGGAGTCCGCGCAGACCTCGCCGAGCGGCAGGCGCGCGTCAGCCTCGACGAGCTCAAGGAGCGGGCCCTCAAGGCGCGCCCGGCCCTGGACGGTGTGGCGGCTCTCAAGGGCGACAGCGTCCGGGTGATCTGCGAGGTGAAGCGCTCCAGCCCCTCCAAGGGCGCGCTGGCCGCGATCGCCGACCCGGCGGGCCTGGCCGCCGACTACGAGGCGGGCGGCGCGGCCGTCATCTCCGTCCTGACCGAGCAGCGCAAGTTCGGCGGCTCGCTGGCCGACCTGGAGGCCGTGCGGTCCCGGGTGGACATCCCGGTGCTGCGCAAGGACTTCATCGTCACGGCCTACCAGCTGTGGGAGGCGCGCGCCTACGGCGCCGACCTGGCGCTGCTGATCGTCGCCGCGCTGGAGCAGGACGCGCTGGTCTCGCTGATCGAGCGGGCCGAGTCGATCGGGCTGACGCCGCTGGTCGAGGCGCACGACGAGGAAGAGGTCGCCCGGGCGGTGGACGCCGGGGCCAAGATCATCGGCGTGAACGCCCGCAACCTCAAGACGCTGGAGGTCGACCGCGGGAACTTCGCGCGGATCGCCCCCGAGATCCCCGACCACATCGTGAAGATCGCCGAGTCGGGCGTGCGCGGACCGCACGACCTGATCGCGTACGCCAACGACGGCGCCGACGCCGTGCTGGTCGGCGAGTCGCTGGTCACCGGCAAGGACCCGAAGACCGCCGTCGCCGACCTGGTCGCCGCCGGCTCCCACCCGGCCATCCGGCACGGACGGGGCTGACCCCGCCATGACCGCCGCCCGCGCCGGCCGCCCGGAACCGGGCCCGCACCCGTCCCGCGCCAGGGTGCGCGCCGCGGCCGATGCCGCGCGCGCCCCGCACGCGGCGCTCGGGCGCGGCTGCCGGCCACGCGGCTGCCGCGCGCCCGCCCGGCGGGTGCTGGGGCGGCGGGTCCGCTATCACATCGGCTCGGAGCCGGGGCAGATCAACGGGCGCCGATGGCGCCACGGGGCCGCGCGCTAGCCGCGAACCGAACCGGTGCGCCGTGTGCCGGTGAGCCGTGCGTCGATACGTATACGCCGGTGGACCCCGCCCGCGCGGGGACCGTCCGTGCGGAAACCGCCCGCGTCCGGCTCGCACCGCACCACCCGCACCGGCAGCGTTCGTCCGTAGGCCGCTCGAAGCGGCAGCATCCGTCCGTACGCCGTCCAGATGGGCAGCGTTCGTCCGTATGCCATCCGGACACGCGGCACCTCCGTACGCGATCGCCACGGGACACCCCCGCAAGCGATCCGTGCGGACCGTCGGCACCCCCGCGCGCACACGCCCCCTCCCGCCCGCTCACGTATTGGCACGCACCGCCCCGTACGCCCGTAAGGGACCCGGCGCGGCCGTGCCCCGTGACCGGTGCCCGCTCAGCCACCCACACCCACACACCGAGACTTCCGGGGCGTCAGCCCCGGCCGAGGAGTACGCCGGATGTCTTCCGACTTCTTCATCCCGGACCCGGAGGGTCAGATCCCCAGCGCCCAGGGGTACTTCGGTGCCTTCGGCGGCAAGTTCATCCCCGAGGCGCTGGTCGCCGCGGTGGACGAGGTGGCCGCCGAGTACGAGAAGGCCAAGGCGGACCCCGCCTTCGCGGCCGAGCTGGACGAGCTGATGGTGAACTACACCGGCCGTCCCAGCGCGCTGACCGAGGTGCCGCGGTTCGCCGAGCACGCCGGGGGAGCCCGGGTGTTCCTCAAGCGCGAGGACCTGAACCACACCGGTTCCCACAAGATCAACAACGTGCTCGGGCAGGCCCTGCTCACCAAGCGCATGGGCAAGACCCGGGTCATCGCCGAGACCGGCGCCGGCCAGCACGGCGTCGCCACCGCCACCGCCTGCGCGCTGTTCGGCCTGGAGTGCACCATCTACATGGGCGAGGTCGACACCGAGCGCCAGGCGCTCAACGTCGCCCGGATGCGGATGCTCGGCGCCGAGGTCGTCCCGGTGAAGTCCGGCAGCCGCACCCTGAAGGACGCCATCAACGAGGCGTTCCGCGACTGGGTGGCCAACGTGGACCGCACCCACTACCTCTTCGGCACGGTCGCCGGCCCGCACCCCTTCCCGGCGCTGGTCCGCGACTTCCACCGGGTCATCGGCGTCGAGGCGCGCCGCCAGATCCTGGAGCGCGCCGGGCGGCTCCCGGACGCGGCGCTCGCCTGCGTCGGCGGCGGCTCCAACGCCATCGGCCTCTTCCACGCCTTCCTCCCCGACACCGGCGTCCGCCTGATCGGCTGCGAGCCGGGCGGCCACGGCCTCCCCTCCGGCGAGCACGCCGCCACGCTCACCGCGGGCACCCCGGGCATCCTGCACGGCTCGCGCTCCTACGTCCTCCAGGACGAGGACGGCCAGATCACCGAGCCGTACTCGATCTCGGCCGGACTGGACTACCCGGGCATCGGCCCGGAGCACTCCTACCTCAAGGACGTCGGCCGCGCCGAGTACCGGGCGGTCACCGACGACGACGCGATGCAAGCACTGCGGCTGCTCTCGCGCACCGAGGGCATCATCCCGGCCATCGAGAGCGCGCACGCGCTGGCCGGGGCGCTGGAGGTCGGCCGCGAACTGGGCCCGGACGGGCTGCTGCTGGTCAACCTCTCCGGCCGCGGCGACAAGGACATGGACACCGCCGCGCGGTACTTCGGCCTGTACGACGGCGCCGGCGCGGACGAGCAGAGCAGCACGGACCAGGGGGCGAAGTGATGGCGGGCAACGTGGAACTGCTGGGTTCGGTCCTGGCCGCGGCCAAGGAGGAGGACCGGGCCGCGCTGGTGGGCTACCTCCCGGCCGGTTTCCCGACCGTGGACGGCGGCGTACGGGCGGTCACGGCGATGATCGAGGGCGGCTGCGACGTCGTGGAGATCGGGCTGCCGCACAGCGACCCGGTCCTGGACGGCCCGGTCATCCAGACCGCCGACGACATCGCGCTGCGGGGCGGCGTCAAGATCGTCGACGTGATCCGCACGGTCCGCGAGGTGCACGCCGCCACCGGCGCGCCCGTGCTGTGCATGACGTACTGGAACCCCATCGACCGCTACGGCGCCGAACGGTTCGCGGCCGACCTCGCCGAGGCGGGCGGCGCCGGCTGCATCCTGCCGGACCTGCCGGTCGAGGAGTCCGAGGTGTGGCGCGCCGCCGCCGAGCGGCACGGGCTGGCCACGGTCTTCGTGGTCGCGCCCAGCAGCCGGGACGAGCGGCTGGCGAAGATCACCGCGGCGGGCCGCGGCTTCGTCTACGCGGCCTCGCTGATGGGCGTCACCGGCACCCGCGAGTCCGTCGGCCGGGAGGCGCGGGACCTCGTCCGGCGCACCCGTGCGACGACCGAGCTGCCGGTGTGCGTCGGGCTGGGCGTCTCCAACGCCGAACAGGCCGCCGAGGTGGCGCAGTTCGCGGACGGGGTGATCGTGGGCTCGGCCTTCGTCAAGCGGCTGCTGGACGCGGGCGACGACCTGGAGGCCGGGATCGCGGGGGTGCGCGAGCTCGCCGGGGAACTGGCGGCCGGGGTGCGCAAGCGCGGGTAGCACCGGCTCCCTGGGGGCGGCCGTCGTCCGGCGGTCGCCCCCAGGGACGGGCGGGGCCCCGGGACGCCTCTGAGGGCGGCACCGCCCCGTCCCCCGTTCGAGCGAACAACCGCGCGGGAGGCGCGCGGGCGCACCCGCACCTCGTTGTCCAGGGTTGTGAACGAGAAGAACCCAGACGCCAGGAGCAGCGCCCGCGAGCGGCTGCAGGCACAGCGTGAGAAGGAAAGGTCGCGCGACCGGCGCGGACGGCAGCTCAAGGCCGCCGGGGCGGTCGCGGCGGTGCTGGTGGTCGCCGGCGGGATCGCCCTGTGGGTGGTGTCCGCGCAGGACGACGACGGGAGCGCGAAGACGGTCGCCGTACCGAAGGGCACCGAGGGCGGCGACAAGCCCGTGGTCCCGGTCGGCGACGGCAACGCCCCGTCCACCCTCGTGGTGTGGGAGGACTTCCGCTGCCCGGCGTGCGCGCAGTTCGAGAACGGTTTCCGCGACACCGTGCGCGAGCTGGAGGACGCCGGGCGGCTCAAGACCGAGTACCACCTCGTGACGATCATCGACGCCAACATGAACGGCAAGGGCTCGGTCACCGCGGGCAACGCGGCGCTGTGCGCCCAGGACGCCGGGAAGTTCCGCGACTACCACGACGTGCTGTACCGCAACCAGCCCCCCGAGACCCAGGACCGCTTCGCCGACAAGAAGTACCTGATCCAGCTCGCGAAGAAGGTGGACGGGCTGGTGACCGACCGATTCACCCAGTGCGTGGAAAAGGGCACGTACGACGGCTTCGTGGAGAAGTCCAACGACGCGTTCGCCGGCTCGGGCTTCCGCGGCACCCCCACCATCCTGCTCAACGGCAAGAACCTGGCCGAGGTGGACGGCGGCCGGGTCACCCCGGACAAGTTCAAGAAGATGGTCGAGGACACCGGCCAGGGCAAGAACCCGGGGCGCGGCGCCTCACCGACGTAAGGAGCGGGCGCCGGACCGGCCCGGCGCGGGGGAGGCGTCGCCGCGGGCCCCGAGACCGCCCCCGCCCCGGTCCGGCCCCTCCCGGAGCGGGGAAACCGTCTCGCGAGGCATCCCCGCGCGGGCCGTCCCCAGGCCCCCGAACAGGCCCGATCCCCTCCGGCGACCGGCCGCCGCGGCCCCGCCCCGGAGGTGGCGGTCGTTACGCAGCCGTTGTCGGGTGGGTTGCCGTCCCGCCCACCCGGCGCGGTAGCGTCGTCCCTGCCATGGACCTCGCATTCATTCCCAGCCCCTCGGTCGGCGTCGTGCATCTCGGCCCGATCCCGCTGCGCGGCTACGCCTTCTGCATCATCATCGGCGTCTTCCTCGGCGTCTGGCTCGGCAACCGGCGCTGGATCCAGCGCGGCGGCCGGTCGGGGACGGTCGCCGACATCGCCGTGTGGGCGGTGCCCTTCGGGCTCGTCGGCGGTCGCCTCTACCACGTCATCACGTCGTACGAGCCGTACTTCGGCAAGGACGGCCACCCGCTGGACGCCCTCAAGGTCTGGGAGGGCGGCCTCGGCATCTGGGGCGCGGTGGCGCTCGGCGCCCTCGGCGCCTGGATCGGCTGCCGCCGGCGGGGCATCCCGATGCCCGCGTACGCGGACGCGCTGGCGCCGGGCCTCGCGCTGGGCCAGGCCGTCGGCCGCTGGGGCAACTGGTTCAACCAGGAGCTCTATGGGCGGGCCACCGACCTGCCGTGGGCGCTGAAGATCGACCCGGACCCGGCCATCGGCCGCGTCGGCGGCACCTACCACCCGACGTTCCTGTACGAGTCGCTGTGGTGCGTCGGCGTCGCCGTGCTGGTCATCTGGGCCGACAAGCGGTTCCGGCTCGGGCACGGGCGGGCCTTCGCGCTGTACGTGGCCTCGTACTGCGCGGGCCGGGCGTGGATCGAGTACATGCGCGTGGACGAGGCGCACCACATCCTGGGCCTGCGGCTGAACGTCTGGACGTCGCTGATCGTCTTCGTCCTGGCCGTGGTCTACATGGTGGTCTCGGCGAAGAAGGCGCCGGGCCGCGAGGAGATCGTCGAGCCGGGCGCGCAGGACGCCGACGGCGAGGACGGGGACGAGGACGGGCAGGCGAGCGGCACCCGGGCGGTGAAGCTCCACAAGGGCGCCCAGCGGACGAAGGACGGTCCGGCGGACGGGAACGGCTCCGGGAAGACGGCCTCGGCCGCGTCGTCCTCGGCCGCGTCATCCGCGTCGTCCTCCGGGAAGGGCGGGGCCAAGCCCGCCGGGAGCGGCGGCAAGCAGTCCTGACGCGGGCCCGGACACCGACCGTCCGGACCGCGACGCGCACGGCCACCGGCCGCGGCACCCGAAAGGGGCCGCGGCCTTCGTGCTGCCGGGCCCGGGACACGGGGTCACGGGGCGCGGGGTCGCGGGCGGGAGTCGTGCCGGAGCCCGGCCCGCGCGGCGTCCGCAGCGGCGGTCTCCCCGGCATCCCGCACACGCCGGAATCCCCCCAGAACGGCCGTGTGACCCGGATCACAGATCATCGTCGCCGATAAAACCGCAGGTCAGAGAGGTAAGTTCGGCCTTCCTTGCTAGCGCGGGGTGGCAACGGGCACATATTTTCGAGGTGTTGGAGGGGGAAGTGCCGCAATCGGCCCACACCTCGCAAGAAGGGAGCAGGTCCCTACATGTCCGTCATGGAAGTCATGGACGCTTCGGCGCCCACGCACGCCGCCCACCGCGACAACCACACCCACCGGGATGTGAACGGCGGCTGGCTGCGCCCCGCCGTCTTCGGGGCCATGGACGGACTGGTGTCCAACCTTGCGCTGATGACGGGTGTGGCCGGCGGGGCGGCCTCGCAGCAGACCATCGTCATCACGGGGCTGGCGGGTCTGGCGGCCGGTGCCTTCTCGATGGCGGCGGGGGAGTACACCTCGGTCGCCTCCCAGCGGGAACTGGTCCTCGCGGAGCTGGAGGTGGAGCGCGCCGAGCTGCGCAAGCACCCCAAGGACGAGCAGGCGGAGCTGGCCGCGCTGTACGAGTCGCGCGGGGTGGAGCCGGAGCTGGCCCGGCAGGTCGCCGAGCAGCTCTCGCGCGACCCGGAGCAGGCGCTGGAGATCCACGCCCGCGAGGAGCTGGGCATCGACCCGTCCGACCTGCCCTCCCCCGCGGTGGCCGCCGTGTCGTCCTTCGGGTCCTTCGCGCTGGGCGCGCTGCTGCCGGTGCTGCCGTACCTGCTGGGGGCGTCCGCGCTGTGGCCCGCGGTGCTGCTGGCACTGGTGGGGCTGTTCGGCTGCGGTGCGGTGGTGGCGCGGGTGACGGCGCGGTCGTGGTGGTTCAGCGGGTTGCGCCAGTTGGCCCTGGGGGGCGCCGCCGCCGGTGTGACGTACGTCCTGGGCGCGCTGATCGGCACCGCCGTAGGATGACGGCCTATGCGTTCCAGCGCATAATTTTCGTGTTACTTCGCGGTTTCGTTTTCGCCCCGGCCGGGCATAAGGCCGGGGCGCTGTGGGCAGAGCCGCCCGTCGACACGGCCCTCCGGAGCAGGATCCTCCTGCCGTGTCCCTGACACACCGCTATGAACGGTGTCCGCATGCTGGAAGGCTCAATCCGCTTTTCGAGAAACGAGCCATCCTGTAACCTGCACGAAAATTTTCGCGGAGGGCCAACGTCGTCCCTCGGCAGCACCGAATGCCACGACGACGTTGGGAGAGCCGATGCGTTCCGCGTCCACGCACTCCGCGACCACCGGTAGCGCCAGCGCCGCCTGGTCGCCCCTGGACGGGCGCCCCGCCCCGCAGGGGATGTACGACCCGCGCAACGAACACGACGCCTGTGGCGTCGGTTTCGTCGCGACGCTCACCGGCAAGGCCAGCCACGCGCTGGTCGAGCAGGCCCTCACCGTCCTGCGGAACATGGAGCACCGCGGGGCCACCGGCTCCGAGCCCGACTCCGGTGACGGCGCCGGCATCCTGCTCCAGATCCCCGACGCGTTCTTCCGAGAGAACGTCGCCTTCGGCCTCCCCGAGGCCGGCGCGTACGCGGTCGGCATCGCCTTCCTGCCGTCCGACGCCCAGGATGCGGCCGACGCCGTCTCGCGCATCGAGACGATCGCGGGCGAGGAGGGGCTGGAGGTCCTGGGCTGGCGCGAGGTGCCGGTCGCCCCCGAGCTCCTCGGCAACGGCGCCCGCGCCACCATGCCGTCCTTCTCGCAGCTCTTCGTCACCGATGGGACGCACACCGGCCTGGCCCTGGACCGCAAGGCGTTCGCGCTGCGCAAGCGCGCCGAGCGGGAGGCGGGGGTCTACTTCCCCTCGCTGTCCGCCCGGACCCTGGTCTACAAGGGCATGCTGACCACCGGTCAGCTGGAGCCCTTCTTCCCGGACCTGTCCGACCGCCGGTTCGCCACCGCCATCGCGCTGGTGCACTCCCGGTTCTCCACCAACACCTTCCCGAGCTGGCCGCTGGCGCACCCGTACCGCTTCGTCGCGCACAACGGCGAGATCAACACGGTGCGCGGCAACCGCAACTGGATGCGCGCCCGCGAGTCCCAGCTCGCCTCGAAGCTGCTGGGACAGGGCCGCGAGGACCTGGAGCGGCTGTTCCCGGTCTGCACGCCGGAAGCCTCCGACTCCGCCTCGTTCGACGAGGTCCTGGAGCTGCTGCACCTGGGCGGGCGGTCGCTGCCGCACGCGGTCCTGATGATGGTCCCCGAGGCGTGGGAGAACTCCACCTCCATGGACCCGGCCCGGCGCGCCTTCTACCAGTACCACTCCACGATGATGGAGCCCTGGGACGGCCCGGCCTGCGTCACCTTCACCGACGGCACCCAGGTCGGCGCGGTTCTGGACCGCAACGGCCTGCGCCCCGGCCGCTACTGGGTCACCGACGACGGCCTGGTCGTGCTCTCCTCCGAGGTCGGCGTGCTGGACATCGACCCCGCCAAGGTCGTCCGCAAGGGCCGCCTCCAGCCCGGCCGGATGTTCCTCGTCGACACCGCCGAACACCGCATCATCGAGGACGACGAGATCAAGGCCGCGCTCGCCGCCGAGCAGCCCTACGAGGAATGGCTTCAGGCCGGCCTGATCGACCTGGCCGACCTGCCCGAGCGCGAGCACATCGTGCACACCCACGCCTCGGTCACCCGCCGCCAGCAGACCTTCGGCTACACCGAGGAGGAGCTGCGCGTCATCCTGGCGCCGATGGCCCGCACCGGCGCCGAGCCGATCGGCTCCATGGGCACCGACTCGCCGATCGCGGCCCTCTCCGAGCGCCCCCGGCTGCTGTTCGACTACTTCACGCAGCTCTTCGCGCAGGTCACCAACCCGCCGCTGGACGCCATCCGGGAGGAGCTGGTCACCTCCCTGATCTCCTCGCTCGGCCCGCAGGGCAATCTGCTGGAGCCCACCGCGGCCTCCTGCCGTAGCGTCACCCTGCCGTTCCCGGTGATCGACAACGACGAGCTGGCCAAGCTCGTCCACATCAACGCCGACGGCGACATGCCGGGCATGAAGGCCGTGACCCTCTCCGGCCTCTACCGCGTGGCCGGCGGCGGCAAGGCGCTCGCCGACCGGATCGCCGAGATCTGCGCCGAGGCCGACGCCGCCATAGAGGACGGCGCCCGCCTGATCGTGCTCTCCGACCGCCACTCGGACGCCGAGCACGCGCCGATCCCGTCGCTGCTGCTGACCTCCGCCGTGCACCACCACCTCATCGGCACCAAGCAGCGCACCCAGGTGGGCCTGCTGGTCGAGGCGGGCGACGTGCGCGAGGTGCACCACGTGGCGCTGCTCATCGGCTACGGCGCCGCCGCCGTCAACCCGTACCTGGCGATGGAGTCGGTCGAGGACCTGGTGCGGGCCGGCACCTTCCTGCCCGCGGGCACCGACCCGGCCGTCGCCATCCGCAACCTCATCAAGGCGCTCGGCAAGGGCGTCCTGAAGGTCATGTCCAAGATGGGCATCTCGACCGTCGCCTCCTACCGGGGCGCGCAGGTCTTCGAGGCCGTCGGCCTGGACGAGCACTTCGTGGACCGGTACTTCCACGGCACCACCACCAAGATCGGCGGAGCGGGCCTGGACGTCGTCGCCCAGGAGGTCGCCGCCCGGCACGCCAAGGCGTACCCCGCCTCCGGCATCGCCGCCAGCCACCGCGCGCTGGAGATCGGCGGCGAGTACCAGTGGCGCCGCGAGGGCGAACCGCACCTGTTCGACCCGGAGACGGTCTTCCGGCTCCAGCACTCCACCCGCGAGCGCCGGTACGACATCTTCAAGCAGTACACGGAGCGGGTGAACGAGCAGTCCGAGCGCCTGATGACGCTCCGCGGCCTGTTCTCCTTCGCCTCCGGCCGGCCCTCGATCCCGCTGGACGAGGTCGAGCCGGCCAGCGAGATCGTCAAGCGGTTCTCCACCGGCGCCATGTCCTACGGGTCCATCTCCCGCGAGGCCCACGAGACGCTGGCCATCGCCATGAACCGGCTCGGCGGCAAGTCCAACACCGGCGAGGGCGGCGAGGACCCCGAGCGCCTGTACGACCCGGAGCGCCGCTCGTCCATCAAGCAGGTCGCCTCCGGCCGGTTCGGCGTCACCAGCGAGTACCTCGTCAACGCCGACGACATCCAGATCAAGATGGCCCAGGGCGCCAAGCCCGGCGAGGGCGGCCAGCTCCCCGGCCACAAGGTCTACCCGTGGGTCGCCAAGACCCGGCACTCCACCCCCGGCGTCGGCCTCATCTCGCCCCCGCCGCACCACGACATCTACTCCATCGAAGACCTCGCCCAGCTCATCCACGACCTGAAGAACGCCAACCCCAAGGCGCGCATCCACGTCAAGCTGGTCTCCGAGGTCGGCGTCGGCACCGTCGCCGCCGGCGTCTCCAAGGCGCACGCGGACGTCGTCCTCATCTCCGGCCACGACGGCGGTACGGGTGCCTCGCCGCTCACCTCCCTCAAGCACGCCGGCGGCCCCTGGGAGCTGGGCCTGGCCGAGACGCAGCAGACGCTGCTGCTCAACGGCCTGCGCGACCGCATCGTCGTGCAGACCGACGGCCAGCTCAAGACCGGCCGGGACGTGGTGATCGCCGCCCTGCTCGGCGCCGAGGAGTTCGGCTTCGCGACCGCCCCGCTGGTCGTCTCCGGCTGCGTCATGATGCGCGTGTGCCACCTGGACACCTGCCCGGTCGGCATCGCCACGCAGAACCCGGTGCTGCGCGACCGGTTCAGCGGCAAGGCCGAGCACGTCGTCAACTTCTTCCAGTTCATCGCCGAGGAGGTCCGCGAACTGCTGGCCGAGCTGGGCTTCCGCACGCTCCAGGAGGCCGTCGGCCACGCCGAGCTGCTGGACACCAGCCGGGCCGTGGACCACTGGAAGGCCCAGGGCCTGGACCTCGCCCCGCTGCTGCACGTCCCCGAGCTGCCCGCCGGCGCGGTCCGGCACCGGACCACCGCCCAGGACCACGGCCTGCAAAAGGCGCTGGACAACGAGCTGATCGAGCTGGCCGCCGACGCGCTGTCCGCCGACACCCCCGAGGCCGCCCGCCCGGTCCGCGCCCAGCTCCCCATCCGGAACATCAACCGGACGGTCGGCACCATGCTCGGCCACGAGGTCACCCGGAAGTTCGGCGGCGCGGGCCTGCCCGAGGACACCATCGACCTGACCTTCACCGGGTCGGCGGGCCAGTCCTTCGGCGCGTTCCTGCCCAAGGGCGTCACCCTGCGCCTGGAGGGCGACGCCAACGACTACGTCGGCAAGGGGCTGTCCGGCGGCCGGATCGTGGTCCGCCCGGACCGCGGCGCCGACCACCTCGCCGAGTACTCCGTCATCGCCGGCAACACCCTCGCCTACGGCGCGACCGGCGGCGAGATGTTCCTACGCGGCCGGGTCGGCGAGCGGTTCTGCGTCCGCAACTCCGGCGCCACCGTCGTCTCGGAGGGCGTGGGCGACCACGGCTGCGAGTACATGACCGGCGGCCACGCCGTCGTCCTGGGCGAGACCGGCCGCAACTTCGCCGCGGGGATGTCGGGCGGCGTCGCGTACGTCATCGACCTCGACCCCGCCAACGTCAACCAGGAGCTGACGAGCGCCGTCGGCCCCCTGGACGACGCCGACCGCGCGTGGCTGCACGACGTCGTGCGCCGCCACCAGGAGGAGACCGGCTCCACCGTCGCCGCCAGGCTCCTCGCCGACTGGGACACGGCCGCCGGCCGGTTCCGCAAGGTCCTCCCGGCCACCTACAAGGCCGTGCTCGCCGCCAAGGACGCCGCCGAGCGAGCCGGACTCAGCGAGTCCGAGACCCACGAGAAGATGATGGAGGCGGCGACGCATGGCTGATCCCAAGGGCTTCCTGACCACCGACCGCGAGGGCGCCACCAGCCGTCCCGTCGGCGAACGCGTCCGGGACTGGAACGAGGTCCACGTCCCCGGCTCCCTGCTGCCGATCATCGGCAAGCAGGCCGGGCGCTGCATGGACTGCGGCATCCCCTTCTGCCACAACGGCTGCCCGCTGGGGAACCTCATCCCCGAGTGGAACGACTACGCCTACCGCGACGACTGGCGGGCCGCCGGCGAGCGGCTGCACGCGACCAACAACTTCCCGGAGTTCACCGGCCGCCTGTGCCCCGCGCCCTGCGAGGCCGCCTGCGTGCTCGGCATCAACCAGCAGCCGGTGACCATCAAGAACGTCGAGGTCACCATCATCGACAAGGCGTGGGACAACGGGGACGTCACCCCGCAGCCCCCCGAGCGCCTCTCCGGCAAGACCGTCGCCGTCATCGGCTCCGGCCCCGCCGGGCTGGCCGCAGCCCAGCAGCTCACCCGGGCCGGCCACACCGTCGCGGTGTACGAGCGCGCCGACCGCGTCGGCGGCCTGCTGCGCTACGGCATCCCCGAGTTCAAGATGGAGAAGCGGCACATCAACCGCCGCGTCGAGCAGATGCGCGCGGAGGGCACCAAGTTCCGCACCGAGGTGGAGATCGGCCGCGACATCGACGCGGCCAAGCTGCGCAAGCGCTACGACGCCGTCGTCATCGCCGCCGGCGCCACCACCTCCCGCGACCTGCCGGTGCCCGGCCGCGACCTCAAGGGCATCCACTTCGCGATGGAGTACCTGCCGCTCGCCAACAAGGTGCAGGAGGGCGACCTGACCGTCTCCCCGATCACCGCCGCGGGCAAGCACGTCGTGGTCATCGGCGGCGGCGACACCGGCGCGGACTGCGTCGGCACCGCCCACCGCCAGGGCGCCGCCTCCGTCACCCAGCTGGAGATCATGCCCAAGCCCGGCGAGGAGCGGAGCCCCGGCCAGCCCTGGCCGACCTTCCCGATGCTCTACAAGGTCACCTCCGCCCACGAGGAGGGCGGCGAGCGGGTCTACTCCGTCTCCACCACCCACTTCGAGGGCGACGAGGACGGCAACGTCCAGTGGCTGCACCTGATCGAGGTCGAGTTCAAGGACGGCAAGCTGGAGCAGAAGCCCGGCACCGAGCGGAAGATCCCCGCCCAGCTCGTCACCCTGGCCATGGGCTTCACCGGCACCGACCGGAAGAACGGCCTGGTGGAACAGTTCGGCCTGGAACTGGACGCCCGCGGCAACATCGCCCGCGACGCGGAGTTCGCCACCAACGTCCCCGGCGTCTTCGTCGCCGGCGACGCGGGCCGCGGCCAGTCCCTGATCGTCTGGGCCATCGCCGAGGGCCGCTCCGCCGCCCGCGCCGTGGACCGGTACCTGACGGGGGCCAGCATCCTGCCCGCGCCGATCCGGCCGACCGATCGGGCGTTGACGGTGTGAGACGCGGTACGGCGGCGGACGCGGGGTGTCCCGCGCCGGGCGGACTTCGATGACGAGGCTCCGCACCAGGTACCAGGCCCGCTGCCGTACGAGCCGGTAGGGCGGACGAAGATCACGTACCCGCCTGCCCTAGGCTGATCCGACGTGCCGGGCGCCGCGTCCACCGCGCGCCCGAGGCCGTCCCCAGATGTCCCGTACAACGTCGTGCGGAACAATGCGGCGCCTGCTCCCACTCCCCGACCAGGAGGGCAGGCGCCGCGCCTTTGTTTTTGCGGGGTGGGGCGGCGGGCTGCTGTGAGGGGGGTGCGCCTTGTAGTAGAGGACAGTGCGCCTTGTGGTGACGAGTCCGGGCCCCGCTTCGGCGAGGGGTGCGGGCCACGGACGGTGTGCCCTGTAGGTCCGCGGCCCGCCCCGCCACG
>NZ_JBEXNM010000116.1:0-14303 GCF_040611095.1 Streptomyces sp. NPDC003077 | reverse complement strand
CACATAGGGGTAGATGTGACGGGAGGCGCGGGGGTGCCGCGCGGAACCGGCGGCTGCCCGGGGAGCCCGCCGCCCTCCGGAACGGGCGTGCGCACTCCCGTCCCGTCCGGCGAAATCCGGCGTTCCGGTCAACGGCAACCCCCGCCCCTCCCGTCACATCTACCCCTATGTGACGGGCAAGCAGAGATCCACCCGACGATCCCCCCGTATCGACTACCCCCGCCGCGGCCGGCGCGGGGTGCGCCGCTGGCTGCCCTCGTGGAGACAGGTGCTCGCCGTCTGCGCCATGTTCCTGGGCGGCCTCGCCGGGCTGTTCGCGTGGGCGTACGCGTACGTGGACATACCGGACGAGAAGGCCGCCGCCCGGCAGGAAGCCACCGTCTACTACTGGGCGGACGGCAGCCAGATGGTCAGCGTCGGCGCGGTCAACCGGCAGAACGTCCCGCTCTCGCAGGTGCCGGTATCCGTCCGGAACGCCGTGATCGCCGCCGAGAACGAGAGTTTCTACACCGATTCCGGGGTGTCCCCGCTCGGCATCGTCCGGGGCGTCTGGAACACCTTGACCGGCGAAGAGGCGCAGGGCGGTTCCACCATCACCCAGCAATACGTGAAGAACACCTACCTGTCCCAGGAGCAGACGCTCAAGCGTAAGGTCGAGGAATTCTTCATCGCCCTGAAACTGGACAACCGGGAGACCAAGGACGACATTCTCCAGGGCTATCTCAACACCAGTTGGTTCGGGCGCGGTTCCTTCGGCATCCAGGCCGCCGCCGACGCCTATTACGGTATTCCGGCCAAGGATCTGAACCCCTCCCAGGCCGCCGCGCTCGCCGCCCTGCTCAAGGGCGCCGACCTGTACGACCCGGCCACCGGCGCGGCGCACCACAAAAGGGCCGTGGCCCGCTGGAAATGGATCCTGGACCGGGAAGTGGACACCGGCCTGATGTCCCGGGCCGAACGCGACCGCTACCGCGTCTTCCCCGAGCCGAAAGAGCCGAAGCCGCCGACCAGCCGCAGCGGCCAGACCGGATATCTCGTCGACGTCGCCGACAAATACCTCAAGAGCCGCACCGGACTCACCGACCGGGATCTCGCCCGCGGCGGCTATCGCATTCACACCACCTTCGAAAAGGACAAGGTGGCACACCTGGCGAAAGCCGTGAACGACGTCCGCCGCCAGTCCATCGATCCGCGGAAACGCCCGGCCGACAAGGACGTGCAATTCGGCGCTGCCTCGGTCCGCGCCTCGGACGGCGCCGTCCTCGCCCTGTACGGCGGCCCCGACGCCACCCGCCACTTCAGCAACAACGCCGACACCGCGGGCGTCCCGGCCGGCTCCGCCTTCAAGCCGTTCGTGCTGGCCGCCGCGCTCCAGGAGGGGCCGCCCCGGCAGGGAGACACGGTCGGCGCCGTACCGATGCCCGCCGGTCCCGCCCCTCTCGACGCCCTTCAGGAGGGCATCGTCACCTCCGAGCACGCCGCCTTCGTCTCCACGGGCAAGCGCATCGGCCTCAAGCGCGTCCGGGACCTGGCCATCGCCACCGGCCTGCGGAAGGAGAGCATGGCGCCGCTGGAACAGACCTTCCCGATCGGCACCTCCACGCCCAGCGCGATCCGCCTGGCGGGTGCCTACACGACCTTCACCCACGGCGGGCGGCGGGCCGAGCCGTACTCGGTGACCGAGGTCGTCCGCGACGGCGAGCGGCTGCCCGGCTTCGCCAAGCCCGAGGTCCGCCGGGTCCTGGACCCCGAGGTGGCCGACGCCGTGACCCGGACCCTGCGGGCGTACGCGTGGAAGACGGTGCCCCCGCAGGCCGGGCCCGAGCTGCTCAAGCGGACGGCGGCGGGCGGCACCGGCGAGCACGACCGGATGAGGTCCGCCTGGTTCATCGGCGACGACGGCGAGCGGACCACCGCCGTCACCATGTTCCGCAACAAGCCCGGCACACCCGGACTGCTCCCGCTCAGCGGCGTCGGCGGCCCGCACTCCCAGCGGGGCGGCACCTTCCCGCCGCGCGTCTGGGCGGCGTACGAGAAGGCGCTGCGGGCGGGATGAGGCGCCGGACGGGCGGACGTACGGAACGCCCGCCCCTATGAGACGGGCGGACATACGGAACGCCCGCCCCTATGAGAGGGGCGGGCGTCCCGTGAACGGCCGGAATCAGTCGTTGGCGACGACCGGGTAGCGCGGCTCGTTTTCGGCCATCTGCTTGAGGACGTCCTTGCGCTCCCGCTTGGACAGCCGGTCGATGTACAGGTACCCGTACAGGTGGTCGGTCTCGTGCTGGAGGCAGCGGGCGAAGTAGCCGGTGCCCCGGACCTTGATCGGGTTGCCCTGCGCGTCCTGGCCGCTGACCACGGCGTAGTCGGGGCGGGCCAGCGGCGCGTAGGCGCCGGGCACCGACAGGCAGCCCTCGTTGGAGTCGTCCAGCACCCGGCGGTCGGCGGGCAGCTCCTCCAGCACCGGGTTGCACACGGCGCCGACGTGCCGCACGCCCTCGTCGTCCGGGCAGTCGTAGACGAAGACCTTCAGGTCCACGCCGATCTGGTTGGCGGCCAGGCCCACGCCCTCGGCCGTGCGCTGGCTGGCGAACATGTCGTCGATGAGCTGCGCCAGCTCGTCACCGAACTCGGTGACGTCCTTGCACTCCTTGTGCAGCACCGGGTTGCCGACGACGGTGATCGGGCGGGAGGTGCCGCGCTCGCGGTGCGCGGCCTCCCGCTGCTCCGCGTCCGTGGTGTCGTCGACGAACCCCTCGTCCGTCCGCTGGTCGTCGCTGTGCTCGTGAACGGGCTGCTGCGCCATGTCCGCCGTACGCCTTCCTGAAAACCCTGATGAACCGACCCAAGCCTACGGGGAGGGTCAGCAGACCTCTTCCAGGTCCCGCCATTCCCGGGTGTCCGGGCTGTCCGCGACCCAGCCGTCCAGCAGGCCCCGCACCAGCGCCGCGGGCGCCGCGATGCCGCACTCGCGCTCGGGGACCCACAGCAGGCCGGAGCCCGCCGTGCGGTGACCGAGCGGGCCCGGGTGACCCGGCTCGCTGTGGTCGTGCGGGTCCAGGTGCTCGCCGTCGCCCTCGTCGCTGGGCATCCGGCTCTCCGAACACGTACGGCACAGCAGGCGGACGGACGAGGACCAGTCCTCCGCCGCGAACCCGGCGTCCGCCGCCAGCCGCTCCAGCGCGTCCCGGTCCGCCTCCGTGGCGGCCTCCAGCAGCACCACCCAGGTCGGCACCGGGGACGGCGCCCACAGCTCGATCTCGTCGAACACCGGGAAGGACGTGCCCTCGGCGGTGGTGCGCTCGCCGTTCGGCACGCCGTCGTGCAGCACGACCTCGCCCCAGCGGCGCCCGGAGGACGGCAGCGGGATGGACAGCACCTCGATACGGGCCGGGTCCAGCCGGCGGCCCCAGACCACCTCCGCCTCGCCCTCGGGCGAGAGGCGCACGGCGGCGCTGCCCAGCTCCATGCCGGACGGCTCGCCATAGGGCGCGCCCTCGCCGGGAACCTTCAGGCCGTACGCCTGCCAGGCGCGGCGGGCCAGCGGCCAGTCCTGGAGGGCGGTGGCCGCGATGCCCACGTTCCACCAGTCGGGGGCCCCCGCCTCGCGGTCCAGCAGCGCCACCGCGCGCAGCCCGGCCGTGCGGGCCTGCTCCCAGTCGTGCCGGAACTTGTGCAGCAGCGCGAGGTTGAACCAGGACTCGGACAGCCACGGCTCCATGTCCGCGGCCCGGGTCAGGAGGGCGCCCGCGTCCTCGTAACGGCCGTCGCCGATCAGCGTGAAAGCGCGGTCGGTCGTCTGCCGCCACGAGGCGGAGGGCCGGTGCCGTACCTTGCCGAAGATCCTCACGATTCCCGCCTGCCGGTTGCGATGTCGGCGCCGTCCTGGGAGGGATCCTGGACGGCACCCTCCCGGGGTGGTGTCCGGTGGTCCGTCACGGTCCGCCGTCGGGCCCGTCCCCGTCGCCGGGCCCCGCGGGTGTCCTTGCCGTCCGCCGCCCCCCTGAACCCCGCGCCGTGGGGGTTCCTCCGCATCCAACCATGCCCATCTCCACGGCCGCTCATTACCCACATTACCCAGCGGCTCCGCGGCCTTCCCGGGGCCGCCGCGCGGGCCCTGCCACCGGGCACGTCATGCCTGGTGGGGCGGGGTGCGAGGCGGTTTCCGGACCGCCGGGTCTCCCCCGTCCCGCGCGGCACGGGTACCCGCTCCCGGGCACCCCGCACCGTCCGTATCCAGGCAATCCGGAGCACCGGACGGCACCTCCGGAACGGGCCCGCGGGGAGGGTGTTTTCCCTTGCCGTCCCGGCGCGCATATGCCGCGCTCCCGTGCGTCAACCGTTCGCTGACGGAGAGCACTTGGTGGCGACCCGTGAACGGGAGTGGCTGCGGGGAAGGGCGCGAGGGTCGGGCAGGGAGCGCCTGATGAGAGAGAAGGGGCGGAAAGGTCGTCCCCGCCGCTGTGGCGTTCGTGCCCCCTCGTGCGCGGGGGCACGGCACCAGTAAGAAGGCTCCCAGTGGAGCCGGCGGCCTTACGGCCGGTTAACCGCGCGGGCGGGCCCGTCGGGCGCGCGTCGCGGTCTCGGATGGCGCGCTTATTCGGCGCGCGCGGCCTCGGAGCGGGCGTCGACGGGGACCTCCGCGGCGGAGGCGGCGGGCTCGCCGTGGCGCGCCTCGTCCCGCGCCGCCTGCTCGCGCCGGGCCTCGTCGAGGACGCCCTGCTCGGGCACCGCCTCGCCCGCCTGGATCAGCTCGATCCGGCTCATGACCTTGGACCGCAGGTCGGTGGGGACGTCGTCGTGCCCGCAGCACCGCTTGACGAGCTTCTTGACGGCCTCTTCGAGGCCGTACATCTCCAGGCACGGCGAGCATTCGTCGAAATGCACCTGGAATTTCTCGGACTCGCCGGCCGGCATCTCATGGTCGAGATACTCGTACAGGTGGTCGAGAATGTCAGCGCAGGCTTTCTCGTGCGGCTCTCCGCAGCTCATGATCCCGAGCCTTTCCGATCGTGCGACTGAGCCGTCGCGGCACCTGCCCCCGCCGGGACCAGCCCGCGTTCACGGGCGTAGTCCTCCAACATGCCGCGCAGTTGGCGCCGGCCACGGTGCAGTCGGGACATCACCGTGCCGATGGGTGTTCCCATGATGTCGGCGATCTCCTTGTACGCAAAGCCCTCGACGTCCGCGAGATACACGGCAATGCGGAATTCCTCGGGAATGGCCTGCAGGGCCGCCTTGACATCCGAATCCGGCAGGTGGTCCAGCGCCTGCGATTCGGCGGAACGCAGCCCCGTGGACATGTGGGACTCGGCCCGCGCGAGCTGCCAGTCCTCGATCTCCTCGGCGGCGCTGCGCTGGGGCTCCCGCTGCTTCTTGCGGTAGGAGTTGATGAACGTGTTGGTGAGGATCCGGTACAGCCACGCCTTGAGGTTGGTCCCCTCGCGGAACTGGTGGAAGGACGCGTACGCCTTCGCGTACGTCTCCTGCACCAGGTCCTCCGCATCGGCCGGATTGCGCGTCATGCGCAGCGCGGCCGAGTACATCTGGTCCAGGAAGGTGAGGGCGTCCCGCTCGAAGCGCGCGTTGCGCTCCGCGGTCGTCTCCCGCACCGTCTCCCGGCTCTCAGAGTGCTCCTCTGCCGTGCCGTCGGTCCCCGCGTCGGTCCCAGTGACCGGACCCACCTCCTCCAACACCGTGACGGATCCGGACGCGGACCCGCTCGAATCGGAGAATAGACGACGATCCCGTGAGCCCGCCGCTCCGACCACTACGGGCCGCGCCGCCGTGAGCTGCGACCACTGCAGGTCGGCGGCCTGCGGGCGGGCTGGGCAAGCGATTCCCATGCGGCGGACTCCCATTCCTCGTGTTTCCCTGTACGGACCTACGTCCCCTCCAACAGCGGAGTCCCGGCGGTCATTCCCGGCCGGGGTGCGGGTCCGCGGGCCGTTGGCGGGAGCGTTCGAGAGGGGCGGTCGTGCGGCCCTCCGCCTTGATCACGAGGACGCTCGGACGGCGCAGTGGTACGGCCCTCCGGCATGATCACGAGGACGCTCGGACGGCACGGGCCGCATCAGCCGAACAGCTCTCCCAGCCACTCCCCCACCGCGTCGGTGATCACGGCGAGTGCCGCCTCCTCCGTGATGTCCGCCTTCTTGGGAATCGCGAAACCGTGGTCCCCATGGGGCACCGGCGCGATCCGGGTGCCCTCGGGGAACTCCTCCGGCCTGCCGAACGGGTCCCGTCCACCCTGCACCACCAGCGTCGGAAGGCCCGCGCCGGTGAGTTCGCCGGCCCGGGAGCGCTCCGGCTTGCCCGGCGGGTGCAGCGGAAAGCTCAGCGCCAGGACGCCGTGCGCGCCCAGCGTCCGCGCCGTGCGGCAGGCGACCCGCGCCCCGGCGCTGCGTCCGCCCGCGACCACCGGCGCCCCCGGCTTCTCCAGCGCGGGCCACAGCGCCGTCCAGGCCGCGTCCAGCGTCTTCGGGGCGGGCGCCAGCTTCTTCCCGGCCACCCGCCAGGGCTGCTCGACCAGCGCCACGCCGTACCCGAGCGAGGGCAGCGCCGCCGCCAGCGCTTGCAGGTCCCGGGCCTCGATGCCGCCGCCGGCGCCGTGGCCGAGGGCGAGCACGGCTTTCGCCCGCCGGGCCGGGTACCAGGTGATCCGGGCCTCGCCCACGGGGGTGTCCACCGTCTCGACCGTCCGGGGGCCGCCGTCCGCCGTCCCGGGCTTCGTCGTCGTCCGCGCCTCACTCATGCGCCCATCCTGCCGCCCGGGGCACCGGTGAACCGTCACCGCCCCTGGGAACGCGGTACGCGTCACCGGCCGACCCTTAGGCACGGACGCGCCTACGTACGGACGCCCCTGACGCACGGCCGCCCCCTCAGAACAGCGTCCCCGCCACCGGCACCGCCCGCTCCTCCGTCAGCTCCGGGCCGTTGTTGCGGACGTTGCTCACCTCCGTCGAGACGGGGTAGGCGCGCATCAGGCCGGGCGGCGGGGGCTGGAGCAGGCCGCGCAGCTCCTCGGGGTCGGTGCGGGAGGGGTCGAGCCAGGCGTCCCAGCGGTCCGGCGTCAGTATCAGCGGCATCCGGGGGTGGATGTCCGCCAGCGAGCGCGGGCCGTCCTCCATGGCGGGGCCCGCGAGCGGCGTGGTCTCCGCCTCCGTCGTGATCACCGTGCAGGTGGCCCACCAGGCCTGCGGGTGGTCGTCCGGGAGTGTGCGGTCCCGCCAGAACTCGTACAGCCCGGCCATCGCCATCACCGACCCGTCGGCGGGCGTGACGAAGTACGGCTGCTTGCGGGGGCGCTTCTTCTTGCCCTGCTCCTCCAGCCGCCGCTCCTCGGGGGCGGTGACCCACTCGTAGTAGCCGTCGCCGGGCACCAGGCAGCGGCGGACCGCGAAGGGGCGCCGGAAGGACGGCTTCTCGTGGACCGTCTCGGCCCGCGCGTTGATCATCTTCACGCCGACGTCGGGCGCCTTGGCCCACGACGGCACCAGTCCCCACTTCAGCGCCCTCATCTGGCGAACCGGGCGCGGGTCCTCCGCGTCCTTCAAAGGGCGCTCAAGTATCACGTGCACGTTCTTCGTGGGGGCGATGTTCCAGTCGGGCGCGAGGAGCTCCTCCGGTTCCCACTTCTCGACCTCGAAGAGCGACACCAGGTCCTCGGGCCCACGACTCGCCGCATACCGTCCGCACATACCTGCCACATTGCCACGTCACCGCGAGGGAAAAGATGGACACCGGTCATATCAACGACGTATGGGACAGGGTTGTGGGCATCCAGCCCGCCCCGCCGTCCTGGCTGGTGGCCGTCACGGCGGCGCTCGCCCTCGCCGCCGTCCTCCCCTACCGGGTGTGGCGGCTGTCACGGAACGCCGTCACCATCGCCCACGAGGGCGGCCACGGCCTGATCGCGCTGCTCACCGGCCGCCGCCTGGAAGGCATCCGGCTGCACTCGGACACCTCGGGGCTGACCGTCTCGCGGGGACGGCCCACCGGGCCCGGGATGGTACTGACGGCCGTCGCCGGGTACGTCGCCCCGTCGCTGCTCGGTCTCGCCGGCGCCGCGCTGCTGGCCGCCGGGCACATCACGGCGCTGCTGTGGGGGGCGACGGCGCTGCTGCTCGCCATGCTCGTCATGATCCGCAACGCGTACGGGGTGCTCACCGTCGTGCTCGCGGGCGGTGCCTTCCTCCTCGTCTCGTGGCTGACCGATCCCCAGGTGCAGTCGGCGTTCGCCTACCTCGTCGTCTGGTTCCTGCTGCTGGGCGGCGTCCGGCCGCCCTTCGAGCTCCAGCGCAAACGCCGCCACGGCGGGGCCCCCGACTCCGACCCGGACCAGCTCGCCCGGCTGACGCAGGTCCCGGCCGTCGTGTGGCTGGGACTGTTCCACGTGGTGACGCTCTGCTGCCTGATCGGCGGGGGACGCTGGCTGCTGGGCGTGTGACCGGACGGGCCCGCCGGTGGCGCGCGCTTCGCGCAGAGTGGCGCGATGCGCACTATCAGTGTCGTGTTTCCTACAGGTTGCGCCACTTTTGATCAAGATTTGCGGGCCGGTCCAGCCATTAAAGTGAGAGGCATGACCGAGAGCCCCGCGCTTCCCGCCCTCTGGCCCGCACCCATCGCTTCCGGAGCGGTTGACGCGACCGTCACCGTGCCCGGCTCCAAATCGGTCACCAATCGTGGCCTCGTGCTCGCCGCGCTGTCCTCCGAGCCCGGCTGGCTGCGCCGTCCGCTGCGCTCCCGCGACACTCTCCTGATGGCCGAGGCGCTGCGCACCATGGGCGTCGGCATCGAGGAGACCCCCTGTTCCAACGCCGCCACCAGCCCGTCCGTCGCCCCGGTCGACGGCGGCGAGGCGTGGCGGGTCATCCCGGCCGGCCTGCACGGACCGGCCACCGTCGACGTGGGCAACGCCGGCACGGTCATGCGCTTCCTGCCGCCGGTCGCCGCGCTGGCCACCGGCCCGATCCGGTTCGACGGCGACCCGCGTTCGTACGAGCGCCCGCTCGGCGGCGTCATCAACGCGCTGCGCGCCCTCGGCGCCCGGATCGACGACGGCGAGCGCGGCGCCCTCCCGATGACCGTCTACGGCACCGGCGCCCTCGACGGCGGCCCGGTGCGCATCGACGCGTCCTCCTCCTCGCAGTTCGTCAGCGCGCTGCTGCTCTCCGCGCCGCGGTTCAACCAGGGCGTCGAGGTCCGGCACGTCGGCGCGGCGCTGCCGTCCCTGCCGCACATCCGCATGACGGTGGACATGCTGCGCAGCGTCGGCGCCCAGGTGGACACCCCCGAGGCCGGCGGCGAGCCGAACGTGTGGCGGGTCACGCCCGGCGCCCTCCTGGGTCGCGACCTGGTGGTCGAACCGGACCTGTCCAACGCCCAGCCGTTCCTGGCGGCGGCGCTGGTCACCGGCGGCCGGGTGACGATCCCGGACTGGCCCGAGCACACCACGCAGCCCGGCGACGCGCTGCGCGAGATCTTCACCGAGATGGGCGGCTCCTGCGAGCTGACCGAGCACGGCCTGACGTTCACCGGCTCCGGCCGCATCCACGGCATCGACGTGGACCTGAGCGAGGTCGGCGAGCTGACCCCGGGCATCGCCGCCGTCGCAGCCCTGGCGGACTCCCCGTCCACCCTGCGCGGCGTCGCCCACCTGCGGCTGCACGAGACCGACCGGCTGGCCGCGCTCACCAAGGAGATCAACGAGCTGGGCGGCGACGTCACCGAGACCGAGGACGGCCTGCACATCCGCCCGCGCGCGCTGCACGGCGGCATCTTCCACACCTACGAGGACCACCGCCTGGCCACCGCCGCGGCCGTCATCGGCCTGGCCGTCAAGGGCGTCCAGGTGGAGAACGTGGCCACGACCGGCAAGACGCTGCCCGATTTCCCGTCGATGTGGGAAACGATGCTCAGCCCGGCGGCGACCCCGGCCCGGAGAGGCTGAGGTCCCCCCGCACCATGCGTCGCTACGGCAAGAACCCCGACGAGGACGACGTCCGCGTCCGCCCCAACCGCAAGGGCAACCGCCCGCGCACGAACATCCGCCCCAAGCACGAGGACGCCCAGGAGGGCCTGGTCCTCACCGTCGACCGGGGCCGCATCACCTGCCTGATCGAGGACCGCACCGTCACCGCCATGAAGGCCCGGGAGCTGGGCCGCAAGGGCGTCGTGGTCGGCGACCGGGTCGCCGTGGTCGGCGATCTCTCCGGCGCCAAGGACACCCTGGCCCGCATCGTCCGGGTCGAGCCGCGCTCGTCCGTGCTGCGCCGCACGGCCGACGACGACGATCCGTACGAGCGGGTGGTGGTCGCCAACGCCGACCAGCTCGCCATCGTCACCGCCTTGGCCGATCCGGAGCCGCGGCCCCGGCTCATCGACCGCTGCCTGGTCGCGGCGTACGACGCCGGGCTGGAACCGCTGCTGGTCCTGACGAAGTCCGACCTCGCCTCCCCGGACAAGCTCCTGGAGTCCTACGGGGCGCTCGGCGTGCCCTACGTCGTCACCAGCCGTGAGGAGCTGGCCGACGGCGCGGCGGCGGACCGGGTGCGCGAGCGGCTGCGCGGCCACATGACGGCGTTCGTCGGGCACTCCGGTGTCGGCAAGACGACGCTGGTCAACGCGCTGGTCCCGGACCGCCAGCGGGCCACGGGGCACGTGAACGCCGTCACCGGGCGCGGCCGGCACACCACCACGTCGGCGCTGGCGCTGCCGTTGCCGGACGACTCGGGGTGGGTGATCGACACGCCGGGCGTGCGGTCGTTCGGGTTGCACCACGTGGACCCGTCGCGGGTGATCCTGGCCTTCCCCGACCTCGTGCCGGGCACCGCCGACTGCCCGCGCGCGTGCAGCCACGACGAGCCGGACTGCGCGCTGGACCAGTGGGTGGCCGACGGCCACGCCGACCCGGCCCGCCTGTACTCACTGCGGCGGTTGCTCGCCACCCGGGAGCGACGCGAAGGAGACTGACGGGCGCCTGAGGGGCGACTGATCAACCGCGAGTTTGCTACCGTCCGAGCGAGGCAAGGAGATAATCACACCAGGCTGGCGAAGCGGTCACCGTGCTTGACACGGTCACCGGTCTTACGGAGGCAATTTCATGGCGTGGCTGCTCGTCGTGGTGGCAGGACTCCTGGAAACCGGCTTCGCGGTGTGCCTCAAGCTCTCCCACGGCTTCACCCGGCTGTGGCCCACCATCGCCTTCGCCGCCTTCGCCCTCGGCAGCTTCGGGCTGCTGACGCTCTCCCTGCGCAAGCTGGACGTCGGCCCGGCGTACGCGGTCTGGACGGGCATCGGCGCGGCCGGCACCGCCATCTACGGGATGATCTTCCTGGGGGACCTGGTGTCCGTCCTGAAGATCGTGTCGATCTCGTTGGTGATCATAGGAGTCATCGGGCTCCAGTTGTCGGGGTCGGCGCACTGAGCCGTGGGATCGGGGGCGGCCCCGACGAGCGGTGCGTGTACGGGGGCCGTCGCCGGGTGCGCGCGTCGGCTGTCCGCTGCCGATAGGCGCACTGACGAGCATGCGGACGGGGCCCGGCCACTGGCGGTCGGGCCGCACGGCAACTCCTGCTTCCGGGTTGCGCCCGGCCGCCCACCCGCTCCCGGGCCCTGACGGAGTGCCTGCCCCTGACACCGGACGCCCTGCCCCTTACACCGGCCTCCCCTCGCCCCGCCGCGGCAACCGGGCGAACGCGTCGCGCACCAGCCGCGTCACCTCCTCCGGTTCCGCCGGGGCGACGACGTAGGACAGGGTCAGGCGGGCCGCCGTGGCGCAGGCGGTGCCCAGCTCGGGGAGTTCCTCCTTGGGCCAGTCCGCCTCCAGGGCCGCCACCGCCCGGTCGCAGAACCGGCCGACGAGCTCCGTCGGCCCCGGCAGCGGTACGTCACCCAGCCCCTCGTCGTCGAACGCGGCGCGCTGGGCGGGCAGCCCGCCGCCCCGCCCGGCCGGCGGCTCCGCCGCCTCCGGACCGCCGTGGACCGCCGTCGGGCCGCCCGCGCCGGCCTGCCGCCGGAGGGCGCCGTGGACCTGACGGCCCATCGGCGGGACCGGCAGCCGTTCGCCCCAGCAGCCGGTGAGGGCCGCGCGGACCAGGGGGTTGGCGCGGGCGGCGCGCAGCGTCCAGGTGGCCGCCGCCACCACCCGGGTCTCCGCGTCCTCCTCCGCCTCGGCGGGCGGCACGCCCGCCGCCCGGTCCCCGGCCAGCGCCCGGTCGACGCCCGCGAGGTAACTCTCCGTCTCCCTGCGCACCAGGGCGCGGGCGAGCCCTTCCTTGCTGCCGAACTCGTTGTAGAGGGTCTGCCGGGACACGCCCGCGGCGGCGGCGACATCGACCATCCGGACACCCGCCCACGGCCTGTCCACGAGCGCCGCGTAGGCGGCGTTCAGCAGGGATTCACGCGCTGTAGGCATCATCGCCTCCCAGGCCGCCCGGCCCGCACGGCCGGTGTGCGGCACAGAATTGACTCGTCCCCAGGGGCTGTCAAGGCCCCGTACGACCCTCGCACGGATGGTCGTGTGGCTGGTGTCGTAGCGCAATCGATACTGTTCGCACATGCCCGACTATCACGATGACCTTCGCCTCGGCCATGTCCTGGCGGACGCCGCGGACGCCGCGACCATGGAGCGGTTCAAGGCGCTCGACCTGAAGGTGGAGACCAAACCGGACATGACTCCGGTGACCGAGGCGGACAAGGCGGCCGAGGAGCTGATCCGCGGTCATTTGCAGCGCGCCCGGCCGCGGGACGCCGTCCTGGGCGAGGAGTTCGGCAGCGAGGGCAACGGCCCCCGCCGCTGGATCGTCGACCCCATCGACGGGACCAAGAACTACGTGCGCGGCGTGCCCGTGTGGGCCACGCTCATCGCCCTGATGGAGCGTGGCGAGGGCGGCGACCGCCCGGTCGTCGGGGTCGTCTCCGCTCCCGCGCTGAACCGCCGGTGGTGGGCGGCGGAGGGGCTGGGCGCGTTCACGGGCCGCAGCCTGACCTCCGCGAACCGGCTGCGGGTCTCGAAGGTGGCGCGCACTCAGGATGCGTCCTTCGCCTACTCCTCCCTCACCGGCTGGGAGGAGCGCGGCAAGCTCCCGGGCTTCCTGGAACTGAGCCGGGACTGCTGGCGCACCCGGGCCTACGGAGACTTCTGGCCGTACATGATGGTCGCCGAGGGGTCGGTGGACTTCTGCGCGGAGCCGGAGCTGTCCCTGTGGGACATGGCGGCCTGCGCCATCATCGTGCAGGAGGCGGGCGGCCGGTTCACCGGGCTGGACGGCGTGCCCGGCCCGCACAGCGGCAACGCCGCCGCCTCCAACGGCCTGCTGCACGGCGAACTGCTCGGCTACCTGGGCGACAGCCGGCACTGAGGGACGGGCGGCACCGCGGGCGGCGCGGTGGTTCACGCCTCGCGGGGCGGTGGGGTGGCGCACGCCCCGCCGCCCCGTTCGCATGACGCGCCCCGGCGCCCGTACGGCGGGTTCACTCCGGCGCCCCGCTCAGGTGCCCGGCTCCTGCGGCCCACTCCGGCGCCCGTTCCGCGCGCCGCGCTCCGGATCTCACGCCTTGCGGGCCGTACGCGCGCACCCTGTAGGCCGTACAGGCCCGTCCGAAATACGCGCACCGCGTTACCGGTCGGCCGAACCGACCACCCCGCGCTCCTTGTTGCGGCCACGACCGCATGTGAACATGAGAATCCCCCAGCTTGTGAACTTGTGCATTCCCCCGTCGGCGCTCGTCGAGTGCCGGGCATGCACGGCGAACCGGTTCACCAAGGAGGTGGCTCCACTCCATGCCCATGCACGTACGTGACGCCATGAGCACGGTGGTCCTCACCATCGGCCCCACCCACACGCTCCGTCAGGCGGCTCACCTGATGGCCGCGCGCGGCGTCGGGGCGGCCGTCGTCCTGGACACCGACACCAGCGGACTCGGCATCCTCACCGAGCGCGACATCCTCAACTCCCTCGGCGCGGGCGAGAACCCCGACCGGGAGACCGCCCAGACCCACACCACGTCCGACGTCGTCTTCGCCTCACCCGAGTGGACCCTCGACGAGGCCGCGGACGCCATGGTGCACGGCGGATTCCGCCATCTGATCGTCCTGGACGACCTGGAGCCGGTCGGCATCGTGTCGGTACGGGACATCATCCGGTGCCGCACCACCGTCCCGGCGCGCGCGAGCGCCGTACCGGCCTGAGTCCGTAAGGACCTGAATCCGTAGGAGTTTGGCTCCGTAGGGGCTTGGGTCCGTAGGGGCCTGAGCCCGCACCGGCCCCGGCCCGGCCCGCGTGGCGCCCCGTCGGGGT
>NZ_JBEXNM010000115.1:0-14423 GCF_040611095.1 Streptomyces sp. NPDC003077 | reverse complement strand
CCGTCGAGGGAACGTTCCCTCGACGGGCGCGGCGCATCCACAGATACCCTTGACCGGTGACCGACGCCCAAAAGACCGCAGAAGACACGACACTGCGCAGCTCCGGAGACGCTCCTCCGGACCCGAGCCTGGCGCCGGTCCCCCTATTGGAACCGCGCGAGGGCATCCCCCCGGTGACGACCACTCCCGAAGGTCTCGCCGAGGTGGCCGCCGCCTTCGCCGCCGGTACGGGGCCGGTCGCCGTCGACGCCGAGCGGGCCTCCGGCTACCGCTACGGCCAGCGCGCCTACCTGGTGCAGTTGCGCCGCGAGGGCGCCGGCAGCGCGCTGATCGACCCGGTGGGGTGCCCGGACCTGACGGTGCTGGGCGAGGCGATCGGCGACGCCGAGTGGGTGCTGCACGCCGCCACCCAGGACCTGCCGTGCCTACGGGACATAGGCATGGTCCCGGCCCGTCTCTTCGACACCGAGCTGGCCGGGCGGCTGGCCGGATTCGCCCGGGTCGGCCTGGGCGCCATGGTCGAGAACGTGCTGGGCTACGCGCTGGAGAAGGGCCACTCCGCCGTCGACTGGTCCACCCGCCCGCTCCCCGAACCGTGGCTGCGCTACGCCGCGCTGGACGTGGAGCTGCTGGTGGACCTGCGGGACGCGCTGGAGGAGGAGCTCGCCCGGCAGGGGAAGCTGGAGTGGGCGCGGCAGGAGTTCGCGGCCATCGCCGCGGCGCCCCCCGCCCCGCCCCGCAAGGACCCCTGGCGCCGCACCTCGGGCATGCACAAGGTGCGCAGGCGCCGTCAGATGGCGGTGGTCCGGGAACTGTGGGAGACCCGCGACCGCATCGCCCAGAAGCGCGACGTCTCGCCCGGCAAGGTGCTGGGCGACGCCGCCATCGTCGAGGCCGCCCTGAACCTCCCGCCCAACGCGCACGCGCTGGCCGCGCTCCCCGGCTACGGCCACCGCATGGGGCGCCGTCAGCTCGAACAGTGGCAGGCGGCGATCGACCGGGCCCGCGCGCTGCCCGAGACGGAGCTGCCGCAGCCCGGCCAGCCGCTCAACGGCCCGCCGCCGCCCCGTTCCTGGGCGGACAAGGACCCGGTCGCCGCGGCCCGGCTGTCCGCGGCCCGCGCGGCGGTGACCGCGCTCGCCGAGCAGCTCAACCTCCCGCAGGAGAACCTCATCACCCCGGACACGGTCCGCCGGGTGTGCTGGGAGCCGCCCGCCTCCCCCAGCCGCGACACGGTCGCCGCCGCCCTCGCGGCCCACGGCGCCCGCCCCTGGCAGATCGAGCAGGTCGCACCCGTCCTGACGGAGGCGCTGACGGCGGACGGGGGCTGAGGGAGCGGGCCTGCCCGCGGAGCCTGAAGGCGCCTAACCCGTCACGCGACTGACACACCGTCAGGCGGTCGCGGAGATGACGGAATCCGACGCACGAAGCCGCACGCCGCACGCATACGGACGGCGGGGTGCGCGCATACGGACACGGCGCACGCATGCAGGCAGCGGGGCGGCCCGTTTACGGACACAGTGCGCACCCATACGGACAGCGGGACGCACGCATACGGACACGGCGCACGCATACAGGCAGCGGGGCGCACGCAAACAGACGCGGGGCGGGAGCCCGACCGCTCCCGTCCCGCGCCGCCGTATGAGCCGGTGCCCGCCCCGGCAGCGGTCCCCTCAATCCCGGTCGACGTGCTCCCGCAGCACCTTGCGGTTGGTCGCGTCGATGTCGTACGTCGTCTTGTTCCAGTCGTCCGTCGTCACCACGTCGACGGACCAGATGAGCCGATCGTTGTCGTCGCGCTCCAGCTCGACGTCGGTGACGGTGCCCTTCTTGCGGCCGGTGGCGGTATCGGTCGCCTGCTGCGGCGTGACGTCGGCCTCGCGCAGGCGGTCGGCGAGCTTGCGCTTGTCCTCGTCGTCCTGATGCTTGCTCTGCGGGTTGCTCGCCTTGCCGGAGACGGCGTCGACGCTCAGTTCCGAGGCGGTGCCGTCGTCCCTGGCGACCTCGGTCTCCCATTGCGGGGTGGCGCCGGAGTGCTGCTTGAGCTCCAGGTGGACGAGCCTCGCGCCGGAGACCGCGCCCAGTGCCGTGACGATCGCCTTGTCGTAGGGGACCTTGGCCTGCGGTACGAGCCGCTTGCGTTCGGCCTGGTCCTCGGTCAGCCGCTCGGACGGTGAACCGGAGCCGGACGGGGACGCCGTACCGGAGCCGGAGCCGGAGGGGGACGGGGAGGTCGAGCCGGACGCCGACGCCGTCCCCGACGCGCTCGCGTTGCCGCCTCCGCCGTCGCCGTTGTCGTCCCCGCACCCGGCGGCCAGCGCCCCGGCCGCCGCCACCGCGCACACCACCGCGACCGCCCGCGGCACACCCGGCCGCCGCCCCGGGGCCGGCCCGGCTTCCGGCGCGCCCGCCCCGCGTTCCGCCCTGCGCACACCCATACGCGTCTCCTTTCCCGTCATAGGCGAACTTTAGATCCACAACGGACCCATACCGGTCAAATGCCCCGACACGGCCGATAAACGCGCCGATCCCCAGCCAGAAAGAGCGCATCGGGGGCCGTCACCGGACACCCCGTCTCGCGATGTGACCTTCGACGCTCCCGCCGAGGGGGCTGGGCAGCGTGGTTACCCGCAAGTAGCATGACGGTGGGCGGCGCGCCGTGAGCGCGCCCCGCAGCAGTGCCATCCCGCACCTGGAGGAGAGCCAACGTGCCTCGTACCGCTAGGGACGTCGTCTTCGTCGACGGCGTCCGCACCCCGTTCGGCAAGGCGGGCCCGAAGGGCATCTACCACGAGACCCGCGCCGACGACATGGTCGTCAAGTGCATCCGGGAGCTGCTGCGCCGCAACCCGGACCTCGACCCCGCCCGCGTGGACGAGGTCGCCATCGCCGCCACCACCCAGATCGGCGACCAGGGCCTGACCCTGGGCCGCACCGCCGGCATCCTGGCGGGCCTGCCGCAGTCGGTCCCCGGCTACTCCATCGACCGCATGTGCGCGGGCGCCATGACGGCCGTGACCACGGTCGCGGGCGGCGTCTCCTTCGGGGCGTACGACATCGCCGTCGCGGGCGGCGTGGAGCACATGGGCCGCCACCCGATGGGCGAGGGCGTGGACCCCAACCCGCGGTTCGTCTCGGAGAAGCTGGTCGACGAGTCGGCCCTGTTCATGGGCATGACGGCGGAGAACCTGCACGACCGCCTGCCGCACCTGACCAAGGAGCGCGCCGACGCGTACGCGGTGCGCAGCCAGGAGAAGGCCGCCAAGGCGTACGCCGACGGCAAGATCCAGGCCGACCTGGTGCCGATCTCCGTGCGGCGCACCAACGCCGAGGCGGGCGAGACCGGTTGGGGCCTGGCCACCGCCGACGAGCCGATGCGCCCGGGCACCACGCTGGAGAACCTGGCGGGCCTGAAGACGCCGTTCCGTCCGCACGGCCGGGTCACCGCGGGCAACGCGGCGGGCCTGAACGACGGCGCCACCGCCTCCCTGATCGCCGCCGAGGACGTCGCCCGCGAGCTGGGCCTGCCCGTCAAGATGCGGCTGGTCGCCTACGCGTTCGCGGGCGTGGAGCCCGAGGTCATGGGCATCGGCCCGGTGCCGGCGACGGAGAAGGCGCTCGCCAAGGCGGGTCTGACCATCGACGACATCGGCCTGTTCGAGATCAACGAGGCGTTCGCCGTCCAGGTCCTGTCGCTGCTGGACCACTACGGCATCGCCGACGACGACCCGCGCGTCAACCAGTACGGCGGCGCCATCGCCTTCGGCCACCCGCTCGCCTCGTCGGGCGTGCGCCTGATGACGCAGCTGGCCCGGCAGTTCGAGGAGCAGCCGCACGTCCGGTACGGCATCACCACCATGTGCGTCGGCTTCGGCATGGGCGGCACGGTCATCTGGGAGAACCCGCACCACGAGGGGGCAGGCAAGTGAGCACCACCGCTGAGCTGTTGAAGAAGGCCGCCGAGCTGTTCCCCGGCGAGGTCGTCACCCAGGCGCACGTGCGCCACCTGGACCTGCCGCACGGCGCGGGCCGGTTCGCGCTGATCACGCTGGACAACGGCCTGGACCACACCAAGCCGACCACCTTCGGCCCGCAGTCGCTGGCGAACCTGAACGCCGCGATCGACCAGGTGGAGAAGGAGGCCGCGGACGGGGAGATCGTCGGTGTCGGCCTCACCGGCAAGCCGTTCATCTTCGCCGTCGGCGCCGACCTCAAGGGCATCGAGGCGCTGACCCGGCACGAGGACGCGCTCGCCATCGGCACCACCGGCCACGACGTCTTCAAGCGGCTGGCTCGGCTGGCCGTCCCGACCTTCGCGTACTACAACGGCGCGGCCATGGGCGGCGGCGTCGAGGTCGGCCTGCACTGCACCTACCGGACGGTGTCCAAGGCGCTGCCCGCCTTCTCCCTCCCCGAGGTCTTCCTCGGGCTCGTCCCGGGCTGGGGCGGCTGCACGCTGCTGCCGAACCTGATCGGCGCGGACCGCGCGGTGACCGTGATCATCGAGAACGCGCTCAACCAGAACCGGCAGCTCAAGGGCGCCCAGGTGCACGAGCTGGGCATCGCCGACGCGATCTTCGAGGGCGCCGACTTCCTGGAGCGGTCGCTGGAGTGGACCGCGTCCGTCCTCACCGGCCGCACCGAGGTCGTCCGGCCCGACGTGGACCGCGGCGAGGCCTGGGACGCGGCCGTGGCGCGCGGCCGGGCCCTGGCGGACGGCAAGGTGCACGGCGCCGCCCCGGCCGCCTACCGGGCGCTGGACATCATCGCCGCCGCCAAGAACGGCGACCTGCGGCAGGGCTTCGACGCCGAGTCCCAGGCGCTGGCCGACCTGATCATGGGCGAGGAGCTGCGCAGCGGCATCTACGCCTTCAACCTGGTGCAGAAGCGCGCCAAGCGGCCCGCCGGCGCCCCGGACAAGGCGCTGGCCCGCCCGGTCACCAAGGTCGGCGTGGTGGGCGCGGGCCTGATGGCCTCGCAGCTCGCGCTGCTGTTCGCGCGCCGCCTCCAGGTGCCGGTCGTGCTGACCGACATCGACCAGGAGCGGATCGACAAGGGCGTCGGCTACGTCCACGGCGAGATCGACAAGCTGCAGCTCAAGGGCCGCGTCAACCAGGACCAGGCGAACCGCCTCAAGGGCCTGGTCACCGGCTCCCTGGACAAGGCCGCGGCGTTCGGCGACGCGGACTTCGTCATCGAGGCCGTCTTCGAGGAGATGGGCGTCAAGCAGCAGGTGTTCGCCGAGGTCGAGGCGGTCGTGCCGGAGCACGCCATCCTCGCCACCAACACCTCCTCGCTGTCGGTCACCGAGATGGCCTCCCAGCTGCGCCACCCCGAGCGGGTCGTGGGCTTCCACTTCTTCAACCCGGTCGCGGTCCTGCCGCTGCTGGAGATCGTCCGGGCGGAGAAGACCGACGACGCGTCGCTGGCCACCGCGTTCGCCGTGGCCAAGTCGCTGAAGAAGACCGCGGTGCTGGTCAAGGACGCCCCGGCGTTCGTCGTCAACCGCATCCTGACCCGCTTCATGGGCGAGGTCCAGAACGTCATCGACGAGGGCACCCCGGTCGCCGTCGCCGAGAAGGCCGTCGAGCCGCTGGGCCTGCCGATGTCGCCGCTGGTCCTGCTGGAGCTGGTCGGCCCGGCCATCGGCCTGCACGTCTCCGAGACGCTGCACGGCGCCTTCCCGGACCGCTTCACCGTCTCCCCCAACCTCGCCGCCGTCGTCAAGGCCGGCAAGCGCGGCTTCTACGTCTACGACTCCGGCAAGCCGGAGCTGGACCCCGAGGTCGCTGCGCTGCTGGAGCAGGGCGACGTCGAGCTGACCGAGGAGCAGGTGCGCGCCCGCGTCCTGGACGCGGTGGCCCAGGAGATCGGCCTCATGCTGGAGGAGGGCGTGGTCGCCGAGCCGCAGGACATCGACCTGTGCCTGATCACCGGCGCGGGCTGGCCCTTCCACCTGGGCGGCGTCACGCCGTACCTGGACCGCGAGGGCGTCTCCGAGCGCGTCAACGGCAAGCGCTTCCTGGAGCGGGGGCTGGCTAGCGTCCCGGCGTAGTCCCTCTGCAGCGTTTCTGCAGCGCCTCTGCAGCGCCGAGCGGATGCCCGGCCCGGACACGGTGGTTTCCGTGCCGGGCCGGGCTTCGGTCGTTCGGGGGCCGGTTGCCGCGCGCCTATGGGACGTACGAGGCCGGACGCGCCTCCTGGGCCCCGCTCGCGCGACGGACGGATACGGACACCTCGTCTCGACGGACGGATACGGACACTCCTGTCGACGGACGGATACGGACGCCTCCTCTCGACGGACGGATACGGACAACTCCTCTCTGACGGCCGACACGGACGCGTCCCCTCCGGGGCGGCGAAGTGGCACGGACCGGGGCATGGCAGGCTGACCGCATGCTTCCCTTGGTCATCGTCGATGCGGCGAACGTCGTCGGCTCGGTCCCCGACGGCTGGTGGCGGGATCGGCGCGGCGCCGCCGAGCGGCTGCGCGACGCGCTGACCGGGTACGAGGAGGGCGGCCTGCCCGGCCTGGTCGATCCCCCGCTGGAACTCGTCCTCGTCGTGGAGGGCGCGGCCCGCGGCGTCCCGCCCGTCCCCGGCGTCCGGGTGGAAGCGGCGCCCGGGAGCGGGGACGACCGCATCGTCCAGCTCGTGGCGGACGAGGGGCGCTCACGGGACTGTTTGGTGGTGACGGCCGACCGGGAGCTGCGCGAGCGCGTACGGGCGCTGGGCGCCCGCGTGGCCGGGCCGCGAACCGTCCGGAGCCGGGGCCGCCGCGAGGACGGGTGAGGGGCCGTCAGGGACGCGTCAGGGACGGGAGTCAACCGTCCCACAGAGAGACAACCACCCCTCAGCCCGCCCTCCGCACATACAACACCGCCCCGTCCGCCACGCCACTCCGCTCGTACCGGCTGTGCAGCAAGGCGCGGAGGGCGGGCGTGCGGGACGGGGCGTACGGGGCGCCGCGCGAGTCGTCGACGACGAGGGCGGGCGGCCGGGCGGCGAGTTCGCGGCGGAAGGTGGGCCAGGTGCCGGGGACGGCGTGGGCCGGGCCGACCCGGGCGGGGCCCCGGCCGCCGCTGTAGTTGGTGAGCAGCCCGGCCGTCAGGAAGCGGCTGCCGGGGGCGCGGTCCGCGAGCCAGTACTGCTCGGGGTGCATCCCCCAGATCAGCACCGGTTCGCGCGGCTCCGTACGGGCCCGCACGGCGGCCACCACCCCCCGCGCGTGCGGCAGGTCGGGCGGCTGCGCGACCAGCCCCCACCCCCAGAACGCGCCACAGGACACCCCGCACAGCAGCAGCGAGCGGCGCGTCGCGCCCGCCGGCAGCCGGGCCAGCGCGCCGGCCGCCGGCAGTGCCAGGGGTGGCAGTATCTGCGCGTAGTAGTGGCCGAAGAAGTGGAACCCGACTGCCACGCCCACCGCGGACGCCCCCAGCCACGGCCACAGCCCGGTGGCACGATCGGGACGGCACCGCAGCAGTGGCAGTAATAGGCCCGCGCACGCCGCCGCCACCAGCGCCGTGTTGCCCGCGGCCCGCCCGGCGGCCGTCAGCACGGATCCGGCCACGTCGGCGTACGCGCCGGAGCCGGTGACCGTCCAGAACAGCAGCCGCCGCGGCTCGGTGAGGCACGCGACGAGCACGAACGGCCCGGCGAGCCCCGCCGAGAGCAGCACGGCGGCGCGGCGGCGGCCCCCCGGCGCGTACCGCAGCAGGCACAGGACGGGCAGCAGCGCCGCGCCCCCGGTCTGCTTGGTGAGCAGCGCTCCGGCCACCGCCAGCCCGGCGCCGTACCAGCGGGCGCGGTCCGCGCACCACAGGGCGGCGGCGGTCCACGGAAGCAGGAAGACCTCGAAGTTCGCGGCCTGCCCGTCCTGCGGGTTCAGTCCGATGGAGACGAGCAGGTACAGGACCGGGGCGGCGCGGCCCGCCCGGTCGCCCCAGCGGCGCCGGGCCACGGCGGCGAGCAGCACGGCCGTCACCACCTGGGCGAGGATCGCCGCGACCCGCAGCGGCCACAGCGACCGGTCGCCGAAGAGGGCGAAGGCCGCCTCGTACAGCCAGGGCAGCAGCGGCGGTTTGCGGTCCACGACCGTCTCGTACAGCGTCCCGCCCGCCGCGAGCATCCGGGCCTGGGTGGCGAGGAACCCTTCGTCCGGGTTCCAGAAGGGCTGGGTGAAGGACGGCAGCCGGGTGAACGACGCGAGGCCGACGGCGAGGGCCAGCAGACGCGGCCAGAAGGCGGGGCGGGGCAAAGCGACCGCCGCTCCCGGGTGCCGCTGCGGGCCGAGTTCGGGGCGCGGGCGGGTACGCGGGACGGACGGCATGATGCCCAGCACGCTAGAGCCCCGTACACCGCCGCGAGCGACGACATACGGGGCTCCGCCGGGTGAAACCGTCACGGGCGCCGGCCGAGGGCGGTCATCCCCCGGCCGGCACGGGTTCCGCGCTCACCCGGCCCGCACGGGCTCGGCGCTCACCCGGCCGGCGGCTCGGCCTCCTCCCGGGCCTGCCGCGGCACCGTCCCGCCGGCGCCCCGCCGCCCCTTCCCGATGCGGCTGTGCCGACGCCCGTACGCGGCGTAGACGACGACACCGACGACCATCCAGATCCCGAACCGCAGCCAGGTCTCCGCGGGCAGGTTCAGCATCAGCCACAGCGAGGCCAGCACGGACAGGATCGGCACCAGCGGCACCAGCGGTGTCCGGAAGGCGCGCGGCAGGTCGGGCCGGGTGCGCCGCAGGATCAGCACGCCGACCGCGACCACGAGGAAGGCGAAGAGGGTACCGATGTTGACGAGTTCGGCCAGCGTGTTGATGGAGGTGAACCCGGCCACGGCGGCGACCACGACGCCCAGCAGGACGGTCGAGCGGTACGGCGTCCCGAAGCGCGGGTGGACCTGCGAGAAGAAGCGGGGCAGCAGCCCGTCGCGGCTCATGGCGAAGAAGACCCGGCTCTGGCCGAGCAGCAGGATCATGCACACCGACGTGAGCCCGACGGCGGCCCCGAAGCTGATCACGCCCGCCCAGAAGGGGTGCCCGACGGACTTGAACGCGTCGGCGAGCGGCGCGTCCACGGTCAGCTTGTCGTATTTCTGCATGCCGGTGACCACGACCGAAACGGCGACATACAGAACCGTGCAGATCAGCAGCGAGCCGATGATGCCGCGCGGCATGTCGCGCTTCGGGTTCCGGGTCTCCTCGGCGGCCGTGGCCACGATGTCGAACCCGATGAAGGCGAAGAAGACGACCGCCGCCGCCGCGAAGACGCCCATCACGCCGAAGTTCGACGGCACGAACCCGAACAGGTCCTGGGACAGCGGCGCGGTCATCCCCCCGCCGCCCTCCGTGGGCCGGGCGTGCGGTATGAACGGCCGGTAGTGGGCGCCGCTGATGAAGAAGCTGCCGACGACGATGACGATCAGCACGACGGTCACCTTCACCCCGACCACCACGGACGTCACCCGGGACGACAGCTTCATGCCGAGCACCAGAATGCCGGTCAGGGCGAGCACCAGCACACAGGCGAGCAGATCGAAGCCGAGCACTCCGCCGTGCGTTCCGGACAGCTCCGGCGGGAGGTTCCACCCCGCCGAGGACAGCAGCGAGCGGATGTACCCCGACCAGCCGACGGCGACCACGGCGCACCCCAGCGCCAGCTCCAGGACGAGGTCCCAGCCGATGATCCAGGCGGGCAGCTCGCCCAGCGACGCGTACGAGAAGGTGTACGCGGACCCGGCGACCGGCACGGTGGAGGCGAACTCCGCGTAGCACAGCGCCGCCAGCGCGCACACCACCCCCGCCAGGACGAAGGACAACGCGACGGCCGGGCCCGCGGTCTCCTTGGCGATCTTCCCGGTGAGCACGAAGATGCCGGTGCCGATGATCACGCCGACGCCGAAGACCGTCAGGTCCAGGCCGGAGAGGGATTTGCGCAGGGCGTGCCGGGGCTCGTCGGTCTCCTCGATCGACTGCTCGACCGACTTGGTCCGCAAGAGGCCGCCGCCGCGGCCTCCCACCTTCTGTGGACTGGTCACCTTCTGTGGACTGGTCATGGGTACCTCCCGCTGATCGACCGCCACCCCCACCGGAACGGCCGGGCGCCGCGGGACCCCGGAACGGCCGGGATTCCGCGTGGCTCGGGAGCGGGCGGGGGCGGCGGAGTGCCGGACGGCAGGGACGCACCCGTGAAGGCGGGTGGTGGACGGCCACCCGGACCCGCGACCACTCGTACGGCCGTCCCGCGCGGCGGGGGCGGGCGAGCGCGCCGAGACTGGATCGCGTACGGCCCGGGACGGGCGCCGTCCGGCACCGGCCCGTCCGGCCGTCCTCCCAGACCCCTCCCCTCGATTCCGCCGTCCCGCACCCCGGACAGGAGCCCGGCATGACGCACACCCGCCGCCACGACCTCGGATTGCTCGCCCTGCGTTTGGGGGCGGGCGGCGTGCTGTTCGCCCACGGGACGCAGAAGCTGTTCGGCTGGTTCGGGGGGCACGGTCTGGACGGCACGGCGGGCGCGATGGAGCAGATGGGTTTCAGACCGGCCAAGCAGAGCGCCCTCGCGGCCGGGCTCGGCGAAGCCGGCGGCGGCACGCTGCTGGCCCTGGGGCTCGCCACGCCGGCCGCGGGCGCGGCGGCGGCCGGGGCGATGGCGGGCGCGGTGTCCGTGCACGCGCCGGCCGGGTTCTTCGTCACCTCAGGGGGCTACGAATACCCGGCCTTCCTCGGCTATGTGGCCGCCGCGCTCGGCCTGGCCGGCCCCGGCCGCTATTCGGTCGATCACGCCACGGGCCACCGGCTCAACCGGCCGTGGCTGGTTCTCGCGGCGTTCACGGGCAGCGCCGCGGCAGCGTGCTCGGTCGTCCGCCGCCGCGCCCGGGAGGCGGCCGAGCGCGAGGCCGCGGAGGACGTGGACGAGTGACGGTACGGACGGTGGGGTCCGTGGCCGGGACACCGAGCGGCACGGCCGACCGGGCGAGGGGGCCGCCGTGAGGGACGGTCGCCACGCCGATGGGCCCGTCCGGGCCGCTTTCGTTCCGGACGGGCCCCTTGGCTGTTTGCGTACGCCGCTTACGGCGGTTCGCTTTGCTTGGGCCGGTGGCGCCCTCCGGGTCCCTACGGCCTCCGGCCGACGGCGCGTGACCTCACCGATCGGCTGCGGGCAGCCCCCTCTGTCTCGCAATCCCTGGCGTGGGGGTTTGCCGCCTTCGGCGGGATGAGGTGGTGGGGCGGACGCCCGGTGCGTTTCGGGGTCGGGGCCGCCCCGGGGTACCTCCTCGCGGCAGTTGCGCCTCCCCGACGACATCTTGTGACGGGGCCGCCGCGCCCCAGTCCGCTGCGGGGGCACCCCGGGACGTCCCCTTACGCCGGTTGCGCGTCCGCCCCTTGTGGGGGGTTAAAAAGATTCGGGTCGGCCCGCTACAGGGTCCCGAGGGCACAAAACTGCCAACGTGGCCAGCCCTATCCGGACAAGGCCCTTTCCACCTCCCGTATACGTGGCCACCGCGCACGCCGCCCATGAGTACACCGTCTTCCGCGTGCCGCTCACGGAGGCGGACCGTCCTCCATACGGACGGAAAGTGCAGGACGGACAACACACAGCAAGCCTCACCGACTTGGCCCGCAAGGTCAGTCGGAACCGGTGACCTCCTGCCCCCAACGACCAAACGACGGCCCTCCGTGCCCACGAACGGCACCGGCCTGAGGCGGGCCGGCCCGTGTCTTTCCACCCCCCACAAAGGGGCGGACGCGCATCCCACGGAAGGGGACGCACCGGGGTGCCCCCGCAGCGGACAGGTGCGTGTCGGCCGGTTCCTACATCGCGTCGGGACAGCGCAAATGCCGCGAGGAGGTACCCCGGGGCGGCCCCGACCCCGTAAACAACGAAGCGTCCGCCCCACACACCTCCTCCCGCCGAAGGCGAACCACCCCCCACCGGCAGGTGGCGAAACCGCGCACCGGCAGATGGCAAAACCGCACCGCCAGGTGGCAAAGCCCCGCACCCCACCGAAGGACAAAACACCACATGGCCCGCCCGGAAAGATCCGGACGGGCCACGGCAACGGCCTCAGTCCCGCGGCGCGACCTCCGCCCGAGCGGCATCCTGGGGCGCCGCCTCGGACGAGGCCGGCTCCGCCTCGTCCTCGTAGCGGCCGTCCAGCCGGGCGACCAGCCCCGTCACCTGCCGCGAGATGTCCGGCGCGGTGAGGCCGATCTCCGCCATGACCTCCTTGCGGGAGGCGTGGTCCAGGAAGCGCTCGGGGATGCCGAAGTCGCGCAGCGGGAGGTCCACGCCCGCGTCGCGGAGCGTCTGGGCGATGGCGGAGCCCACGCCGCCGGTGCGGCTGTTGTCCTCGACGGTGACGACGACGCGGTGGCGGGCCGCCAGGCCCGGCAGGGCCGGGTCCACCGGCTTGACCCAGCGCGGGTCCACGACGGTGGTGGAGATGCCCTGCTTGTCGAGCAGATCGGCGATCTCCAGGCACATCGGGGCGAGCGCGCCCACCGACACCAGCAGCACATCCGGCCGCGACACCTCGGCACCCGGCTCGCGCAGCACGTCCATGCCGCCGACCCGGCCCACCGCCTCGACGGCCGGGCCGACCTTGCCCTTGGAGTAGCGCACGACGGTCGGCGCGTCGTCCACCTCGACCGCCTCGCGGAGCTGGGCGCGCACCTGGTCGGCGTCGCGCGGCGCGGCGATCCGCAGGCCGGGGACGACCTGGAGGAGGGACATGTCCCACATGCCGTTGTGCGAGGCGCCGTCGTCGCCGGTGACCCCGGCCCGGTCCAGGACGAAGGTCACGCCGCACTTGTGCAGCGCCACGTCCATGAGGACCTGGTCGAAGGCGCGGTTGAGGAAGGTGGCGTACACGGCGAAGACCGGGTGCAGGCCGCCGGTGGCGAGCCCGGCCGCGGAGACGGCGGCGTGCTGCTCGGCGATGCCCACGTCGTAGACACGGTCCGGGAACTCCGCGGCGAACTTGGCCAGGCCCACCGGCTGGAGCATCGCGGCCGTGATCGCCACGATGTCCTCCCGCTCCCGGCCGAGCGCGACCATCTCGTCACCGAAGACGGAGGTCCAGCTCGCGCCGCCGGCGGCGACGGGCAGGCCGGTGTCGGGGTGGATGACGCCGATGCCGTGGAAGCGGTCGGCCTCGTCCTGCTCGGCGGGCTTGTAGCCGCGGCCCTTCTGGGTGAGGCAGTGCACGATGACCGGGCCGCCGAACCGCTTGGCCCGCTGGAGCGCGGACTCCAGCGCCTCGATGTCGTGTCCGTCGATCGGGCCGACGTACTTCAGGCCCAGGTCTTCGAACATGCCCTGCGGGGCGATGAAGTCCTTCAGGCCCTTCTTGGCGCCGTGCAGCGTCTCGTACAGCGGCTTCCCGACGACGGGCGTCCGCTCCAGCAGGTCCTTGCCGCGGGCCAGGAAGCGTTCGTAGCCGTCGGTGGTGCGCAGGGTGGCGAGGTGGTTGGCCAGGCCGCCGATGGTGGGCGCGTAGGAGCGCTCGTTGTCGTTGACGACGATGACGAGCGGGCGGTCCTTGGCGACCGCGATGTTGTTCAGCGCCTCCCAGGCCATGCCGCCGGTCAGCGCGCCGTCGCCGATGACCGCGACGACGTGGTCCTTGCGGCCGGTGAGCTGGTTGGCCTTGGCCAGGCCGTCGGCCCAGCCCAGGACGGTGGAGGCGTGGCTGTTCTCGATCACGTCGTGCGGGGACTCGGCGCGCGAGGGGTAGCCGGACAGGCCGCCCTTGCTGCGCAGGCCGCTGAAGTCCTGGCGGCCGGTGAGCAGCTTGTGCACGTAGGACTGGTGCCCGGTGTCGAAGAGCACCTTGTCCTTCGGGGAGTCGAAGACGCGGTGCAGGGCGATGGTCAGCTCGACCACGCCGAGGTTGGGGCCCAGGTGGCCGCCGGTCTTGGAGACGGCGTCCACCAGGAACGTGCGGATCTCCCCCGCGAGCCGGGCCAGCTGCTCGGGGCGGAGCCGGTCCAGGTCACGCGGTCCCTTGATGCGGGCCAGCAGCGTCCGCCCGTCACCCGCCGCCGCACCGGATCGTCGCGCATCGCGCGGCACCTGCTGCACTGTGCCTCCTTGCTGTCGAGCTGGTTCGAGCCGATACGAGGTGGTACGGCCGGTTCGCTTTGTTCCCGATACGGCCGGTTCGTCTGCATGAAGCTCAGCGACCCTGCCGGTCTGCCGAGTCTAATGTTCCGCCCGCGACGCCGGTCATCGGCCCGTGCGTTCTGCGTCACTCGGGTGGCCGTCATCCGGGAGAGCTGCCGCGGCCCGGCGCCGGGGGCCGGGGCGTGGGCGGCGGCGCGGGACGGCGCCGCCGTACCGGGCCGTCACGGCCCCGTCCGCCCGCAACCGGGGGCCTCCATACGGGGGCGCGCCCGTACGGCCCACGGACCGAGCGGT
>NZ_JBEXNM010000114.1:0-16054 GCF_040611095.1 Streptomyces sp. NPDC003077 | reverse complement strand
TCTGCCGGACTCCCCGAACGGGGCGCCGAGTTCCCCGTGTGAGTCGCCGGGCGCGGCCTGCCACGAAGCGCTGCCTCCACCCAGCGTGGCCGACGTGACGCGGCCGACGTGACGCGGATATCGGCCCGTCAGGCGCCAACCGCACCCACGCAGCAGCCCCTCAGAAGCCAACCGCTCACCAATACCGCCTCCTCAGAAAGTGCCCGCTCACCGATAGCACTTCGCCAGAAAGCACCCGCTCCCCAGTAGCAATCCGGCAGAGGCTTCCCCTCCCCGGTAGCACTCCCTCACGAAGCCATCGCCCTCAGATAGCGATCCAGCACCACATCCGGCAGCACCCGGGCGAGCACGCTCGCGTTCCGGGCGTCGGCGCCGACGCGGTAGCGGGGGCGGGGGCGGGCGGTCACCAGTGCCCTGGTCACCGTCCGGGCGAAGTCCTCCGGCCGGGTCCGGCTGCGCCGGGCGTGCTCCTCGTTCTGGTGCAGGAAGCGGGTGAACGGGACGCGGTAGAGGTCGGCGACGCGCTCGGGCACGTTCTCCAGCGCGGCGCGTCCCACGTCACCGACCTTTCCCCAGATCGGCGTCATGATGGCGCCCGGCTGCACCACGCTCACGTGCACGCCGCCGGCGCGCAGTTCGCGCCGCAGCACGTCCGACAGCGCTTCCTTGGCGAACTGGGCCGACGCGTAGGCGCCGAGGAACGGCAGCGCCACGCTGCCCAGTCCGGAGGTCACGTTGACGATCCGGCCGCCCTCGCGCCGCAGCGCCGGCAGGAACGCGCGGGTGACCGTGAGCTGCCCGACGACGTTCGTCTCCAGCTGCCACCGCAGGCGCTCGGGGGTGACGCACTCCAGCGGGGCCGACACGCAGACCCCCGCGTTGTTGACGAGCCCCCACAGCCCCCGGTCGCCGGTGGCGTCGGCGACCCGTGCCGCGGCTTCGGTGACCGACTCCTCGTCGGTGACGTCCACCAGCACCGGCGTCAGCCGCGAGGGGGGCGCGGCGTCGGCGAGTTCCTTGCCGTCCGCCTCCTTGCGCACGCCCGCGAAGACGTGGAAGCCGACGCGCGCCAGGTGCAGCGCGCAGGCCCGGCCGAGCCCCGAGGAGGCCCCGGTGACCAGCACGGCACGGTCCTTCAGGGATGGCGGCAGTGCGTCACCGTCGAACTTGCCTGGCATGTTCTGTTCCTTTCTGCTGCTCGTGCTCCGGCGGGCGTTCAGAAGGCGGGCGCGGGGAAGGTGAGCGCGCCCTCCAGCGTGCGGGTGAGCCGGGCGTCCGGCATGAAGCGGAAGGTGGCGTCGCGCACCGGGCGCCGGATCGGGTTCTCGGACTGTTCGAAGGTGCTGATGGAGCGGGAGGCCTCGACCATGCCGCGGGCCCGTTCCCGCCGGTCGTCCTCGTAGCGGCGCAGCGCGCGGGGGATGTCCTCGGCTCCGGCCAGGTGCCGGACGAGGACGGCGGCGTCCTCGATGGCCATGGCCGAGCCCTGCCCGAGGCTGGTGAGCATCGGGTGCGCCGCGTCGCCGAGGAGGGTGACCGGGCCGCGGCCCCAGCGTTCGAGGAAGACGCGGTCGCGGGAGGGGACGGGGATGATCTTCTCCTCGGGCGTGGCCTGGATGACATGCCGGATCTCGTCGGCCCACCCGGCGTAGGAGCGCAGCACGTCGATCTTGCCGCCGCGCCAGTTGGCGGACTCGCGGGGCGGCATGTTCTTGGTGCCCCACCAGTAGACGCGCCCGCCGCCGACGTCCACGAGGCCGAAGCGCTTGCCGCTGCCCCAGTAGTGGGTGACCGAGCCCTTGGTGAGGCGGGGGTGTTCGAAGGGGATGACGGCGAGCCAGCAGATGTAGCCGCTGTCGCGGGAGCCCTCCGGGCCGTGGAGTTGCCGGCGGATGACGGAGTGGAAGCCGTCGGCGCCGATCAGCGCGTCGCCGTGAGCCTCGCGGCCGTCCTGGAAGCGGACGGTGACCCGGCCGGTGGCCTCGTCGGTGGTGAAGCTCTCGGCGGTGGCGCCGTAGGTGATCGGTATGCCCGCGGTCGCTTCCAGGAGGGCTTCCTGGAGGTCGGAGCGGGTGATCAGGACGCTGGGGACGCCCAGTTTGCGGATGATCTTCGGGAAGGGGAACTCTCTGATCAGCCGGCCGCGGGAGGTGCGGACGTGGTAGGAGCGCAGCACCTCGCCGCGCTTGTCCAGGGCGAGGTCCAGGCCCATGGACTCCAGCGCCGCGATGGCGTTGCTCATCACCGACAGGCCCGAGCCCGCCGCCTTCAGGGCGCCGGCCCGTTCGTAGATCTCCACCTCCAGGCCGGCGTTGCGCAGGGCGGCGGCGGTGGTCAGCCCGCCGATCCCGGCGCCGACGACGAGGATCTTCTTGGACGTGTGCTGCGTCATGTCACTCTCCCATCAGGTCGGAGACGACCCGGACGACGTGGCCGACGTACGGCTCCTCCATGATCGTCAGGTGGTCGCCGGGCACCACCACGAGGTTGAGGTCGCCGCTGGTGCGCTGCCGCCAGCCGTTGGCCGGGTCCTTGTGCATGCTGTCGATCGCCGAGTGCATGGTGTCCAGCACCTCCGGCAGCGGCTCCTCGGCCTTGATCAGGGTCATGTCCTGGTCGACGATCTCGGGGCGGTAGGCGAAGGCGGCGCGCCAGTTGGCCTCGTAGACGTGGAAGAGGCGGCGGACGACCGCGCCGGTGCTGCCGGCGGGAAGCACGCCCTCGTCGACCGCGAGCCGGGCGATGAAGTCGAACTTCTCGTCCAGCGTGGTCAGTTCGGCCGGGATGATCTCCAGCGGGGAGTCGCCGCCGCGGTGCAGCCACAGCAGTTCCCAGAAGAACCAGCCCAGCAGCGCGTCGTCGTTCGTGCGCAGGCGGCGTCCGGGGTTGAGCGCCGTGGTGTCCAGCAGGACGAGCCGTCCGACCTCGTCGCCCGCGGCCCGAAGCTGCCGGGCCATCTCGAAGGCCACGAAGCCGCCGAAGGACCAGCCGCCGATCAGGTACGGCCCCTCGGGCTGCACCCGCTTCATGGTGGCGATGTAGCCGGCCGCGATGGACTCCACGTCCCGCAGCGGCTCGGTGCCCGGGTCGACGCCGGCCGCCTGGAAGGCGTAGAAGGGCCGGCCCGGCGGCAGGTGCTTGGCGAAGCGCACGTAGCACAGGACGTTGCCGCCCATGGGGTGGACGAAGAACAGCGGGCGCCGGTCGCCGTCCTTGCGGATGGGCACCAGCGGGTCGAAGGCCACCTCGGCGCGGTCCGAGCGCAGCCGTTCGGCGAGTTCGGCGACCGTCGGCGCGGCCACGAACTCCGACATCGGCACGTTGACGCCGTAGCGCTGTTCGATGAGGACGACCAGCCGCATCGCGGTCAGGGAGGTGCCGCCCACGTCGAAGATGTTGTCGTGGACGCCCAGGGTGGGAAGCCCCAGGAGTTCGCTCAGCATCTCGACGAGGGTGCGCTCGTAGGCGTCCCGAGGGGCGGTGGTGTCGCCGGAGGCGCCGGTGGTCAGCGGGGCCGCGCGCAGCGCCGCGTCGTTCCGCTTGCCGCTGGGGGTCAGCGGCAGGGCGGGCAGCCACTCGTAGTGCGAGGGCACCATGTACTCCGGGAGCACGGTCCGCAGTTGCCGGCCGAGCGCCGCCACGTCGGTGGTGTCCGGGTCGCCGACCAGGAAGGCGGCGAGGAAGGAGTCGTTGCCCTCGCGGCGCCGGGCGACGACCGCGGCCTCGGTCAGGCCCGGGTGGTCGGCCGCGAACCGGGTGATGGCGAGCTCCACCTCGGCCGGTTCCACGCGGAAGCCGCGCACCTTGACCTGCGAGTCGGAGCGGCCCAGGCACACCACCTCGCCGCCGCCGGGCAGCGCGAACCCCAGGTCGCCGGTCCGGTACAGCCGCGGCCCGTCTTCGCCCGCGGGGCGGATGAAGCGCTCCCCGGTCAGGTCGGGCCGCCCGAGGTAGCCCTCCGCCAGGCAGTCGCCCTCCAGGTACAGCTCGCCCTTGACGCCCGGGGGCACCGGCCGCAGCCGCTCGTCCAGGACGTGCACCCGCGTGCGGGCGACGGGGACGCCGATGGGCGGCAGGGCGGGGAAGGCGGCCGGGTCGCCGCTCATGGTGTGGAAGGCGACGACGTGCGACTCGGTCGGGCCGTACTGGTTCTCCAGGATCACCCCGGGCAGCGCGGCGCACAGGCGGCGGATCTCGTCGGTGACGCGCAGTTGCTCACCGGAGGAGATCAGCGCCTTCAGGTGGCGCGGCACGGTGCCCAGCGCGTCCGCGGCCTCGGCGAACTGCTGGAGCGCCACGTACGGCATGAACAGCCGCTCGACGCCCTCGCGGTCCAGCAGGCGCAGCAGGGCGGGCATGTCGCGCCGTACGTCCTCGCCGACCAGCACCAGCGTGCCGCCGCCGCACAGCGTGGAGAACACCTCCTGGAAGGAGACGTCGAAGCTGGACGGGGCGTACTGGACGGTGTTCCCGCCCACGACGCCGCTGGGGATGCCGTTCTGCCACGCGATGAGGTTGGCCAGCGAGCGGTGCGGCATCGCCACGCCCTTGGGCGCGCCGGTCGAGCCGGAGGTGAACAGGACGTACGCGATGCTGTCCGGGCTGATCTCGGGCAGCGGGACGGCCTCGGGCGCGGTCGCGTCGGGTCCGAACAGGTCCTCGGCGAGGAGCAGGTTTGGCCCGTCGGCGAGCTGGTCCGCGTGGGCGGTGTGGGCGACGACGGTGACCGGGGCGGCCTGCTCCAGCATCGAGCGGATGCGCTCGCGGGGGTAGGCGGTGTCCAGCGGCACGGCGGCGGCGCCCGCCTTCAGGACGCCCAGGAGCGTGGCGATCGCCTCGGGCGAGCGGTCCATGGCGATGCCGACCCGGTCGCCGGGCGCGGCGCCGCGTCCCAGCAGGGCGTGCGCCACCCGGTCGGAGGTCTGCGCCAGCCGCGCGTAGCTCCACCGGTCCTCGCCCATGACCAGGGCGGTGGCGTCCGGCGTGGCGGCAGCCCGGTCGGCGACGCCGCGGACGACGTCGGGCCGGGCGGCGGCGGCCGGGAGGGCGGCGGCGGGCTCCGGGGCGAGGAAGGCGAAGTCCGGTGCCTCGTCCGGGTGGCTCACCACGCGGTCCAGGACGCGGGTGAACGCGTCGGCGTACAGGTCGGCCTGCTCGGCGGTGAAGGTGCGGCCGGCGAAGTCCATGCGCAGCCACACGCTGTCGTCGGCCGGGTCGGTGACCGCGTTGACCAGCAGCCGGAAGTTGGTCTCCTCCCAGGCGTGGAAGCCGAGCGAGGTGACGCCGGGGAGCCGGTAGACGTCGGAGAGCTGGCGGAAGTGGATGTAGTTGAACGCGGTCTCCAGGACCGTGGTGCCCAGGTCCTCCTGGATGGAGCTGAGCGGGTAGCGCCGGTGCGGGTGGCTGTCCCGCTCCTGGCGGAAGGCCTCGCGGACGACGTCGAGCCAGGTTCCGGCGGCGGTGTCCAGGCGGACCGGCATGGTGTTCAGGAACAGGCCGGCGATCCGCTCGGCGCCCTCCCGCTCCGGTCGGCCGTGGGTGACCAGGCCGGTGGTCAGGTCGGCGGTGCCGGAGAACAGCCGCAGGGTCAGGCAGTGCGCCGCGAACAGCACGGACTTGACCGGCAGCGCGTGCGCGCGAGCCAGATCGCGGACCGCCTCGGTCAGGTCGCCGGGCAGGTCGACCCGGCGGGTGAGCAGCTCCTCGGAGCCGGGGGCGCGGTGCGGCGTGAAGGCGTCCAGCTGGGGCAACGGGGCCCCCTCCAGCCGCTCGCGCCAGAACGCGCGGGTCTCCTCGGACTCCAGCGCCCGCCGTTCGGCGACGACGTGGTGCGCCGGCGAGGGCAGGTCCAGGTCGGGCACGGCCTCGATGTCCTGGCCCAGGTCGTGCAGGTAGTCCTGGAGGAGTTCGCGGACGAGGTTGGCGACGCTGCCGCCGTCGAGGATGGCGTGGTGGAAGCTGAGCACCAGCTCGACGGTTTCGGCGCACAGGTGGGCCCTGAGGAAGTACAGCGGGGCCCGGTCGAACTCGTACCGCACGTAGCGGTGTTCGTCGACGTGCTTGCGGATCTCCGCGCGGGCCTCGGCCTCGTCGGCGGTGCGCAGGTCCACCACGTCGAAAGCGAGCGGCACCTCGGCGTCCACGACCTGCAACGGCTCGGAGAAGCCGGCCAGGTGGAAGGAGGACCGCAGCACCGGGTGGCGGGCGACGAGCCGGGCGAAGGCGCGCCGGAAGCGCGGCTCGTCCCACTCCATCGCGAAGGAGTACTGGAAGACGTCGTGGTAGACGGCGGAGTTCTCCTGCGCGCGGCTGTGGTAGAGCAGGCCGAGCTGGAGGCGGGTCAGCGGGTAGGCGTCCGCACGGCCCTCCAGGCGGGCCCGGTCGACGCTGGAGACCAGGGCGAACGGCTCCGGCTCCGGGTCGGCCGCGTCGTGTGCGGCGGTGGTGTGCTCGGCGAGCCCCGCCACGGTCGGGTGGCGCATCAGGTCGGTCAGCTCGAAGCGCAGACCGGCGCGTTCGGCGGCGGCGCGGACCCGGAGCATGAGGATGGAGTCGCCGCCCAGGACGTAGTAGTCGTCGTGGACGCCGACGGGCTCGCCGGTGCCCAGCACCTCGGCCCAGATGCGGGCCAGCGTCTCCTCCGTCTCGTTGCGCGGCGCGGTGCGCCGGGCCGGGTCGGCGGTGGGGAGCGAGGGGGCGGGCAGCGCCCGGCGGTCGGCCTTGCCGTTCGGGGTCAGCGGTATCCGCTCGATGCGGACGAAGTGGGCCGGGACCATGAACTCCGGCAGCGTCTCCAGCAGCGCGGCGCGCAGGTGGGCGTGCTCCCGCTCCTGGTCCGCCACGTAGTAGCCGACCAGGTAGGTGCCGCGCTCCGGCGCGTGCGCGTCGACCACGACCGCGTCGCGCACGCCGTCCACGGACGCCAGGGCGTTCTGCACCTCGCCCGTCTCCACGCGGTTGCCGCGGATCTTGACCTGGCCGTCGATCCGGCCCAGGTACTCCACCTCGCCGTCGGCCAGCCAGCGCGCGAGGTCGCCGGTGCGGTAGAGCCGGCCGCCGGGCACGAACGGGTCGTCGGTGAACTTCTCCGCCGTCAGCTCGGGCCGGTCCAGGTACCCGCGCGCCACGCCGACGCCGCCGATGCACAGCTCGCCGGGGACGCCGGCCGGCTGCGGGGTGCCGTGCGCGTCCAGCACGTACAGACGGGTGTTGTCGATCGGCCGGCCGATGGGCACCCGGCGCACCGGGCGCGTGCCGTCGGCGGGCAGGTCGTGGTACGAGACGTCGACGGTGGCCTCGGTGGGCCCGTACAGGTTGACCAGCAGCGGAGGCTCCGCCTGCGCGGCGAAGACGCGGTGGAACTGCTCCGCGCGCGCGGCGGGCAGCGCCTCGCCGCTGCAGAAGACCCGGCGCAGCGAGGACAGGCCCGGCAGCAGGTCCGGGGACTCCTCCAGCAGGTCGAGGAAGGGGCCGAGCATGGACGGCACGAAGTGCACCGTGGTCACCCGGCGTTCGGTGAGCGTCCGGACGAGCCCGCGCGGGTCCTTCTCGGCGCCCACCGGGAGCAGCGCCAGCCCGGCGCCCTCGATGGCCCACCAGAACAGCTCCCACACCGACACGTCGAAGGAGATCGGCGTCTTCTGGAGCAGCACGTCGCCCTCGCCGACCGGGTAGCGCCGCTGCATCCAGGCCAGCCGGTTGATCACCGAGCGGTGCTCGACCATGACGCCCTTGGGGCGGCCGGTGGAACCGGAGGTGTAGATGACGTACGCGAGGTCGCGGGGACCGGCCGTCGGCTCGACGGGGCCGTCGGGGCCGGTGAGGAGGTCGGCGGTGCGGAGGTGGGGGATGGGCGTGTCCGCCTCGGGGGACGCCGGCGCGTCCCCGTCCGTCAGGACCACCTTCGCCCGGCTGTCCGCCAGCAGGAAGGCGATGCGCTCGGCCGGGTAGCCGGGGTCCACCGGTACGTACGCGCCGCCCGACTTCAGCACGCCGAGCAGGGCGGGCAGCAGGTGCGGGCCGCGCCGCATCAGGACGGCGACCCGGTCGCCGGGGCCCACGCCGTGGCCGCGCAGGGCGCGCGCGACCTGGTTGGCGCGGGCGTCCAGCGCCGCGTAGGTCAGCGCCTGGGCGGGGTCGTCGGCGGTGACGGCGATCCGGTCGGGGGTGCGGGCCGCCTGCTCCTCGATGAGGCCGTGCACGGTGCGGTCCTCGGCGAAGGGGACGTCGGGGCCCCGGCCGAAGTCCAGTAACCGCTCCCGCTCGGCGTCGTCGAGGGGGCTCAGCTCGCCGAGGGGCACCTCGGGCCGCTCGGCGGCGCGCCGGATGAGGGCGCGCAGGTGCGCGGCCGTCGCCTCGATGGGCAGGTCGGCGTCGAAGACGTCGCGCGCGTAGTCCAGGTCGACGCGCAGGTCCCCGTCGTCGTCATGCGCGTGGATCATCACCGACAGCGCGTCCTGGTGGTGCACCGGCGCCAGCACGGACGGCTCCCGCTCCACGCCCGCCGGCAGGACGGGCGCGGGGTGGCGCAGGTAGGAGAGGGTGACGTCGAAGAGCTGACGCCTGCCGGAGGGGTCGGCGGGCCGGTCGCGCAGGATGTCGCCGAGCGCGAGCCGTTCGTGCGCGCGCAGCGCCCCGGTGGCCGCCCGCACCTCCCCCGCCACCTGGTGGAGGGTGGCGTCGGCGGGGACGGTCACGCGCAGCGGCAGGTTGTTCGCCACCTGGCCGACGGTCTCCCGCTCCCGGTCGGAGTGGCGGTTGAGGAAGGGAACGCCCAGCACCAGCTCCTCGGAGCGGTGGATCCGGGAGAAGTAGGCGGCGAAGGCAGCCGCGACGAAGGCGAACGGTGAACTGCCGTCCGCCCGGATGGCCTTGACGTCGGCGGCGTCGACGGTGAAGGAGTGGCGGGCGCGGCGCGGCGCGCCCTCGGGCAGCTTCGTCCCGTCGCGGCGGAAGAGGGCGGGGACCGCCGTCTCCAGGGCGCGGCGGAAGAAGGCGCGGTCCCGCTCGCGGTCGGCGGAGTCGCGGTAGGCGGCGTCCGCCGCCACCAGCTCGGACAGGGCGGGCGGCGGCGTGTCCGAGGAGTCCTGGCCGGCGGTGCGCCGCCGGTACTCCGCCCAGGTCTGGAGGCTGAGCTGGTTCAGCGCCCAGGCGTCGGCGATCAGGTGGTGGGCGTTGACGTGGACGTGCAGCACGTCGTCGCTCTCCCGCAGCAGCGCGGCCCGGAACAGCCGGGCGCGGCGCGGCGGAAGCGGCTCGGCCAGGGAGCGTTCGTGCCAGGCGTCGCAGGCCGCCCGCGGGTCCTCCGCTCCCACGAGGTCGACCCGTTCGACCCACTCGTCCGTGTCGGCCGGGTCCTCGTACCACTGGAACGGGACCCCGTCCCGCTCGTCGACGCGCAGCGAGAACGCGTCGTTGCGCCGCAGGCAGGTCACGAGGGCGGCGTGGAGTTCGGCCGCGTCCACCCGGCCGGTTATGCGCTCTTTGAAGACGACGTTGAATTGCGGATCATCCGGTGCCTGGGACTCGGCGGCCCAGATGTCCCGCTGGTAGGAGGTCAGAGGGAAATTGCGGCGGACGGCCACTGCTTTTCCTTTCATCACCAACCCGCATTTTCTTTCGAACGAAATGCGCCAGTGACTCTAGGAGGCCGCGATCACCGCTGCCACTACTCGATCAAGTACCGGAGAACTACACACTTACGCGGCACGCTTCCCCCACACACGGCGCGACCAGCGTCTTTTCGGCCGCCCGCGCGATGGGAACGCTCCCGCGGGCGGCGCGCGGACCGGAAAGGGGAAACAACACGTTCACAATCGCGATGTCCTGGGTATGGGGCGCGTTCGTACGCCGAGAGGTGCGCGGCGGAACCGACGAAGGCGTGGGAAGTGTCAGGGGACCCGCCGTTCGGTGCTTCCGTCCATACCCGTCCGTACCCGTCCATGCCCGTCCATGCCCGTCGATGGGGCAGGGCGCGTCCGTACGGACTTCTGTCGGGCGGAGGCGTTACGCGGCGGAGGAGCGTAACGCGGGCGTGGCGTTCGCCGGGTGCACCGGGGCTGCCGGCCGCCGTGGGGGTGGGTCGTCGGGTGCGGTAGGGAAGGGGGAACCGTTCCCTGCGACGGGCCGGAGACGCGGGGCGGGGCTGTCCGTGATGACGATCCCGCGCCGCGGCTCCGGCACGTCGTCGACGCCTGGCGGGGATCGGCGACGTGCCGGGCCCGGCGGAAGGGCTTCCACCCGATCGACCGGCTGGAAGGGCAGCCCGGCACCTGGCGCACCGCCGAGGACGAGTTCGCCGTCAACCAGGACCACGGATTCGTCCGGCGCGGTCGGCTTCCCGAAGTGGCGGCACCCGAGGGGTAGATCCGGTTGGTGGAGGGGCTTCGCACACCGTTCGTCTCACGTCGGTGCGGAGGGGGATTCGCTCACCGTTCGTCTCGCATCGGTGCGGACGCGGCTTCGCACACCGTCCGTCTCACATCGGTCCGGACGCGGCTTCGCACACCGTCCGTCTCGCATCCGTGCGGAACGCGTACGAGCGGTCGGCCGAGGAACCGGCGCGGCGGAGGACGGCGGCGACGCGCGCCACCGGCTGACCGTCACCGGGGCGGCGCCCGGCGGGATGACGATGCGCACCGGCCGTGACCCGGCTCGCGTTCCGGCCTGGTTCTTCACCCTCGATCGACGACTTACGCCACGCCGGTCCGGTACGCCGCCGTCAGCCCCGCTCGGATCCCGAAGCGCCCCGTCACGTCGCGGGGCGTTCCCTCCGACGCCTCCACGTCGGCGATCCCGGAGACGGCACCGAGCGCGGACGGCCCCTCACCGTGCGGGCCACGCGCGGGCCGAACACGGGGCCCCACGACGAGGGGCCGGCCGTCACCGTCGTGGAGACCGAGGACAGCGGGGTGCTCGCGGGCCCGGTCCGGAAGCGGAAGACCGGCTCACGCCCGGGGGAACGGTGTGGGGACCGCGCAACCCCCTGTCCGGCGACGGCCCTTTCGCACCCGCTAACGGTGACGCCGCGCCGCGCGAAGGGCGACCGCCCGATCCTGGACGCCCACAGGGGTACGCCTCTCCTCCCGGCCGACAGGCCGGATGCCGCCGATCCGCCGATTCCCCGATCCGCTGATCCGCCGACCCGCGGCGTCCCCGCCCCGTAGGCGGCGTGCGGCGCGGATCCTCGACGGGTGCGGTGCAGTGCGGGAGCACCTGCCCATGGCGCCAAGAAGCGTTTCCCGAGCCAGCGTAAGTATGGTTATCATGCAAGCGATGAAGAACTTCTCCTTGTATGGATTGGGGGAATCGTTCGCGCAAGGTGAGTGCTGATGGCACCTCACTTCGCGAACGAGTTTCCGTCCCACCTGTTGATGTGGCAGCGCGTGCGCGAGTACGCCGTGCCACCGTCCATGATCGAGACCGCGACCGCACGGCGTGCGGTCGGCGACTGGGCCGGGGCCTGCGCCGCCGCCCGGATCGACGTCGATCTCGATCTGCGCGCCGTGCGCGACCGCCACGGCACCGAACTCGTCACCCGCCTCCGTGCGGATCTGCGGCGCCTGGCGCCGGACCTGCTGCGCTGGCACATGCCGCGGGTGGCCCCCGACGGGCGGCTCCGGCCCGGCCTGACCGTTTGCCTGGCCCGTTACCCCGGTTCCGGCACCACGCCGCTCCAACTGGTGGTGCGGACGCCGCCACCGTGGGCGGATGCCGGCCAGCGGATGTCCCTGACCCTGTGGGAGGGGGCCGGAAGCGGCGGCCCGGCGCACCATCCGCACCCGCGTCCCGCCCGGCGTTTCCGCCTCGACCTGCACCGGCACCTGTGGGACGCCGCGCGGAGCGGGGAACTGGCCCGGCGGTGCGGTGCCGACGGGGTGCCGTCGAGCCGATCCCGCGCGCCCGACTCCCCATTGCCGCCGAACGGTTCTCCGTGGGCGGTGGCCAGGTGGGCCGCCGAGGCGGAGTTGCTGCTGCGGGCCGAGGGACACGCCGCCCGGGGGGCCTTCACCGTACGGCTCGGTGCGCGGCACCGCGCCGTGTGGGAACTCGTCGCCCCCGACGACAGCCACGCCCCCACGTTGCGGCCACTGCGGGAAGTGCTACCGCCGCAGGAGGTCGCGGCGCTTCCGGTGCTACCGGAGGCGGCGGCCCGGGTCCTTCCGGACCTGGAACTGCTGCGGGCCGGGCTGGTCCCGGCCGAGCGGCTGCATCCGCTCGTCGCCACGGCGCTGACGGCCTCCGGAACGGCATCGACGGTCGGGCGGGCATCTGTGGCCGGACCGGCATCGATGGTCGGGCGGGCATCCGTGGCCGGACCGGCATCGATGGTCGGGCGGGCATCCGTGGCCGGACCGGCATCGATGGTCGGGGCGGCGCCCGTGGCCGGACCCGCCCCTGCCCCTCCACCCGGTGATCCGCACCGGGTGGAGTGCCGGGGCGAGGTGCATCGCATCGCGCTGCGGGACGGCGTGCTGACGCCGATCGACCACGACCCGACCCAACTCCGCCGGGAGGAGCTGCTGATGGCGCTCGGCGGGCCGGGACTGCCGTGCCTGCGGGCGATCGACGCGGCGCACCGCGCCCCGGAGGCGCTGCCCGCGGTCCACGAGCGGCTCGCTCACGGCGACGTCGTGGGGGCGCTGGACGTGGTCGAGGGGCTGCTCGGTCCCGGGGCGGTCCTGCGTGACGGGCCGCTCCGGGACGCCCTGGAATCGGCCGCGGCGCGACGCGTCGACTCCGGTCTGTTCCGTGCGGGGCTCGTCGCCGTGCGCCCCGGTGCCGCCGCGGTGGAGGGCGGGGACGTCCCGGGCGGCGGGCAGGCGGCAGGGGGCCGCCGTCCCCGGCCCGACCGCCGCGTGCGCGCCGGGTCGTCAGGCAAGCGAAGCATCCGGTCACGGCCCCGCTTCAGCCTGTTCCGCTGACCTGCTGGCCTGCTGACCTGTCGGCCTGCTGATCTGTCGGCCTGCTGATCTGTTGGCCTGCTGACCCACCGGCTGGTGACCTGCTGCGGCCTACCGCCCCAGCTGACTCGCCCGCCCTGCTGACCTGCTGTCTGCTGCCTGCTGACCCACCGGCCTCGCCAGCCCACCGGCTGGTGGCCTACCGGCGCCTGCCGTCCCGCTCCCCTCCCCCACCCATCCCCCATATCCCCTGCCGCGCGCACACCGCGCCGCACCCCCACGCCATCCGGAACGGGCCACCCCGTTCCCCGAACCACCCAGGTGACGCCCATGACTTCCCGCACCCTCGCACCCACCACCGCCCCGACCGGCGAAACACCCGAACCCACCTCCACCAACGCCACCCCGGCCGACCCCCACCTCGCCACCGCCGACGCACTCCTGGCTCTCCTGCGAACCACCACCACCGAGCCCCGCCCCGACGAACAGCTCGAAGCCCTCACCCTGGCCGTCGCCGCCGACCTGCCCGTCCTGCTGTGGGGCGAGCCGGGCATCGGCAAGACCGCGGCCCTCACCCAGCTCGCCACGTCCCTGGACCTGCCCCTGACCACGGTCATCGCCAGCGTCCACGAGCCGTCCGATTTCTCCGGACTGCCCATCGTGGGCGACGACCCGGCGGAACAGGGGGTGCCGATGGCGCCGCCGCAGTGGGCCGTGGAGCTGGTGCGGGCCGGGCGGGGGCTGCTCTTCCTGGACGAGCTCTCCACCGCCACCCCGGCCGTCCAGGCCGCGTTGCTCCGGGTCGTCCTGGAGCGCAGGGTCGGCGCGCTGCGACTGCCACCGGGGGTGCGCATCGTGGCCGCCGCCAACCCGCGCGCGTCGGCGGCGGACGGGTGGGAGCTGAGCCCGCCGCTGGCCAACCGGTTCGTACATCTGCACTGGGCGCACGACCCGGAGGTGGTGGTGCGCGGGCTCGGCGGGGTCTGGCCCCGGGCCGAGCTGCCCCGGCTGGTGCCGCGACGGCTGCCGGAGGCGGTGGAGTTCGCCCGGCGCGCGGTCTGCGGGTTCCTCCAGGCCCGGCCGACGCTGATCCACCGGCTGCCCGGCACCGAGACACGGCGCGGCGGCGCCTGGCCCTCGCCCCGCAGCTGGGAGGCCGCGCTGACCCTCCTGGCCTTCGGCACGGCGGCCCGCGTCTCCCGCGAGGTGCTGGCGCTGCTGGTGCGGGGCGCGGTGGGGGACGGGCCGGGTCTTGAACTCCTGGCCCATCTGGACCGGATGGAGCTGCCGGACCCGGAGTCGCTGCTGGCCGATCCGGCCTCCGCCGAACTGCCGGCGCGGGGCGATCTGCGGCAGGCGGCGCTGGAGGCGGTGGTGGCCGCCGTCGGTGCGCGGCCGGAGCGGGAGCGATGGGACGCCGCGTGGGCGGTACTCGTCCGCGCGCTGGAGACCGGCGCCCCGGACCTGCTGGTCGCCCCGGCGACGACGCTGGCCGCGCTGCGGCGCGAGGACTGGGAGGTCCCGGAGGCGGTGGAGCGGCTGGCCGGGGTGGTGGGCCTGTCGCAGCGGGCGGACCGGTCGGTGCGGCGGGTCACGGCGGCGGCCGACGCGGTGGCGGGGGCGGGCCGATGACGGGGGCCGCGAAGCGCCCGGGACCGCGCCCGATGCCCCGGCCCGCGCGGACCACGCCAACCGACTCCAGCAGGCCCCACCTCGCCCTCGACATGGACAAATTGCTGGCCGCCCGGCTGCACGCGGTCAAGGTCCGCCCCTACCTGGCCGACGCCCTGTTCGCGCTCCACGTGGTGGAGGACCGGTCGGTGCCGACGATGGCCGTGGACGCGCACTGGCGCTGCTACGTCTCCCCCGGCTTCGTGGCACGCACCCCGCTGGAGGAACTGGCGGGCGTCTGGGTGCACGAGGTCTCCCACCTGCTCCGCGACCACCACGGACGCGGCGAGCGGTACGCGCGCGAGCACGGGCGTGGCGACCGGTACGCGCGCGAGCACGGGAAACCCGGGCCGGGCGAGCGGAACGGGACGGGGGCCACCTCGTCCGAAAGCTGGGAGAGGCTGCGCCGGAACATCGCCGCCGACTTCGAGATCAACGACGACATCTACGGAGACGGCCTGCCCCTGCCCACCGGGGCCGTGCTGCCGTCGCACTTGGGGCTGACCGACGGGCTGCTGATGGAGGAATACCTGCGGACGGCCTCGATGTCCGGGCTCACCGCGGAACTGGCCTGGCTGGACTGCGGCAGCGGCGCCGACGGACAGGCGCGGCCGTGGGAACTGGGGCCACAGGGGGCACACGGGCTGAGCAGGCAGCAGCGCGACGCGATCCGCTTCCGGGTCGCGGAGGGGATCAAGGGCCGGCCGGGCAACGCTCCCGAAGGGTGGCGCCGGTGGGCGGAGGAGGCGTTCCACCCGCCCCAGCCGTGGCGGCAGTTGCTGAGCGCGGCGGTCCGCTCGGCGGCGGGCGGCGCGGCCGGGACGGCCGAGAACCACAGCTACCGGCGGCCCTCCCGGCGCTCGGCCGGCGTCCCCGGGGTGCTGCTGCCGAGCCTGCGCCGCACGCCGCCCCGGGTCTGCGTCGTGATCGACACCTCCGGATCGGTGAGCGACGCCGAACTCGGCAGCGCGCTGCTGGAGGTGGCCGCGATCTCGCGCGCGGTGGGCGGGCGGCGCGACCTGGTGTCGGTCATCTCCTGCGACGCGGCGGCCGGAGTCGCCGTCCCCCTGTGCCGCGCCGAGAGCATCGAACTCATCGGTGGCGGAGGCACGGACCTCCGCTCCGGCTTCGCCCGGGCGCTCCGCTCCCAGCCCCGCCCGGACGTGATCGTCGCCCTGACGGACGCCCAGACCCCGTGGCCCTCCACGCCCCCTCCCTGCCGCACCGTCGTCGGCCTCTTCCCCCGCCCGGCCGGCGCCGTGGACGAGGACGACCCCACTTACGTCCGCACCCCGCCGTGGGCACGCGTCGTCACCATCGGCTGAGACGGCGCGGAGACGAGGCACCGCCGCACGCTCCGCGCGGACCGTCGCAGCGGCCGAGGAGCCGCAGCCCTGGCCCCGGCGCGGAGCATCACCGCGAGACTCCACCGAGGAGCCCCAGCGCGGAGGCCGGGGCGATGACGGGCCGGTCCCGCCATC